>DASWAR010000278.1:0-23301 GCA_036391015.1 Terriglobales bacterium
CTTTTACACCCAGGTCATGATTTTGGGACAGGGCTGGTTCATCGACGATGCCTCATGTGCGTCTCGCGCCAATGAGGCTGCCTTTGCGGCTAGCAATTCGTCAGTGTTTGTCTTTGGGTCACGCAGATACATCATCGGCACCGGTGGCAAAGGAGGACCTCGGGCCTTGCTGTCACCTCTGCTCGCGGGCAGGGGCAAGACAAAAGGGTGTCTGGAGGCGTCGCTCCCACTGGCGAGCGGCAGCGATTCATCCGGGGCTTTCTCGCTCGCATTTCGTGACCTGAAGCACGGCCTCGCCGTAGGCGGCGACTACAAGAAGCCTGACGAACCCTCGGGCACTGTCGCATGGACAGTCGACGGCGGACGGCACTGGACCGCTGCGTCCCAGCCACCACGCGGCTATCGTTCGGCCGTCGCCTGGTACCCCGACGCCAAAGCCTGGATTGCTGCCGGAACTAACGGGTCCGACATTTCCCATGACGACGGCAAGACCTGGCAACCGCTCGACGACGGCAATTGGAACGCGCTTTCCCTGCCCTACGTTGTGGGTCCCAAGGGGCGCATCGGCAGACTGCGCTCAGGCGCACTCAAGCAGTAACACACCTGGCTCGTATCCCTGCGGCTTGACTGCTGGAATGGACAGGGGGCGCAGTGAGTCGCGGATCAACCGACCAGCACCACTTTGGGATGAAACAGCGTGCCTGCCACCCGGCTGGCAATGGCGATCAACTCTGCTTGCCCGGCAAACACCTTTACCAACGGCGCGCGTGACATTTCCGGCAGGTTGACGGTCTGCCCGTGACGGATGCGGTTGGCGTTTATTTCGTCGGCGGTCACGGATGGAAATGCCGGGAGGATTCGGCGCAGGTGGATCAGCAGCTTTTCCTGTTCGTCCAATACGGTGGCGGCCTCCAACTGTTCCAGCGTGCAAGCGTCTGCGTCCGTAAACTCGCCCACGCCGGTGCGCCGCAGGGCCGCAAGGTGGGCGCCCAGCGCGAGCTGTTGCCCCATCTCGTGCGCCACCGACCGCATATAGGTCCCGGAGGACACGCGCGCGCGGAAACCCGCCAGTTCCCCATCGAAATTCAGGATTTCAAATTCCTTGATCTCCACCCGCACCGGCTCCAGCGTTACCTCTTGCTTCTTGCGCGCCAGCTTGTACGCCGGAACACCCTGGATTTTCTTGGCGGAAAACGGCGGTGGGGTTTGCTGGATCTCGCCGCGAAATTTCGCCGCCACCTCGCGCACTACTTCAAGTGTTACTTGAACTGGCTGCGGCGCCCCAAGGGCCTCTCCCTCGGCGTCGTAGGTATCGGTGGCGAAGCCAAAGCGGATCTGGCCTTCATAGACCTTTTCGGCGCCGGTATAAAACTGTGCCAGGCGGGTCAGTTTTCCCAGTACCAGCGGGAGCACGCCGGTCGCCATGGGGTCGAGCGTGCCCAGGTGGCCGACCGAGCGCTCCTTCAGCAGGCGGCGCACGCGGTTGACAACGTCGTGCGACGTCATGCCCGCCGGCTTGTCTATAACCAGTACCCCGTTCATGGTGTCTCTGTTATCGTGAAGGCGGGACGGCGGTCTGGTCAACCCAGGGGTCGCCGCTCAGTTCGATGATTCCCCTCAAGGACGACGCCCCGCGCTACAGCACGCCCTACGTCAATTATTTTCTGCTGGCGCTCAACACGTTGGTGTTCCTGTGCATGTGGCTGGGTGTGCCCGCGCCCGCTCAGCAGGTGGTCAACGTCTTCGGCTTCCATCCTTACCGCGTGACCGCCTTGATCAGCGGCTCGCCTTCGGTGACCGCCGCGATGGCGTTCATCCCGGTGCTGACCGCCATGTTCATGCATGCGTCGTGGCTCCACCTGATTTCCAACATGTGGGTGCTGTACATCTTCGGCGACAACGTTGAGGACCACCTGGGTCATTTCGGCTACCTGGTTTTCTACCTGCTGTCGGGCGTGGCGGCGACGCTGGTACACACATTCTTTAACGCGACCTCGCACGTCCCGAGCGTCGGCGCCAGCGGCGCCATTGCCGGAGTCATGGGCGCCTACTTCGTCCTGTTCCCCTCGGCGCGCGTCCTGACGCTGGTTCCCTTCCTGTTCGTCTTCTTCCTCTGGCTGCCGGCATGGATCGTGCTCGGCTACTGGTTCGTGGTGCAGTTCCTCAGCGGCGCCGCCACCTCCATCGCCTACTCCAGCCAGACCGGCGGCGGGATCGCGTTTTGGGCGCACGTGGGGGGATTCGTCGCCGGCATCGCCATGATCAAGCTCTTCCCTTCCCAGCGCCGGCGCTTCCGCTACGACTCGTAGGCGATCGGGTGATCCGGCGATCGGGTGATCGGATGATCTGAACCACCTATACATTTCCCGCCGTCGGTCCGATGCGTAGTTCTTCCACCGTCGCATTTTCCGGCAGACTAATGGCGGCGATCACCGCGCGTGCGACAGTCTCCGGCGACATCATTTTGTCCCGCGGCGCCTCCGGCATGAACTGGTTCCAGAGGTCGGTTGCGGTGGGGCCGGGCAGAAGCGAGATGACGCGAATGCCGCGGCCGCGCACCTCCGCGCGCAGCGTGTCGGTGAACCCAAGCGCGCCGTGCTTGGAGGCGCAATAGGCGGACTCGCCCGGGAACACGCCGCGTGCCGCGACCGACAGATTATTCACAATCACTCCGCCTTTCCTCATCAGCGGCAGCGCAGCGCGGGTGCACAGGAACATTCCGGTAAGATTCGTTTCGAGCACCTCGCGCCAGGTTTCCAGCGGCAGGTCTTCGATATTACGCAGCGGGTGCGACATGCCGGCGTTGTTGACAAGGATGTCCACCCGCCCGAATTCCTTTTTTATCAAGCGAAACAGCGCGCGCACATCTTTTTCGCTCCGAACATCACCAGGGTAGCCGAAGTACCCAAGCTGAAGCTTGGTGAATTCAGGATCGGCTCGCCTGATTTCATCAAGCTCCGGAATGGTGCGGCCCTCGCTGCGCCGGTGTTCACGGTTCCGCGCTACTTCCTCCTGAAGAGTCCCGATAATCTGTTTAAGAGCAGTATCCAACGCTGGCTCCGACCGCCCCGCTACCACAAGCGAGCATGCCTTGGCCGCGAGCGCCTTCGCAATCGCCAGCCCGATGCCGCGAGTGGCGCCAGTAACGACGGCAACCTTCCCTGCGAGCGGATTGCCGTCGGATGTTTGATTTGGATTGCCTCGCTTCATTGAGGTAAGAAGCATACACGACAGCAAAAAAGCCGGTCGTGAGCGACCGGCCTACAGGAATCCTGAATGTCCGGCTGAAACTGAAACTGAAACTCGAAACTGTTGTTAGAAGCTTCCGTTGCCCGCTTTGGCCCGGATCAGCGACAGGAACTCCTCGCGCGTTTCGTGCTCCTCGCGAAAGGCGCCGAACATCGCCGATGTGACCGCAGCGGAGTGCTGCTTCTCCACGCCGCGCATCATCATACAGAGGTGGCGCGCCTCCACCACCACGCCCACGCCCTGCGGCTCGATGACGCGCTGAATGGTTTCCGCGATTTGCGTGGTCATGCGTTCCTGCACCTGCAGGCGCCGCGAGAAAATTTCCACCAGCCGCGGCAACTTGCTCAGGCCGATTACTTTCCCGTTGGGCACGTAAGCGATGTGCACCTTGCCGAAAAACGGCAGCAGGTGATGTTCGCACAGGCTGAACATCTCGATGTCCTTGACGATCACCATCTCGTCGTAGTTGACGGTGAACAGGGCGCTCTTGAGCATGGTCTCGGCGTCTTCGTGATAGCCCTTGGTGAGGTGTTCCATGGAGCGCTGCACCCGCTCCGGCGTGCGCTGCAGTCCTTCGCGGTCGGGGTCTTCGCCGAGCCGCACCAGCATCTCGCGCACCAGGTCGGCGTAGCCGGCGCCGGCCAGCGTGGTGGCTTCCGCAATTTGTGTCATGGGTCCCTTCTTCGCGTTAATGACGCACCTCGGCTCCCCCGGCATATTCGAAGGAGTTCATCATCGTCTCTTCCATCCTTACCTTTTCCAGATGGGCCTGGTGGAAGCCGCGCTGCAATATTTCGTAGATTTCCACGCAAAGATTTTCTGTCGTGGGCACGCGATGCCCGAATTCCGGCAGCCTATTGAGGTTCACATGCTCATAGCGCGCCAGGATTTCGCGGGCCATAAAACCGTCCAGGTCCACCAGGTTGCACACCATGCCCGTGCTCGCATCCACCGCACCGCTGACCGTGACTTCCAGCGCGTAATTGTGACCGTGGCCGTACGGGTTGTTGCACTTGCCGTAGGTGGCGCGGTTTTCTTCCGCCGACATCTGGTCGCTGTGCAGCCGGTGCGAAGCGGAAAACCAGTAGCGCCGGGTGAGGTGTGCCTTCATTTCTCTCCGTAAAAATCCACAAACAAATCCGGCGTCTCGAACACGCGGACGCGGTGCAATTTCGCCACGTTCAGCTTGTTGTGCAGGCGCTCCCAGATGGCGATCGCCAGGTTTTCCGTGGTCGGAATGCGGTCGCGGAATTCCGGGACTTCCTTGTTGAGGAAGCGGTGGTCAAGCGCGCTCAACACTTCACGCTCCAGCGTGCTCTTCAGCTCCTTCAGGTCCAGCACGAAGCCGGAGCGCGGATTCACTTCGCCCTTCACCGTCACTTCCAGGGTGTAATTATGGCCGTGGCCGTTGGGGTTGTTGCACTTGCCGAAGATGCGCTGGTTCTCCTCCGGCGAGAACTCCGGGTTGTGGTAATAGTGCGCCGCGGAAAACTCGCACTTGCGCGTCAGGTAAACCATGCTCTCCTTCTCGTCTTAGTGCCGCTCGGCGGCGGTGGCCTCGCCCTTGTATTGTCGCATTTCCGGCGTTTCTGTCGCAGGACGATACGTCCGGTCTTTCCACCGCACCTGCTTCCTCCACCGGTGATGGAGTTGCGAGCGCAGCAGGAGGAACACGAACATGGGCAGTCCGATCGGCGACAGCATGGTCGCCAGCGGCCCGAAATGCGCCTTCCGCACCCGGCGGAGGAACAGCGCTCAAGTCGGCACCGCGACCACCGCGCCCGCCCCGAACAAAAGATAATTTCCGGTGGCGAGGCCTGCGACCACGGCGGCAATGCCGCCGGCAGCGAGCAGGGTTTCGATGCCACGGATCGCCGCAAGTCGCAATGTCCGGGGAAACAGCAGCGCCAGGTTCTTCGTCCATCCGTCGCGTAGATCGTGCCAGGTGCGATACATCCGGGTCCGCACCGCGTCGCCGCCAAAGCGGAAACGCAATTTCCGCCCGCTACGCTTGACTGCCTTTGCCAGGGCAACATCTTCCAGCAAGGTGTGGCTGAGGGCCGCGTGCCCGCCAGCGGCGTCATACGCGGCGCGCGTGATCAGCAGGTATTGTCCGTTGGCGGCAGCTACGGCGGAGGCAGGATCGCAAACGTCTCTCGGGCGGTAGGTCGCCGCCAATTCCGCATAGATCACCGGCATGATGGCGTTTTCCACGAGCCCATGGACTTCCTGCGCGGGAGAATACGAGAGCAGGTCGACCTGGTGCTCGCGCGCCTCGCGCAGGCTGCGTTCCAGCGATCCGGGAAGGTGCACGGTATCGGCGTCGGTGAACAACAGCCACTCGCCGCGCGCGACATCGGCGCCCGACTGCGCGGCATTGCATTTTCCTGAGCAGCCCGCGGCGAGCGGGCCGGCCTCGATCACGCGGACACCCGCTCGCGACGCGGCAATCTCGCGCGTTCGATCGGTGGACTGGTCATTGACCACGATGATTTCGAAATCCGTGCCGGTTTGCGCCAGCAGCGAATCCAGGCACGCGCCCAGGCAGGCTTCTTCGTTGCGCGCCGGCACGATCACCGACACGCCCGGCCCTTCTTTTTTGGTCAGCGTAGTCACAGGCTAAGGATGCAATTATAAGTTGCGGTCGCAGGTTGTGCGCTCCTGGACAGCTCAACCGCTGTGACCGTGATCACCGTCACCCGACCGCGTGCGGTGGCATGATGTTGATCGTACGCCTCATCGGGTATCATAAAAACGTGAAGCGGCTCTCGATCATCGTTGCCGGACTGTTGTTGCTGACCGGCTGTTACAGCGGTTCGCGGCCGCCGCGCATTGGCGAATCCGCGCCCGATTTTTCCCTCCAGGACTCCGCCCGCACAGTCGCCCTGCACGACCTGAAGGGCAAGGTGGTGGTGCTGAATTTCTGGGCGACGTGGTGCCCGCCCTGCGTTGAAGAAATGCCGTCGCTGGTGCAGATGCAATCGCGGCTGCACGACAAAGGCGTGACCGTTCTGGCGGTCAGCGTTGACGTGGACGAGAACGCGTACAACAAGTTCCTCAAGGACCACGCGATCGACCTGCTCTCGGTCCGCGATCCCAACCAGAAAGCGAACTCTGTCTACGGCACATTCAAGTTTCCCGAAACCTACATCATTGACCGCGACGGCAAGGTGCGTCGCAAGTTCATCGGACCGGTGAACTGGACGCAGCCGGAGATCGTTTCCTACCTGAGCAAAATGTAGTTCCCCAATTTGTTCGCCCGAAACTGAATAACACAGAGCCACAGAGTCACACAGATGAGTCGTTCATTTCTTTTATCTGTGTCTCTGTGACGCTGTGTTCATCGTTTACAGGCGCACATTCCGCAAGCGCAACGAGTTGGAAATCACCGACACCGAACTGAAGCTCATGGCCGCCGCCGCGATAATCGGGCTGAGCAGGATTCCGAAGAACGGATAGAGGACGCCGGCCGCGATCGGAACGCCCAGCGAGTTATAGACAAACGCGAAGAACAGGTTTTGGCGAATGATGCGCAAGGTCGCCCGGCTCAGCCGCCGCGCCCGCACGATGCCGCGCAGGTCGCCTTTGACCAGCGTAATCCCGCCCGCTTCCATGGCCACATCCGTCCCCGTACCCATGGCGATGCCGACATTGGCCTGCGCCAGCGAGGGCGCATCGTTAATGCCGTCGCCGGCCATGGCCACCACGTGTCCCTGCGCCTGCAACAGCTTCACAATTTCCAGCTTCCGCTCCGGCAGCAGGTCGGCTTCGAACTCGTCAATGCCCAGTTGGCGCGCCACCGCCTCGGCAGTCCGGCGGCTGTCGCCGGTCAGCATCACGATGCGCACGCCCTCTTCATGCAAACTGCGAATCGCTTCCGACGTCGACGACTTGATCGGATCGGCAATGCCCAGCAATCCCGCGGGCCTGCCATCCACAACGACGTAGATAACAGTCTGACCGTAGCGCTGGAGTTCGTCGGCACGCGCGCGGAAATCCGCGTCGTAGGCAGTGGTGATTCGCAGTTCCTCCAGCAGCCTCTCGTTTCCAATCGCAACTTCCCTGCCCTCCACGCGCCCGGTTACGCCTTGCCCTGTTAGCGACTTGAAATTTTCCGGGTTCGACAGCCCTAAATTTCTTTCCTGAGCGCCGCTGACCACGGCCGCCGCGAGCGGATGTTCGCTGGCGCGCTCCAGGCTTGCCACCATGCGCAGCAATTCCGACTCATCCTGACCCTCGGCCGCGACCACCGATACCAACTTGGGCTTGCCCGCGGTCAATGTTCCGGTCTTGTCCACCACCAGCGTGTCCACTTTTTCCAGGATCTCCAGCGCTTCGGCGTTCTTGATCAACACGCCGGCAGACGCCCCGCGTCCAGTCGCGACCATGATGGCGATCGGCGTTGCCAGGCCCAGCGCACACGGGCAGGCAATGATCAGAACGGCGACGGCATTGACCAGCGCATAAGCCAAGCGCGGTTGTGGCCCCAAGGCTGCCCACGTGACAAACGTAATGGCGGCCACCGAGATCACTGCCGGGACAAAGTACCCGGAGACGCGGTCGGCGATGCGCTGAATGGGCGCGCGGCTGCGCTGCGCTTCGGCGACCATGCGCACGATCTGCGCCAGCAACGTTTCGCTGCCCACGCGCTCGGCGCGCATGACGAACGACCCCAGGGCGTTGACGGTGGCGCCGATCACGCGCGCGCCTGCACTCTTCTCCACCGGCATCGCTTCGCCGGTAATCATGGATTCGTCCACGGCGCTGGCGCCTTCCGTCACGACGCCGTCCACCGGTATTTTTTCGCCGGGCCGCACCCGCAGCCGATCGCCGGGTTGTACCTGGTCAATGGGAATGTCGGCTTCGGCGCCGTCGGGGTTGATGCGCCGTGCCATCTTCGGCGCGAGATCGAGTAACGCGCGGATCGCCTGCGATGTGCGGCTACGGGCGCGGAGTTCCAGCACCTGCCCGAGAAGCACCAGCGTGGTAATGGCCGCTGCCGCTTCGTAATAAACATCGACAATGCCGTGTTCGCGGAACGCTTCCGGAAAAATTCCCGGCGCGATCGTCGCCACCACGCTGTACCCGAACGCGACGCCCACGCCAATACCGATCAGCGTGAACATGTTGGCGTGGCGGCTTTTCACCGACGTCCACGCCCGCTGAAAAAACGGCCATCCCGCCCACAATACGACCGGAGTCGCCAGTGCCAGTTCGCCCCAGGTCAGCATCCAGCGCGGAAACACGTGCTGCAACGAGGGCGCCATGTGGCCCATGGCGATGACGAGGAGCGGGATGGTGAGCGCCAGGCTGGCCCAGAAGCGGCGCGTCATGTCGCTCAGTTCGGGATTCTCCGGCTCCGCCGCGGTGATCGAGCGCGGCTCCAATGCCATGCCGCAGATCGGGCACGCGCCTGGCTCCTGGCGCACGATCTCCGGGTGCATGGGGCATACCCACTCGGTCCTGGTCGCGGGGGCGGCAATCATTTCGGACTCAAGCGCCATGCCGCACTTGGGACATGCGCCTGGACCTTCCTGGCGCACCTCCGGATCCATCGGGCAAATGTAGATTTGCTTTTCACCCGCTTTGGCCGGAGGCGCGGCGGCCGGCGCTGGCTTCGGAGCCAGGAATTTTTCCGGCTCGGCGCGAAACCGCTGCTCGCATCGCGGATTGCAGAAGTAGTAAGACTTGCCCTGGTACTCGGCTTTACCCGCCGCGTGCGCCGGATCCACCATCATCCCGCAGACTGGATCGCGCTCCGGCGCTGCCACCGGTGCAGGTTTCGGCCCGCCGATGCTGACCAGGCCGGAAGGTTTCTCAGCAGTCGCGGCAGTCGGAGCTCCCAGGCTGACCAGACCTGCAGGGTTCTGCAAGTATTTCTGGGGCTCGGCCGTAAACTTCCGGGCACATCCCGCGCAGCAGAAGTAATAGGTGCGGCCCTGGTGCTCCGCCGTCGCCTTGGCCTGAGCAGGATCCACGCTCATGCCGCAAACCGGATCTTTTGCCAGCGCAGGGGCGTTCATGCGCGTCCATTCCCGCGGGCGTGCTTGGCGGCGCCGCGACCCGGTTTCCAGTGATTATCATCGATAGTGCGCTCGATCAACTCGCAGATGGCATTGCCGGTGACAGCGCGCGCCGGTGTTCGCTTCCAGCGGCCCAGCGCACTTGACAATTCGGCGCGAAAGCGCCGCAAACGCTTGATCTCCGCGTCCGTCTCCCGCAGATGCCGCTCCGCGATTGCCATCACCTGAGCGCAAGGCACCTGCCCCGCATCGTGCATACGAAGAATGTCGCCGATCTCGGTCAGCGAAAATCCCAGCTCTTTCGCCTTGCGGATGAAGCGCACGCGTTTCAACTCGGCCGCGCTGTACACGCGATAGCCGGAGGGGGTGCGTTCGGGTTCGTGCAGCAAGCCGGCGCGTTCGTAGAAGCGGACCGCCTGCGCACTGATGCCAATTTGCCGGGCCAACTCGCCGATCTTCATGTCACCAAGTCTATACCTTATAGCAAGGTGTAAGGTCAAGACATTCCGGCAACTTTGTCTGCCGGCGCGCCTGTTATAGTGTTCCTCGGCGTGCAGGCAATGATTCCCTGCGATGATGAGAGGCAAGAACAGCCATGACCGCGGTTGACGTGGCTTACCGTTACGGAAATATTCCCGGGCCGATGGAAATGCGCGCCATCGACAGCCTCCGCGACGTCTACGGTATCCGGCGCATTCTGGTCAACGAGAAGGAAAAGACAGTCCGGGTGGAATACGACGCCACTCGATTGCAGGAAAAGGTAGTGGCCGCGCTGTTCCGCCGCGCCGGCATTAATCTGGGAGAAAAGCTCGCTTTGGCCTAGAAATGCAAAGGGGCGCTCAAGAAACTCTCTGGCCGAAAGTTATTCTCAAGAGCGCCCCTGTTGCGCGCCACTTCGTCTACTAAGTCCTAAAGCATCCCCGATACCATTCCGCCTCCACTGAAAACAGGAGGCTTACAAGGTCATGCACGGCGCCTGATTGGTAGGTTTTGCCGACGTGATGGAAAGAATTACGTTCCCTGGCGGCCCTGCGCTGGTTCCCGTTTTGCCCCGGGTTCCAGGCAGGAACGAATCTTACCTGCTAACCCCTTATGCCCTGCCATGTTGGCGGCATTCGAGTTATATTTTCAAACTTGAGGGTGCGCCGTGCAGACTAAGCAAGAACCTGATAGCAGGAATGCCCCCGCCAGCGCGGCGGGCAATGCCCGCGCTGTCAGTCTTGACATTCGATATCTCTTGCACCGGCTGGAACGCCAGGATTGGTGGCTCTGGGGGGCCGCCGTACTGGTCATGCTGCTGCTCACCTTCGCCATCTTCTCCCTGAGCTTCCCCGGCATCCTGCACGAAGATAATCCGTTCTACTGGTTCGAGCTGGGCACCGCGGTTCGCGGACTGTTCGGGCTGGTGCTGCTGTTCAGCGTCTCCGTCGTATACCAGCAGATCTTGATCAAGCGCCTGCGGAAGCAGCTTGCTACTCAACTGGCGGAAATGGCTGCGTTGGAAACGCGGGCTGAAACCTTCGAGCGGCTCGCCGTGATCGACCCTCTCACCGAGTTGTACAACCGGCGCTTCGCGAAAGAGCACATGCCGGTTGAAATCGCCCGCGCGTCGCGCCAGGGATACGCGCTGACGGCGCTGATGCTGGACCTCAACGATTTCAAGGCGATCAACGACCGCTATGGTCATGCCGCGGGGGATGCCGCGCTGCAGGAATTTTCGCGTCAACTGAAACGCTGCTTCCGCTCCTCCGACCTTCCGGTACGCATGGGCGGGGACGAATTCCTGGTATTGCTGCCGGAGTGTACCTCGGACCGCGTGCCCAAGGTCCTGCTGCACCTGCGCGGATTGCATTTCGAATACGCGGGCGAAAATATTGCGATCACCTTTGCCGCCGGCTGGGCAGAGTACAAGGGAGGCGAAACCGCGGTCGACCTGCTGGATCGCGCCGACCGCGCTCTGTACTCCGACAAGAAGACGCACAATGCCGAGAAACAGGTGCGCGCCGCCGAAGCGGAAATGGCGCAGCAGCAGAAGCTGGTCACCGTCGGGCAAATGACCGGCAATGTGGCCCACGATTTCAATAATCTGTTGACCATCATCCGTGGCTACAGCGAGCTGTTGCTGGACTACATACCGGCCGGCGACGCACTGCGCGACAAGGTCGAGGAAATTGACCGGGCCGCACAACGCGCCGCTACCTTGACGCGGCAGTTGCTGTCGTTCAGCCGCAAGCAGCAGCCGCAACCGGACCGCCGTGTCGATCTCAGCAAACTGGTGCTCGGTATGGAGACCATGATTCGCGCCCTGCTGGGCAGGCAGTATCGCCTGTCACTCCAGATTGCCCCCGACCTGGGCGTGACCCGCGCCGATCCCACCCAGGTCGAACAAGTCGTGCTCAATTTAATCGTGAACGCGCGCGATGCCATGCCCGACGGCGGCAACGTCACCATTCGCACCGCCAATGTCGAACTCGACGAAGCTTTCGTGCGCGCGCATCCCGGATCGCGTCGTGGCTCCTACGTCAGCCTGGCCGTTGCCGACACCGGCATCGGCATGGATGAGCACGTCAAGGCGCGCATCTTCGAGCCGTTCTTTACCACCAAGGGAGAGAATCAGGGCACCGGGCTGGGATTGGCGATCGTCTTCGGCGTCGTCAAGCAAACCGGCAGCTATATCGCCGTGGATAGTGAAATCAACCGCGGCACAACCTTCACCGTCTATTTCCCTCGCGCCATGGCGCTGCAAGCCGATTTGCAACCGGCCGGCCCGGCCACCACGATTCCGACTGTTCCTCAAAATTCACGGTAGCTTCGTCAGGTACTGCCCGCACGCGGTGAACATCGACAGCAGGTTGGTTAAGCCCAGCAACTCCCTGACGCGCTGGCTCAGGTTCACGAGTTGAAGATCGCAGTTTGCGGATTTGGCGGACACATAGAGCCGCACCAGGCTGCCGAGCCCCGTGCTGTCCATGTGACGGAGATCGCTGAGATCGAGCACGATCCGTTTCGTGCCCGGCAGCACGCGCATGAATTCCTCACGCAGTTGCTCGGTGTGCTCGGATGTCAGGCGTCCGGCGCAACGGATCACGATGGCGTCCTCGGCGCGGGTGGTTCGCAGCCGCAGCCGATGCGTGAATTCCCCTGCACCCGATGACATGTGCGCCTCCACTCCGAACCAGGATGTGATTCCCCACGCGATCTGGCCGCCAGTTTAGCACTGAAAGCCTGCCCTGCCCCGGCCGGCGACGACAGATCGTGTCATTGCGCCATGACGTTTTCTGCAGGTTGGGCGAAGTACCTGGGGGAGGGTACGAGCCAGGAGCGCCGGAGCAATTCGGTGCTCTTTTTCTTGCAATTAGGGATTAGCATTAGCCGGGTCGGGATGCGCATCGTCCGTCACACGCGCACGCCCCAAATCACAAGCGTCGGTTTCGATGTGTTCGCGATGGAGATGCTGAGTGGCGATGTAAGCTGCGGCACGGAGTGTTGGCACCGGAGTCACTGACACGACACGCTGCAGAAGTATCCATTGGCGGATTCTCGGATGGACAAAGGGGCGGTCAAAGCAAAAATGGCTCCCAGAATTCGGGAGCCATTCTTCTTGTTCCCGGCTCTTGCGTTTGCCTGCAGCCCGCAGCCTGCCTTACCAGCCGCGGGTCTGGAGCAATTGCGATTCCTCCAGGGCCGCTACCGCCAGCCCTTTCATCGCGCTCTTCGCCTGGGTGCTGGCCTCGAGCACGATTTTCGCGTCGTTGAAGTGCGTGGTCGCAATCACGATCGACTTGGCGCGCAATTCCGCATCTTCGCGCTCTCCGGGATTCTTCAGCGCACCAGTTTTTTCGTCGTAACCCACTTCCAGCGGCGTGGTGCCGTCCTTCATGAAGATTCCGGATCCTACGAACACGCTTTCTGCGCCGAGCTGCATCATCAGCGACGCGTCGGCCGGGGTGGCAATCCCGCCGGCGGAGAAATTCGGCACCGGCAGCTTCCCTGCTTTGGCCACCATGCGCACCAGTTCGTAGGGCGCTTGCAGATTCTTGGCCGCGGCAGACAGCTCTTCCTCGCCCATGACGGTTAGTTGGCGCATCTCGGTCATGATCTGGCGCATGTGCTTCACCGCGTGCACCACGTCGCCGGTGCCGGCTTCTCCCTTGGTGCGGATCAGGGCTGCGCCCTCTGCGATGCGCCGCAGGGCCTCGCCCAGGTTGCGTGCGCCGCACACGAACGGCACCGTGAACGCGTGCTTGTCCACGTGATGGGCTTCATCTGCCGGCGTGAGCACTTCCGATTCGTCGATGTAGTCCACGCCCATTTCCTGCAATACCTGCGCCTCAGCGAAGTGCCCGATGCGGCACTTGGCCATCACCGGAATGGACACGCAGTCCATGATCTCGCGAATCAGTTTTGGATTTGCCATGCGCGCCACGCCGCCGGTGGCTCGAATCATCGCGGGAACGCGCTCCAGGGCCATGACGGCGACAGCGCCGGCCTTTTCCGCCACTTCCGCCTGGGCGGCGCTCATCACGTCCATGATCACGCCACCCTTCAGCATCTCCGCCAGGCCGGTCTTCAGCCGCAGGCCGCTGCCGCCATTGTTTTCCGACATACTTCCCTCACTTCGCGCGCCGCCGCCGCTTCGCAAGCGCACTGGCGCATTTCGATGTCTGCTGGAACACTCCATTTTACATGGTCGCGCCCGCGGCCGCAGCCCGCTTCCGATTACCCGCGGTTTCGCTTGCCCAGGAATTTCTGCATCATGCGGGCTGCATCCACGGCTTTGAATTTGCCGCGGGCAGTCGCCAGCAACTCGCCCCCCTGATTGCGGATTTCGCCGGCCCTCAGGTGCTCGCGACCGCGCACCCGCACCTCCCATCCCGCCGCCGTCAATCGTTCGCCCAGCGGCACCGGCTTGAGATACCGGACCGTCAACTCCACCGTCGGCGCCAGCACGTTGCGCAGCTTCGACGGTTTCGACATCGCCTCATCCAGGATGGCGGCGATAATCCCGCCGTGCGCGTGCCGCGGCGGGCCAGTAAAGCGCCTGCCCAGCCGGAAATGCGCCACGAACCGCTTCGCCGCTTCGTTATGCACGAATTTCAGGCGCATGCCTTCGGCATTGTCTTTGCCGCACCCGAAGCAGTAGTTCTTGCGTAGCGCGGGGTGTTTTTTCAGGAGAGGATGCCGGTGATGTACGTGACCGTGGACGTGGCGCGGCTTGCCCATATCCACAAGATGCCACGTGGGAGGTCTATCGGTCTATCGGTGTTTCGGTCTGTCAGCCGCGCTTTTGGGAAGGGCACGGCTTCAGCCGTGCCCCCGAACCCGCAAGAATACTGGGCTTTAGCCCCTGAGGGATTAACCTAGGACGCCCTCACCGACTTTCGAGACCAGCTCTGCCAACTACTGCTTTTTCTGGGCCACCAATTCCGCCACGCCCTTCTCTTCCGCGGTTTCGCGGTAGTGGAGCACCCGCAAGCGCAGGAAAGTGTGCAGCAGTTCGTTTTCCTGCAGGTAGTACTCGGGATGTCGAACCGTCTTGGCGGGTTTGGTTTTGTGCTCTTCCGTGTAGGTTTTATAGACGAGCAAGCCGCCGGGCTTCAGCGCCTTCACCAGTGCGGGATAAAGATCGCGTTGCAGGTAAAAGAACACCAGGACGAGATCGTATTTTTCCTCGCCCGGATCGAATGATCGCAGGTCGCGGACCAGGAAGTTGATCTTCACGCCGCGTTCTTCGGCCTTGCGCTGCGCCTTCTCGAACGCCACTTCGGAGATGTCCACTACCGTGACCTTCCAGCGCAGCTCGGCAAGCCAGATGGCATGACGTCCCATGCCGCCGGCGATGTCCAGCGCGCTGCCGCCTTTGGCAAACGATGGCTGGATGAAGTCGTCATAGGCATTCAGCAGGAAGGGGTCGGGCTCAAACGTGGCGTGCGACTCATTCTGGTAGCGGCGGTTCCAATCTTGTCTTTCGTCTTCCTGTACGCTGTCCCGCATGCTGATCCTCCCTCCGCCAAAGCGTGGCGGCGCTGCAATCTAGAAGAATACGCCACCCACTCAAGCGCCAAGTTGCGACACATTGTGCCGTTCAGTGCGCCATCGCGCCGTTCAACTTACACTGGTCACACTACGATGCTGGTCTGTCGAATCGGCAGCGTTTCGTGGTTTACGCTAACTCACTGCGTTATGCTACTCGTTTCCAGGGTGCTGTGCGGCCCCTGAATAACCGAACGCCACGCAAGGAGGCTCGATGCCGGAGTTACAGACCGGAAGTTATCACGCGAATAACTTTGTGCGCGCATTTCGGCGCTGGTTTGTGCCGTACGCTCAATCACGCGTGATGCCAGACAAGTTCCGTCCGCTGCTGTCGTACCTGTTCACCGAGTGGAAGTGCAACGTTGACTGCCACTACTGCTGGGCCTTCAACAACAAGGTCAAGGGGATGACCGAGGAGACGGCGATCCGCTCCATCGACTGGCTGAAAGACGTCGGCTGCCGCGTCATCGCCATCATGGGCGGCGAGCCGCTGCTGCGCCGCGACTTCATCCTCAAGGTGGTGGACTACGGCACCAAGAACGGCTTCTTCGTGTATCTGCCGACCAACGGCATCCTCATGAACGAGGACTTCATCGACCGGGTCGGCGACCGCGGCGTGGCTGCCATCAATCTCGCGGTTGACTCGATCGACGAAAAGCCCGGCTTGGCGAAGAACTTCAAGCGCATCGAGAAGCAGTTCAAGTATCTCGTCCAGCAGCAGCGCAAGTACGGCTACATGATCGTTTTCAACACCAACATGTGCCGTCACAACCTGGACGACGTCAAGCAACTCACCGAGATCGCCCACGACAACGGCATCTCCAGCGACGTGCACATCAACGAGCCGCCCTACATCGAGCAGCCCCACTTCCAGCACCTCAACGAGAACGTCACCTACATCCGCCCCGACGACTGGCCGGCGGTGGACGAGGTGCTCGACTGGCTGATCGAGAAGAACGCGCAGGGCTACATCATGGTCAATTCCAAGGACCACCTGCGCAAGATGAAGGACTTCATGCGCGGCGTCACCTATCCTTGGAACTGCCGCGCCGGGCACAACTCCTGCGTCATCCGCACCGACGGCACTCTCGCCCCCTGCTTCCCCATGTACTCGGCCAACACCGACTGGGGCAAGGTCTGGGAGCCGAAGTTCAACAACATTGAACTCGACGAGATGAAGAAGGTGTGCAACTCGCACTGCCTCTCCACCTGCCAGTACGTGCTCGGCTACTACTACAACAACCGCAACGTCGTGCGCTGGATCCTGAAGCAGGGTCTGCACGGCTGGAGCGGAAAGCCGCAGATGGCGGAAGCGTAAGAACAGGTTCAGTTTCGGGTTTCAGTGGCCGGGGCAAAAGCTCCGGCCTTTTTTTGTGCCGCTGTTGCGTTTCTCAGCACCGCCACACGAAATATTTTGCGTCACATTGGGACGTGTGCAGCATCACTTGTCTGTGTGATATAGTGCGCGGCTGTCCGCGGAAGCGCCCACGGGGTGGGCCTTCCGGCCGGAAAGTCAACTCTCAGCACGGGGGCAGTTGAGGATGGGCCTTGCGCTTCTGGTTGTGATCTGGCTCCTCACCTTTGTTTGTTCCTACTTTTTTGTGGCCAAGACCTGGTGGTGGCCGGCGGCAGCGTCGCTGAGCGGACCCGCCCTTGACGCCCAGTTTCAATACACCCTGATCGCCATGGGCGTCGTGTTCGTCGCGGCGCAGGCGGGCCTGGGTCTGTTCGCGTGGAAATACCGCGAGCGCCCGGGAGCGGCCGCCGCTACTTATTCGCATGGCAACACCAAGCTCGAAGTGGTGTGGACCACGCTCACCGCGATCCTGTTTTTCGGGCTGGCGATCGCGGGCTCGCACTTGTGGGCAGCCGAGCGCTTCGAACCGGCGAAAAGCGATTCGGTCAAGGTTGAGGTCACTGGGCTGCAATTCGCTTGGTATTTCCGCTATCCCGGGCCCGACGGCAAGTATGGCCGCACCAAGCCCGAACTGATCGACGCCTCGGCGGGCGGCGAAGCGGCCGTGGGAATGGATTCCACCGACCCCGCTTCCAAGGACGACTTCGTCACCGGCACCATGTACCTGCCGGTGGACCGCGAGGTCGACCTGACCTTGCGCGCGCAGGACGTCATCCACAGTTTCTTTGTTCCCTCCATGCGCTTCAAGCAGGACGCCGTTCCCGGCCTGATGATCCACATGCACTTCACGCCCGACAAGGTGGGCGATTACGAAATTGCCTGCGCCGAACTTTGCGGCCTCGGGCACTACAAGATGCACGGCATCCTCAAGGTGGTCAGCCAGAAGGACTTTGACGCCTGGACGGCGCAGCACGTGGCGGAGAAGCAATAACCATGCACAATCCTGAAACTCCCAAACAAGATTCCGTCGTGCATGCCGGCGGAAACGGACACGGCGGAGTGCACGTTCATCCCGCGCCCACCAGCTTTATCCGCAAATACATTTTCAGCACCGACCACAAGGTCATCGGGCTCCAGTATTACTTTCTGGCGCTGACCTCGGTTTTCGTCGGCATGTATCTTTCGCTGCTGATGCGCATTCACCTGGTGTGGCCGGGGGCGAAGGTGCTGGGCATGGACATCAAGCCGGAAACGTACCTGGCGCTGTTGACCATGCACGGCACCATCATGGTGTTCTTCGTGCTCACCACGGCGCCGCAGGGCGGTTTCGGCAATTACATGCTGCCCATCCAGATCGGCGCGCCCGACATGGCGTTCCCCATCCTCAACATGCTGTCGTTCTGGACCACGTTTCTGGGATTCCTGGCGATCATCGCCGCGTTCATTGTCGAGGGCGGGGCGCCGATATCGGGATGGACCAACTACGCGCCGCTCAGCGCGATTCCCTCCGCCGGGCCGGGACAAGGCCTGGGCGAGGATTTGTGGATCGTCAGCATCGCGCTGTTCTGCATCGCTTCCCTGCTGGGCGCGCTCAACTTCATCACCACCACGCTCGACCTGCGCGCCCGCGGCATGACCATGATGCGGCTGCCGCTCACCGTGTGGTCGTGGTTCATCACCGCCATTCTCGGGCTGCTGGCGTTCGGCGTGCTGCTGGCCGCCGGCATCCTGCTGTTGCTGGACCGCAATCTTGGCACCAGTTTCTTCGTGCCCGGCGGGTTGGTGGTCAGCGGCGAAATGATCAAGCACCAGGGCGGCTCGCCGCTCCTGTGGCAGCACCTGTTCTGGTTCTTCGGGCATCCCGAGGTTTACATCGCCATCCTGCCCGGCATGGGCGTCGCTTCGCAGGTCCTCTCCACTTTCTCGCGTAAGCCTATCTTCGGATACAAGGCGATGGTCTACGCCATGCTCGCCATCGGCGGGCTCGGGTTCTTCGTTTGGGGCCATCACATGTTCATGAGCGGCATGAGCCCCTACTCGGCGATGGCGTTCAGCGTGATGACCATTGCCATCGGCGTGCCCTCGGCCATCAAGACGTTCAATTGGCTCGGGACCATGTGGAAGGGCCGCATTCGCTTCACCGTGCCGATGATGTTCGCTATCGGCTTCGTTTCGCTGTTTGTATCGGGTGGTCTGAGCGGCCCGTTCCTGGCGCAGCCCGCGCTCGACATTCCGCTGCACGACACCTTTTTCGTGGTCGCGCACTTCCACTTGATCATGGGTGTGGCGGCGATCTTCGGCATCTTTGCCGCAACCTATTACTGGTTCCCCAAGATGTTCGGGCGCATGATGAACAGCAAGCTCGGCTACCTCCACTTCTGGATTACGTTCATCGGCGCCTACGCCATCTTCTTCCCCATGCACTACGAAGGAATGGCGGGACGGCCGCGGCGCTACGCCCAGTTGACGGAGGTGGCGTACCTGCACCAGTTCTGGGGGCTGGAGAAGTTCATCACCTTCGCGGCGATCATCACCATCAGCGCCCAGTTCCTGTTCGTGATCAACTTGTTCTGGAGCATGTTCAAGGGGCCGAAGGCGGAGATCAATCCGTGGGAATCGACCACGCTGGAGTGGACCATTCCCTCCCCGCCGCCGCACGACAATTTCGGCGGCCACGTTCCGGTAGTGAACAACGGGCCGTACGAATACGGCGTGCCCGGCGCGGAGCGCGATTACATCATGCAGACCGATCCCGCGCACGTCGGCAGCTCGCACTGAAGTTGGGGTTTTATGGGAAGTTTGAGTCCGACACTGAAAATTCGTGAAAGCACCGTCGCCAATCCCAAGGTCGGCGGGGCCGGCTTTCCACCGGGCATTCGTTTCCCCGGCACTGGCGGCGGAGGCGGCGGCGGCGGACGCGACGAAAGCTATCCCGATTTTGGCGACCGCCTGCGCCGCTACCGCCTTGGCCTGATGGTCGGCCTGGTGGCCGTGGTGATGCTGTTCGTCTCCTTTACCAGCGCCTACATCGTGCGCCAGGGACTGGGTTCGTATGATCCGGCGGCCAACGCCTTCGTCACCGATTGGAAGCCGCTCGCCCTGCCGATGGGCCTGCTGATTCTGAATACCTGCCTGCTGCTGGCCAGCAGCTTCACCATCGAGATGGCGCGGCGCGCGGCCTTCGCGCAGGCGGCCGTTGCTCCGGTTACCGAGATGCCGGGCATCGCCCGCGATGAAGTGCGCGGCGTTCCGTGGCTGCCGATCACGGTGTTACTGGGGCTCGGATTTCTGGCCGGGCAGTTGATGGCGTGGCATGAATTGGGGCGGCGCGGCTTCTATATCTCCACCAGCCCCAGCAATTCGTTTTTTTACGTGCTCACCGGCGTGCACGCCGTCCACCTGTTCGGCGGCGTAGTGGCCCTGCTCTACGCGCTGGCGGCCGCGTTCCGCTCGCGTCCGCTGGAAAGGCGGCGCATCGTGGTCGACGTCACCGCCTGGTACTGGCACTTCATGGCGATTCTGTGGTTGTACATCTTTGCGCTGCTGAAATTCGCGGCGTGATCTGAGGGTTGAAAACATGGCCGATGTTGCAGTGGAACAGCCCGTAGGGCACGCCGAGTTCGAGCCTTCGCTGTTCCAGACCTATTCCAACAAGATCGGGATGTGGTTGTTCATCCTTTCCGATTCGCTTACCTTCGGAGCGATGCTGTTTGCCTACAGCTACGGCCGCATTTCCAATCCCACATGGCCCACGCCGTTTCACAGCGCCAGCATCGTCAATGCCACCGTCATGACCGGCTTCCTGCTCACCAGTTCCCTCACCATGGTGCTGGCCGTTTCCGCTTCCAGTCACGGTAACCGCAAAGGCGCCATCCGCTGGCTGCTGGCCACCATGTTCTGCGGCATCATGTTCGTCGTGCTGCACGTCCGCGAGTGGATCGGCCTGATCAACGAAGGCATGACGCCCAGCAAGAATCCCTGGGGCGCGCCTCAGTTCGGCGGCACCTTTTTCACCCTCACCGGACTGCACATGCTGCACGTCACCATCGGCGTGGTGGTGCTCGGAGTCATGGTGCTGCGCTCCATGGGCAAGAAATTTTCTTCCAACGACATCGAGACCAGCGGCTTGTACTGGCACTTCGTTGACCTGGTCTGGATGTTCATTTTTCCGCTGGTGTACCTGATGTCCACCAGGATCGTGTAGGAGACGGCATGAGTAACGACGCACTCACCGGAACAACCGTAGCGCTGGAGCACCGGGCGCACAGCCACACGCCGTTTTACATTGTCTGGGGCGTGCTGCTGGCGATCACTGCGGTCGAGGTCTTGCTGGCCTACGAGCGACTGCAGCCGGTGCGGATGTTGTCCATCCTGCTGGCCCTTTCCATCGTCAAGGCGTCCCTGATCATTTCCTGGTTCATGCACATGCGCTATGAGGTCACGCGCATGCGCCGCCTGATGATGGCCGCGCTGTGCGTTTGTCTGGTCCTGATGTGCGTCTTTTTCCCTGACGCATTCCGCATCCTCAACCTGGGAGTCAAGTGATGAAATCGCAGTTGTGCCGCCTCGCGTTGCTGCTTGCCCTCGGCGCCGCCCCGGCGTTCGGTCAGTGCGCCATGTGCTATACCTCGGCCAAAGGCGCCAGCACCAACGGGCAGACGGCGATCACCCGCGGCGTCCTTACCCTGCTGCTGCCGCCCATCGGGATGATGCTCGGCCTGGTCGGATTTGCCTTCCGCTACAACCGCAATCCGCATGAACAAGACGTCCCCGAGTCCGAGCAGCAGGCGCGCGAGAATTCTTAGGTTCGCTGCGGCAATCAGGAATTGCTCGGTAGACATCCCCTTATGCGGGTCGCTTCAGCCTTCAGGATCACCGTAACCCCAGCCCCGAAGGGGGCGCTGTCCATTCTCGTCAGGAACAACGGTCCCAAGATGAATTGTCGTAATCGGCCCGTCGGAGATGCCGAAGAACCGGTGCGACCACACCGCGAAATAGACCACCTCGACTTCGGTCGGCTGTCCCTGCGTGATACCCTGCTGTTGTTCTGACAATGCGAGTTCAATACCCGAACCGCACTCGCGCATTGCTGATGTCGAACCGCCCGTACCAACGATGTGAGTTGTGCCACAATGCGGCATTGCTGTGTAACAGTCATTTCTTGCCCGCCGCTTTGTTCCGGTTATGCATGGCTCATCAGGATAGAAACCCCAATCCAATTGCCGTTACGGAAAAGCATTCTTTCCGAAGCTCGAAACAATGGAGTCAATACCTGCTTTGTGAGGCGTGTGAGCGGCGATTCCGAGAAAACGGTGAGGATTGGGTGCTGAGGCAATGCTGCCGCTCGCTTGCTGGTCACCCGTTCCGGCTTCGTGACATCTTGGCCAAACACGACCCACCTGTCCAAGTTGGAGACAGCTTGGCCTTCAGTGCGTGCCATATTCCAGAGATTAAGGTCGAAAAGCTCGTCTATTTCGGAGCCAGCGTATTTTGGCGGGCGGCTGTACGACGGTGGCGGTTACACGGAGTTGTCGTCGGGCCACTTAGATTCGGTCCGTATACCGAACAATTACGGTGTTTTTTTGCTGGAACGTGGCCCATTTCCCCGAAATGCTGCCATGAGTCTCTGGGTATCCAACGTGCCGCGCCCACTCATGGGGTTTCCGACGCCGCTATCAACCGCAACAAATCACCACATGTTCCACATCCCCGGCCTTGGATTTGAGTTAGCTTTGGGCACCCGAATACCTGAACATGTGCGAAAGACCGCGCTCACTGGCCCGGGTAAAGCCATCATGCTGTCCGCAACGTTCGAGAAGAAATTGCGTCAAGGAATGTCCAGTGCGTTCGGTCGAGCTTTGTCAGGCAGCTAGGTAAACGGGGCCTGACCTGCGCTAAGAGCGTATTCATCAGCATAACTTGCGATAAGCGCTGTTTGTTAGCAACAATTGGCATCCGACGATGCCCATTCCTCGCGCAAAACTAACTGTGCAGCTATCCAGGAAACTGCTGTAGAATCCGCTCCTCCTCCGAAAATTTCTCATAACAGCGCCGTGTTGTTGCAGGAGTGGTCATCATGCCGGAACAGGGCCGCGATGGTACGCCGTGGGCCAAGAAAAAGCCGACGGTCGCCCTCTTTCCTTTGGATCAGCAGAGTAAGGACATTCTCCGTGACTGCTTCAGCCAGTTCAGCATCGACGTAGTTGCTGCGCACGACACCACCATCCTTCATAAGGAGAAGCTGGAGGGTTGCGTGGTGTCTCTCACCAGTCCTATCGTCGAGAACATCGTGGCCGAGGCGCGCAATTCGGCTTGGCAGAAGCGCATGGTCGTCTATACGGTCGGACCGGCCGCCAACATCCGCGGCCTGGCCAAGTACGGTATCAATGTTCATCTGGATTCACCTGTCACCCGTCAAGCGGCGCTCAAGGCGATCCACTCTACGCGCCTGTTGCTGTTGAACGAGCTGCGGCGTTATGTTCGCCTTCCGCTTGCCGTGCCGGTCGCCCTCGAATATGGATCGCGCCGCTTCACGGCAACCTCGGCCGAGATCAGCGGCGGCGGCATGTCGCTGCAGTGCACGGACCCCTGCCCGCCGGCCGACGCCACCGTACGCGCCTTATTTGCGGTTCCGGGATC
>DASWAR010000279.1:0-5348 GCA_036391015.1 Terriglobales bacterium
AGGGCCAGAGCTCCGCGCCTGCGCCGAAGCCCGCGCAGCGTCTGCCCAAAGATCGGTATGTTGCGCCGGAGATGGCCAACTGGGAGAAGGTCTTCCGCTTTGGGCACAGCATTCTGGTGCAGACTACGGTGAACGGCTCGAAACCCATGCTATTCGGGCTCGACACTGGCGCGTCGATCAATTTGCTCTCTCTGCGTGCGGGGCGGCAGGTCAGCAAGGTGGGTTCGGAAAACCGCCAGCGGGTCCGTGGTCTAAGCGGCGAGGTGAACAAGGTTTACAGCTCAGCCAAGGCCACCTTGGTCTTCGGGCACTTGCGGCAGGAGAACTTGGACATCATTACGCTGGACCTCTCCGCTGTGAGTCGCCGCATCGGGACGGAGGTTTCGGGATTTCTCGGATTTGGGATGCTCCATCAGCTCGACCTCAAGCTCGACTACCGCGACGGCCTTGTAGATTTCAAGTACGACCCAAGTATTCTGCCGTGGTAATGTTCTCGCCCTTGATCCAATCTGGTGCGAGGCGTGCATCTTCAGCAGAAAAGCTCCGCTTCTGCGCCTTGGGATATTTCTGAGAAAACGTGCTCGCCCGCATTGAGTCCGTAACGAAGCACTTCTCCAGGGCTAGATGGCAAGCCTGCCGGAATAAGCGCGTGCCGATGCAGGCGCGGTAGTTGGGAGCGGTACGCCGGAATCACGCCGGCAAGAAACTGGTGAGCACCCCCGCACAGAGTCCCTTCTTCGGCACCAAGAGTTTGAAAGCCCTGTGTAGCCTGGCGGTTACGCAGGGCTTTATCGCTTGTGCCTGTTTTTTTCCCTGAGGTGCGCAGCAATTACATACGAGTACTGAAGTCGTCTCCTTGTTCACAAGCACTTGCGACTGGCCACGCCCGTGCTCTTCCTGTATGGCATAACAGGCAAACGCCCTGCCAGGAGGGCACAATGCGGCACCCGGTTGTTCTATGCGTGGATGACGAACTGGAGGGCTTGATCGGACGTGAAGCTCTGCTGAAGCAAGAAGGTTGTGTCGTGCTGATTAGCACTAACCCACACCAGGCACTGAAACTGTTCGCAACGTGCCACGTCGATGCCGTGGTTCTCGATTACCAAATGCCGGAGATGTGCGGTGACACGGTCGCATCGCGAATGAAGCAGCTCAAGCCGGACGTTCCGATCATGATGCTGAGCGCACACGATTCGCTCCCGGAAGAAACGTTGGACCATGTGGACAAGTTCTTTTCCAAGCGGGAGCCGCCGCGGAAGTTCGTGGCGGCGGTTCAAGTTCTGATCGCCGATCAGGAAAGTTTCTTTTCCAAGTGGCTGCGTGATTGGAAGCGCAAATCTGCCGCGTAGTTCGCACGCTTAGTAAACTCGGAACGCACAGCCCGCTTCAATCCCCCACGATCTCCGCCTCTTCCGGATGCAGCTTCTCGCCCGGCCTGCTGCTCAACAGCGCCAGCCCCAGGCTGACGCCGGCGACTGCCGCCAGCAGCGCCACGCATCCTCGCCATCGCGCCCATTGCCAGACCCATCCCGTGACCACCGCACCCATGCTGCCGCCCAGGTAATAAAACGTGATGTATAGGCCCGCGGCCGACGATCGCGCCCGCCCAGCAATCGCCCCGGTCTCCACCGTCGCCGCCGCCTGCGCGATGAACACTCCCGACGAAAAAAGCGTCAGCCCGGCGATCACCACCGCCAGCGACGACGCCAGCGTCAGCAGCAGTCCGGCGATCATCATCGCGCAGTAGAGAAAGGCGGTGCGCCGGAAGCCGTAGCGGTCGAGAAATTTTCCCGACATGGGCGTGATCACCACGCCGACCAGGTAGACGAAGAAGATGCTGCCCAATTGCGCCGCGTTCAGATGAAACGGCGGCGCCGCCAGATAAAAATTCGCATAGGTAAAGCACCCGACGAGCGAAAACAGCACCGCCGCGCCGGTGCCGAAGTTGGCCAGCAGCCGCGGATTGCGCAAATGCCGGCGCGCATCCGCCAGCGCGTGCGACATGTGTTCCGCCTTCACGAACCGGGTCGCCATCGGCAGCCACGCCCGGACCAGCAGTGCGCCCGCCAGGTTCAATCCGGCCAGCGCAACGAACGCGGCGCGCCAGTTCCAATGGGTGGTGATCAGCCCCGACAGGAAGCGGCCCAGGAATCCGCCCATCACCGCGCCGCTGACATAGGCGGACATGGCGCGTCCCACGCCGCGTCCCTCCCATTCCTCGTTGATGTAGGCCAGCATCACTGCAATCACGCCCGGAACGAACAGGCCCTGCATGAATCGCCAGAAGATGAGCGTGTACAAACTGGTGGCGGTGGCGCACAGCGCGGTCGGCAGCGTGAGCAGCAGCAGCGACGGCACGATCACCCTCTTGCGGCCCCTGCGTTCGGCGACCACACCGACAAAGGGCGCGGTCACCGCCACCGCAAAAATCGTGGCACTCACCGTCAGACTGACTTCCAGCTCGGAGGCGTGAAAAAGCTGCCGGAAATAAGGCAGCAGCGGCTGGATCGGATAGACATTCAGGAAGGTGCACATGCCGGCGAGCATCACCGCCGCCATGGTCTTGTCCATGCGCGCCGCGTAGGCCGTCACAGGTTGAGCGTTGTCCGCCAGGGCGACTCTCCCGCTTCCATCCGCGAAACATCTTACAGCGCGATTGCAGGAACCCCTCGCCGGCAAGCCGCAACCGGGAGAAGCAGGCTCGGCGCAACCTGGCATTGCCGCCGTGATTTATTCTGAACGTTGCAGACGGAAGGAGAGCACACATGCGAGTAGCGTTTCTGGGGCTGGGAAATATGGGCCGCGGCATGGTCCGCAACCTGCTGAAGGCCGGCAATGAAGTCGTGGTGTACAACCGCACGCGCGCCAGGGCGGATGAACTCGCGAAGGAGGGCGCGCTGGTCGCCGAGCACCCGGCCGCGATCCAAGCCGACGTGGCGTTCACCATGGTCGCCGACGATGCTGCCCTGGAACAAGTTGTGTTTGGTCCGCGGGGCCTGATTTCGGGCCTGCCCAAAGGCGGGATTCACGTTTCCATGAGCACCATCAGCGCTGCTCTGTCGCGCAGTCTGACGGACAAGCACCGCGAGCACGGCCAGATCATGGTCTCGGCGCCGGTGTTCGGACGTCCGGAAGCCGCCGAGGCGGCGAAGCTGTTCATCGTGGCGGCCGGGCCCCACCAGCCAATCGAGCGCTGCCGGCCACTGTTCGACGTCATGGGCCAGAAGACGTTTACCGTCGGCGAAGAGCCGGTCATGGCCAATGTCACCAAGCTGAGCGGAAATTTCATGATTGCCTCGGTCATCGAGTGCCTCGGCGAAGCATTTTCCCTGGGGCGGAAATATGGTCGCAGGCGGACACGATGCTGGACGTGTTTACCAATTCGCTGTTTGCAGCGCCGGTGTACAAGACCTACGGGACCATCATCGCGCAGCAGAAGTGGGAGCCGGCCGGGTTCCGCCTGCGCCTGGGATTGAAAGACGTGCGTCTAGCGCTGGCGGCGGCCGATGGCGCGGCGGTGCCCATGCCGGTGGCCAGCTTCATCCACGACAGTTTTCTTTCCGCGGTCGCGCGCGGCATGGGCGAGCTGGATTGGGCCGCACTGGCGAAGCTGGCGTCGGAGCGCGCTGGGTTGAAATAGGCTTCAGCTTCAGGCGGGACGGGCCAACCGCAAAGGACGCCAAGGATCGCAAAGGAATTCCTTTTTTGTCTCCTTTGCGACTCAGGGTGTTTTTTCAGTTCTCGGGATCCCAACATTAGCCACAGAGGTCCACAGAGGAGAAGAAATGAAAAATTACTCTGTGTCCTCTGTGGCTAAAGAGGTTTCCTGAATTCTGGCGGCTACCTCTGCGAAATCCCGCGTACCGTCATTTCCTGCGCCGGATCGCCCCCGGCGACGGCTTGCGCGATGATGAGCTGGCGGGCTTCGGCGCGCCATCCCGGCAGACGCGCGGCAAACAGCGCCGATCCCGCAATGCACGCCACGCCGCCGATGGCCACCGTGATCGGGGCGCCCAGTCGGTCCGCCATCGCGCCGGCGAAAAACGAACCAAACGGCGCCATGCCCATGAACATCATCGAGTACACGGCCATCACGCGCCCGCGCAGGTGATCGGGCACCATGGACTGGATGAGTGTGTTGGAGGACGCCATCTGCACCATGATGGTGAAACCCACGGGCAGCAGCAGCACCAGCGAGAGCCAGAGCGAGCGCGCGAAGGCAAACAGGATCAGGCTCGCGCCGAATCCAACCGAGCAGATCGCCACCCACTTGCCCAGCCCCTTCAACCCCTGTTTCGCGGCCAGGGTCAGCGCCCCGAGCAGCGCGCCGACTCCGGTGGCGCCCATCAGCAGTCCGAGTCCGCGCGCGCCCACGTGCAGGATCCGGTCGGCGAAAATCGGCATCAGCACCGCATACGGCATGCCGACCAGGCTCACCAGGCCGAGCAGCAGCAGCAGCGCGCGGATCGGCGCGGTTTGGCGAACGTACTGGAATCCCTCGATGATGTTCTCCAGCGCGGAGGCGGTGCGCGCCGGCGGCTCGTAGCGGCGGACGTCCATCATCAGCAATCCTGCGATCACGGCGAGATAGCTGGCCGCGTTGGCCAGGAAGCACCAGCCCTCGCCCACCGCGGCCACCATGATGCCGGCCACCGCGGGACCGACGATGCGCGCCCCGTTGAACATCGAGGAGTTCAGCGCAATCGCGTTCATCAGGTCTTCGCGGCCGACCATGTCCACCAGAAACGCCTGCCGCCCGGGAATATCGAAAGCATTGACTACGCCCAGCAGCGCGGCCAGCACGAAGATGTGCCAAACGTGCACGCGGTGGCTGAGCGTCAGCCACGCCAGGATGAAGGCCAGGACCATGGAGGCGGTCTGGGTGGCGATGATCAGGCGATGACGGTTGTGCCGGTCTACGATCGTGCCGCCGATCGGAGCCACCAGGAATACCGGGAACTGCGACGCGAATCCGACCGCGCCCAGGAGCAGCGACGATCCCGTTAACCGGTATACCAGCCACGCCTGCGCCACCGACTGCATCCAGGTGCCCACCAGCGAGATCAGTTGTCCGCTGAAAAAGAGCTGGAAATTGCGGTGCCGCATCGAACGCATCGCCTGCCAGACTCTGCCGTGAGAGGCGGGAGTTGCGGGTTCGGAAGAATTCGCCGGCGGCATGGATTTTCGATGCTGCGTAAAACAGAATAGCAGCACAGTCCCGAGTCGCGGGTCCCGAGTACTGTAACTGGGGACTCGGGTCTCGGGGCTCACAGCTCGTCGCGTTACAATCGAATCAATGCCCCTCAACACCAACCGGCTCAGACTGTGGTTCGCCACCGCGGCCATCC
>DASWAR010000280.1:0-3098 GCA_036391015.1 Terriglobales bacterium
GCTACAATTGCGCGTCCCCGACCGTGGAGTGTCAATGTTTCCCGCCAGCATGAATATCGCCGGGTTCGACCCCGAACTCGCGGCCGCAATCGGCCACGAACGCGCCCGCCAGGAAGAGCACATCGAGCTCATCGCCTCGGAGAACTTCGTCAGTGAGGCGGTGCTCGAAGCCATGGGCTCGGTCTTCACCAACAAGTACGCCGAGGGCTATCCCGGCAAGCGCTACTACGGCGGGTGCGAGTTCACCGACGTGGTGGAGACCCTCGCCCGCGAGCGCGCCAAGCAGTTGTTCGGCGCCGAGCATGCCAACGTGCAACCGCACTCAGGCTCGTCGGCAAACATGGAGGCCTATGCGGCGGTCATCCAGCCGGGCGACGTGGTGTTCGGCTTGAACCTGGCGCACGGCGGCCACCTGACGCACGGGCATCACCTGAATTTTTCCGGTAAGACCTACAAGATCGTGCCCTACGGCGTGACCAAGGAAACGGAGACGATTGACTACGACGACCTGGAGAAGATGGCGGAGCGCGAGCGGCCCAAGCTGATCATCGGCGGCGGCTCGGCGTATCCGCGGATCATCGATTTCGCGCGCATGCGCCAGATCGCCGACAAAGTCGGAGCGCTTTACCTGGTGGACATGGCGCATTTCGCAGGGCTGGTCGCGGGCGGCGTGCATCCGTCGCCGGTGCCGCACGCGCAGATCGTCACTTCCACCACCCACAAGACGCTACGCGGGCCGCGCGCGGGCATGATCCTGTGCCAGAAGATGGCGCAGGTCGGCGACAAGCAGGTGGACCTGGCCGCAGCCATTGATAAGACCGTCTTCCCCGGCGACCAGGGTGGTCCGCTGGTGCACATGGTGGCCGCCAAAGCGGTGTGCTTCCACGAGGCCATGCAGCCGAATTTCAAGGACTACGCGCGCCAGATCGTCGCCAATGCGAAAGTCATGGCGCAAACGCTCATCGACGAAGGCTTCCGCATCATCTCCGGCGGCACCGACACCCACCTGATGCTGGTGGATGTCTTCAGCAAGGGCATGCTGGGCAGCGAGGCGGAAAAAGCGCTGGGCGAGGCTGGCATCACGGTGAACAAGAATGCCATCCCGTTCGACACCAACCCGCCGATGAAGCCGAGCGGCATCCGCATCGGCACGCCGGCGCTCACCACGCGCGGCATGAAGGAAAACGAGATGCGCCAGATCGGGCGCTGGATTGCGCAGGCGCTCAACAACCGCACCGACGCCCAGGTGCTGGGCAAGATCAAGCGCGAGGTGCTGGCGATGTGCGAGACGTTCCCGCTGTATCCCGAGCGTCGGGCGCGGGCCATGGCGGGAACACACTAGTTTCGAATTTCAGTCTCAGCGGGGGCGCAGCTTCGATTGCGGTAGGGCTAACCGCAAAGGACGCAAAGTATCGCAAAGGAGTAGCTTTGCGGCCTTGGCGTCCTTTGCGGTCAAGTTTTGTTCTCGTCCATCTGTTTTGCACAACGCGCTACACTATCGGCGTGCGCGTGGGGATTGATATCCGGCCGATTCGCGACTTCGGCGTCGGCACCTACATCCGCAATGTGGTGCGGACGCTGGGGCGCCTCGACCAGGCGAGTGCTTACTTCCTGATCGGCGGGCGCGACCGGGTGCGCGAAATCGGCAAGCTCCCGCACAACTTCCACATCGTCCCGTTTTCAGCGGACGAGCATTCGCCGCGCAGTTACATCGCGTTCTCCAAGGTGTTGCGGCATTACCGGTGCGACCTGGTGCACATCCCGCACTTGTTCTGGACGCCGCTGTACCTGCCCTGCCCCTACGTGCTCACCGTGCACGACCTGCTGGATTTCATGTACCGGACGCACAACGGCTCGGGAATCCGCAGGGCGGTGCATCGCTACCTGACGCATCGCGTGCTCAGCCGCGCCGCGCGCATCCTGGCCGTCTCCCAGTTCACCAAGATGGATATCCAGCGGCTGTTCAAGATCCCCGAGAGCCAGATCGAGGTGGTGTACAACGCGATTGACGAGCGCTTTCGGGTGGGTCACGCCACCGACGCCGACCGCGAGCTGATCGCCGAACGCTACCAGTGCAATTACCCGTTCATCCTGTACGCGGGCAGGATCAGCCCGCACAAGAACGTGGTGCGGATCATCGAGGCGTTTTCGGCGCTCAAGGCGGAGCTGGAGAAGGAAGGAAAATTCCCTGACCTGAAGCTAATCATCATCGGCGACGAGGTTTCACGCCATCCCGACCTGCGGCGGACGGTGATCAAGAGCGGCGTGCAGAATGACGTGCGCTTCCTCGGGTTCGTGCCCATCGAGGTGCTGCGGATTTTCTACGACGTGGCCAAGGTGTTCGTTTTTCCCTCGCTCTACGAAGGCTTCGGGCTGCCGCCGCTGGAGGCCATGGCGCACGGCACGCCGGTGGTAACCTCCAATACTTCGTCGCTGCCGGAGGTGGTCGGCAACGCGGCCGTGCTGGTGAACCCGGAAAACGTCTTCGAAATCATGCATTCGCTGCACAAGGTCCTGGTGGACCAGCCGCTGCGCGAGAAGCTGAAGCAGAGAGGCTACGAGCAGGTCGAGCGCTTCTCGTGGGAAACCTCGGTGCAGCGCATCCTGAACGTGTACCGCGAGGTGGCGGGCGAGCCGGCGGCTACGCAGGCGGAGCCCGAAGCATGTGCCCGCCAACAATAAAACAACCCATTGAGCAACCGCCCGCGTCTAATCTCTTGATGCGGGTAGCGTTGCGCTTCACGTTTGCAATCCTCCTCGTATGCCTGATCGTGGGTCATGGTAATCTCTCTCTACGGTGACCTCCCGCTGACTACGCTGCGCGCCCGGCAAGCGGCAGGTCGCATCCTGACGGTATTGGCGTTGCGCTGCGGCTGCGGGTTGGCATCTGCTGCGGCAAACTGAACGCCTCTCGTCAGAGGAAGTGGGGTGGCGCGGCCTGGATGACAGAGATCTGCGGGGATTGAGGTGCGCGCTCCGCTGCTAGGCGGCCGCTTCTCCGGCTCACTACTTCGGCCATAACACGCAAACTGAGCAGCATTCCGCGAAGCTCGGGAGTAAGGCAGCCATGAAAAAGAAAAGCAGCCTGCGGGCCATAC
>DASWAR010000281.1:0-7484 GCA_036391015.1 Terriglobales bacterium
GGCTTCGCTCAACTCGCGCTCGTACTTGAGATAATTTTTCTTGCCGCGCGACATCGCCGCCACCATGTGCGCCAGCGCCGCTGCCATGGCACCTGCGGCAGCGGACGCGCTTCCGCCGCCGGGTGTGGCGGTAGGCGCCGCCAGTTGTTCGACGAACGGTTCCACGCCGGAGCGCAGTCCGCCGACGGCCATTTTGCCGCCCATCACCGCCGCCAGGCGGTTTTCCAATATCAGCGACGAATCAAAATTCTCCACCTGGAGGAACCACTCCGACGCGTCCTCCAGCGCCTTCTTTGGGATCAGCCCGACGATTTCGCTGAACGCCGGCAGCACGCCATAACGCGCCGCCTCACGCTTCACGTACTCGAAGACGCGCGCCACCGGCGTCTGCTCGAAGTCGGTCAGGTTCATGGAAACCTGCGCCAGCCCGCGCACCGGAATCCCCATTCCCTTCACGTAGCGCAACCCGCCGTCGGAGAAGCGCACCGCCTTGGCGACCTTCTTTGCGATTTCCACGTCCGGCGTGTTGAGGTAAACGTTGTAAGCGATCAGGAATTTCCGCGCGCCCACCACGGTTGCGCCGGCCGTCGGGTGCACCCGCGGCTCGCCGAAATCGGGCTTGCGCGCCGGATTGGTTGCGATCTCGTCGCGGATGCCCTCGAACTGGCCGCGCCGTATGTTCTCCAGGTTCTGCCGCTCGCTCCGGGTCGCGGCCGCTTCATAGAGATAGACGGGAATCTGGAACCGCCGCCAGATTTCTTCGCCCACCTTGCGCGCGATGGCCACGCAGTCTTCCAGCGTGACGCCGTCAATCGGAATGAAGGGAATGACATCGGCGGCGCCCATGCGCGGATGCGCGCCCCGGTGGCGGGTGAGGTCGATGAGTTCGGCGGCCTTGCCAACGCCGCGAATGGCGGCCTCGCCGATGTTCTCGCGGTTGCCGACCAGCGTGATCACGCAGCGGTTGTGGTCGGCGTCCATCTCCCGGTCCAGCAGGTAAACTCCGGGGACCCTCATGGCCTCGATGATGGCGTCAACCTTCGCCTTGTCGCGGCCCTCGGAAAAGTTCGGTACACACTCAACCAGCGTGGACATGGCGATTAGGATACATCCGGATCTCGGTTATCGGTTATCGGTTTACGGTTGCGCCGTCCCTCAGCCTTTGTGGAAAGGACGACACTGTAGATTACGCACCGCCGAGTCACCGCGAACTTGAGCTTTACCGAGTAACTGCCCACCCCCGAGAACCGCAAACTGATAACCGACAACCGTAAACCGAGAACCGAGAACCCATCGCCCCTGAACTAAGGTGCCCAGCGCAAACCGAACTAAGCAACTCCACGTACGTCCCTGCCCAAGAATTCCGCTACAATGTGAGCAGAACGGGGTTCCAACCAAAAGCCGGGAAGCACCATCGGGATGGTCCCGTAACCATTCACAAGAGGTCGCATGAAGCGGATTGTCTTTTGCCTTTGCCTGTTGCTGGCCGGATTGCCATTGCTGGCGATGCCGCTGGGCACGTCGGCGCGTGTGGTCATTCCCGCTGACATCCAGCAGATCATCTCCGTCGATTACCGGGCACTGAAGAATTCGCCCACCGCGCTGGCTCTGAAGGCGCGCGTGCTGCCCGACCAGCTCAAGGAGTTCGAAACTTCGTTGCGCGGGTTCGGCGTCGATCCCGATAACGACGTCGAGCAGCTCACTTTCGCCTCGTTTCGCACCAAGAAAGAGGTCCAAATCATCGGACTGGCGCAGGGAACCTTCCCCACCAAGAAGATCCTGGCGCGCATGAAGCTCAAGAAAATCAAGCCATTGAAGTACCGCACCAGCGACCTGTATTCCATGCCCGGCGGGCAGGAGATGACCTTCCTCGACGACTTCACCATGCTGTTCGGGCAAAAGGCCGCGGTGCAGGCGGCGCTCGATGCCCGCGACGGTGAAGCCCCCGCGCTGGGCAGCAATTCCGCCATCACCGACAACATCTCCGCCGTGGATTCCGGGCCGGTGTGGAGTGTCCTGGACGCGCAGGGTACGCAGAACCTGCTGCACTCCACCCTCGGCGATGCCGCCAAGCTCACCGACTACGAAATGGTGCGCAAGCGCCTGCTCGGCTCGCGCTACACCATGGACTTCAACAACGGCGTGAACTTCAACCTGAGCGTGGTGACTTCGGATTCCATGACGGCCGCCACCCTGTCGTCGCTGGTCCAGGCGGGCGTCCTGTTCCGCAAGATGAACGCGCAAGGCGTCGAGAAGACCGCGCTGGAAAGCGTCACCGTGAATTCCGACAGCGCCAACCTGAGGCTGAACTTCAAGTCCGACGAAAAAAAGTTCCAGTCGCTGGTGCAGTCGGAGCTGTTCGCGTCGGTGATCAAATAGCGAGTTTCTACTTCCGCCGGAACTTCGCCTCAGCTCGCGCAAGCGAGCGATAGAACCTAGCCCACGGCGTAAGCCGTGGGTACGCTCCCGCAAAGTTGGCGAGCCCGCTTCAGCGGGCGACAGAAGCAATCGGGTAGCACAGAGCCTGCCCCTGAGTTTCGAGCGGCCTTGAGGTACGGCTGGAACCTGAAACTTCCCTCCGCCTTCCGAATCCCATAAGCCATGCTCTTCGAAGGTAACGAGCGGAAAGAACGCGAGCGCGAGATGCGGCAGGCGGGGCGCTTGCCTCCGGGGCAGTCGCTCACCCTGAAGTGGCCGGTCCTGCATTACGGATCGGTGCCGCGCTTCGATCCCGCGCAATGGGAGTTTCGCCTTTCGGGGCTGGTCGCAAGCCCGCTTCGGCTGAGCTGGGAAGAATTCAACCGCCTGCCAAAATCCGAGGTGAAAAGCGATTTCCATTGCGTGACGCGCTGGAGCCGCTTCGACAACACCTGGACCGGCGTCCTGTTTCGCGACCTGCTCAAGCGGGTGCAGCTCAAGCCGGAGGCAAAGTTCGTTCTCGTCCACGCCGAGCAGGGTTACACCGCCAACGTGCCGCTCGCCGACCTTGATCGTGACGACGTTCTGTTCGCTACCCACCACGACGGCCAGCCGCTCCCGCCCGATCACGGTTACCCGCTGCGTCTGATCGTTCCGCACCTGTACGCGTGGAAGTCGGTGAAATGGGTTCGCGGGCTGGAGTTTCTCGACCAGGATCAGGCGGGCTTCTGGGAGCAGAACGGATATCACATGTACGGCGATCCGTTCAAAGAGCAGCGCTTTTCGGAGTAGCTGTCAGCCGTCAGCTTTCAGCTCTCAGCTGAAACGATGACACTTTGGTTCTCTCCGCCTGCAGAGTTGAAGGTGAACCCGAACAACTGAAAGCTGAGAGCTGAGAGCTGAAAGCTATTTTTTCAGGATCGGGTTATACCCGTCGCCGATCAGCTTGTTGCAGGTCGCTTCCGCGACTTTCATGTCCGCAAACGGTCCCACCTGCACATGATAGAACCTGTCACTTGGCCCTCTGATGGTAACAACGGGATAGTTCTTCTTGCGCAGCGCTTGGGCCAGCGCCTCGGCGTCCTCCTGCTTGCCGACCGCCGCGACTTGCACCATGTAGCCGGTGCCGAGCGTCGCCGGCCGGCGCCTTTCCGGCGTTGCCGGCTTGGATTCCACCGTTCGGGTGGTCACTCGCGCAGCCACAGGCGGTGCCGTCGCCTCCAGTTTCGCCTTGGGCTGGTTCTGCTCCACCGCCTTATAAAAGGTCAGGTCTTCGGTCGTGGACTTAGGCGCCGTTTCCGGGCACGCGCCCGGGGTGGCGCAGTCTGGCTTGGACGCGGCTTCGGCCCGCGCCGGCGACGGCTTCGCTTCGGCGCCCACGTTGACCGGTGCGGTGGTGGACGCGGTCGCTACCGGTTCCGGCACGGAGCGGCGTCCCAGCGAGTATCCCAGGCTGAAGAACAGCGCGCACACGATCACCAGGCCAAAGAACAGGCCCAGAAGGCGGCCTGTGCCTTGCTTGACTTCCTCATCCTGATCGCTCATTTCCACTCCGAAACTGGACCTCGACTCATCACGCCTTCCGCTGCTTATCCAGCAGCTTATTCAAGCCTTCCATCAGGTCAATCGGCAGCGGGAAGACGATGGTGGTGTTCTTTTCCACGCCGATCTCGGTCAGCGTTTGCAGGTAGCGCAACTGGATGCTGGTCGGCTCGGTGGCGAGCAGGTGGGCGGCGTCCACCAGGCGCTGCGCGGCGGAGAACTCGCCCTCCGCGTGGATGATCTTGCTGCGCTTTTCGCGTTCGGCCTCCGCCTGCTTGGCCATGGCGCGCAACATGGATTCCGGCATGTCCACCTGCTTGACCTCGACGTTGGCCACCTTCACGCCCCAGGGCGCGGTGTGCTGGTCGAGAATGCTCTGGATGCGCAGGTTGAGCTTGTCGCGGTGGCTGAGCAGTTCGTCCAGTTCCACCTCGCCCAGCACCGAGCGCAGCGTGGTCTGCGCGAATTGCGAAGTCTGGTACAGATAGTTCTTCACCTCGACCACGGCGCGGCTCGGATCCACCACGCGCAGGAAGATGACCGCGTTCACTTTCAGCGTGACGTTGTCGCGGGTGATGATGTCCTGCGGCGGAACCTCCAGCGCCTCCTGCTGCAGCGAGACGCGGACCATCTTGTCCACGGGCGCGAACACCAGAAAAATGCCGGGCCCCTTCGGCTGGGGCAGCAATCGTCCCAGGCGGAAGATGACGCCGCGTTCGTATTCGGGAAGGATTTTGATCGAGTTGAGGATGTAGAGAACAACGATGGCGATCGGAATGAATGTGAGCGGATTCATATCTTTACTGCGCCTCCGCAGCGCGCAACCATGAGGCCTTCTGCGCGGATTGTAGCAGCATTCGCGCGTCCTGCCATCAGCGATTCACCGCCATGAAACTTTGAGAATGACGAGTTCGAGCCATCGGACGGCCGGGCTCGGCGCAGCTTTCGACTTCAACCTCCCAGGGGGAGAGGCTTGCAGGCCAACGCCTTTTTCATCGCCGGCGCTCCTTCAAATGGTGACTGTCAGACGCCTTTAAGTCGCACCCGTAAATCTTCTTGAATTCACTGATCTGCCGGAGCGATGCTTCGGAGAAGGGCGTCTTGCCCTCGAAGACGTGCAGCAGGATTCCTTCCAACAGGTCGCCGACCGTCATGTCTTTCAGTTCGGCAACTGCCTTCAGGACCTTCAAGACCCGTTTCTCGATCCGGATCCCCGTCTGCACCCGCTGAATCTCGCGCGGCCGTTCCGATTGTGTTACCATGGTACATATGTACCACATCACCACGGCCGGTTTCAACCGCGCTTTTGATGCCGCCGGCGCGCCTGCCGGCAAAGCGGGGCGCCGATGAGCGCGCCCATCCTTCACGGCGTCGGCCGCGACATCCTCACCCTGCCGGAAGACGGATTCGTGCAGGCGATGCGCAATCTTCCGGCTCGCATGTCGGCGCGCCTGGCATTCATGACGCGCGAGCATCACCTGGTCCGCGACTTCGTGGTACGCGAGTTGCCGCGGCAACACCGCCCCTTGCGGCCCGGCCGAATCGCGCAAACCATCGGCCTCGAACTCCACCAAGTCACGAGGATTCTCGCGGATCTGGAACAACATCTGTTTTTCCTGGCGCGGGATGCCGGCGGCAACGTGGGTTGGGCATTTCCGGTCACGACCTCCCGGACGCCGCACCGGCTGACCTTCTCCACCGGGGAGAAGATTTTCGGTGCTTGAGCGGAGGACGCGCTTGCCACGTCCTTCGTGCAAGGACGCCTCCGGGGAGAGAAACTGCGGGTCCGCATCGAGTCGAGTTGCCGTCATTGCTCGCTCCCGATCGCCATCGAGGTTGACGATGATCTGCACTGGCGGGTCCTCACGCCGGGCGTAGCGCCCTTGTTGTTTGAACCCGACATGGATTGGCAGGCCTTCCACGGCCCCAACATCATTCACGACTATTGAATGCAGACCGTATTCTTCTGGTCAGAAGAACACGCCAGAAAATACCGGGCAAAACATCGGCAGCCGGACGGGCTGTATTTGACGATGCAGCAGGCCGCGTTCTCCGAGCGCATTGCGCAGTCGGGCCTGTTCGCAATTGGCGATGACGGGCGGCTGCGGCGGTAACTATTTCGCGGTCGTGACTCCTACCGGCTCGACTTCCAAATGCAGATCGGCGACGGCGCGGATCCTTACCTGCTCGCCGGCGTCCACTGGGGCGGAAGAAATCGCGTCCCACAGTTCGCCATGGACGAAGACTTTTCCCTGCGGGCTAAGCGGGGAGCGGGCGACCGCGATTTCGCCGACCAGTCCTTGCGCGCCGGTGGTGATCTTGCCGCGGCGGGCTTTGAGCGCGATGCCCATCAGAAACGTCGTAATCAAGCCGAGTGGAATGGCGACGGCGAGCGCAGTCCACAGGCGCACGCGCATCTGCGGGATGGGCGCGTCCACCAGCAGCAGCGCGCCGAACACCAGCGACACGATGCCGGCGATGGTGAGAATACCGTGCGAGGCGAACTTCGCCTCCAGCGTGAAAAAGACAAACGCCAGAAGGATCAGCCCCAGCGCGGCATAGCGCACCGGCAGGATGTTCAAGGCGAAGACGGCAAGCACGACGAAGAAAAATCCGACCACGCCGGGGATGATCGCCCCGGGATGGTTGAACTCGATGTAAAGCGACAGCAGTCCGATGGCGAGAAGCACAAACGCCATGTTGGGATCCATGAGGAAAGCGAGGATCTTCTGCTTGAGCGTCATGTCGAAATCGCGCACCGGCTTGTTCGCCAGGTGCAGCGTGACCTTCTCGCCGTTAAAGCGCGTGATCTCGCGGCCATCGAGTTGCTTCAACAGATCTTCCTGGCTGGGGGCGACCACGTCAATCAGGTGGTCCTTGAGTGCTTCCTGGTCGGTGAACGACTTGGACTGGCGCACGGCGCTCTCGGCGACCTCGACGTTGCGGCCGCGCTTGGCGACCACCGAGCGCATGAGGGCGGCGGAATCGTTCTCGATTTTTTCCGCCATGATCTTGTCGGGCTGGCTGCCGACGAGCATCACCGGATGCGCCGCGCCGGTGTTGGCGCCGGGCGCCATGGCGGCCACGTCGGCGGCTTGCAGGATGAAGAACCCGGCCGAGGCGGCGCGCGCCCCGCTGGGCGCCACATAGATGATGACCGGCACCGGCGATGCGACGATCTGCTGGATGATCTCGCGCGTCGATTCGGCGAGGCCGCCGGGAGTCGAAAGGCGTATCAGGATGGCCTCGGCGTGCTGCGCCCGGGCGGCTTCGATGCCGCGGGTGATGTATTCCAGCGTGATGGGGTGAATGGTGTCGTTGATGTCGAGGCGGAGAACCTCGGCGCGGGCCGGAGTTGCTGCCGATAGCAGCAGCGCGCACGTGAGCAGGGAAATGAAGATTGAAGAATGCAGATTGCAGATTGCAGAATGAACACGGGAGGACTGGCGGCGTAAAGGTCCACGAAGGACCAGTCGAAAATCTTCAATCTTCAATCTGAAATCTGCAATCTTCATTTCACAACC
>DASWAR010000282.1:0-3686 GCA_036391015.1 Terriglobales bacterium
GTGATTTACCCATTATTTCTCCGTATCCGTTACAAAAAATGATTATTTGCCCATCGCGTGGGCCATCAGCCGACGCTTGAGCATGGGCAACTTATTCAGCAAGTTTAGCCCCAAATTGCGCACCACGCGCACCGGCTCGAGATCGGCGCCGAACAGGCGCGCCAGGCCGTCGGTGGCCAGTTGCATCAGCAGCACGTCTTCCTTGCGGGCGCGGGCGTAGCGCGCCAGCACGCGGGCGTCGCCGATGTTGCGGTGCTCTTCGCGCGCGGCGATCGTCGCCAGCAGCGCGGCGACGTCGGCGAAGCCGAGGTTCATGCCGTGGCCGGCCAGCGGATGGACCACGTGGGCGGCGTCGCCCACCAGCGCCACGCGCGGCGCGACGATCGCGTGCGGGCGGATCAGCGACAGCGGCACGTCCTTGACAGATTCGGGCAGCAGCGGGCGCAGCGCGCCGAGCTTTTCCTCGGCCAGCACGGCCAGGCGCACCGCCATTTCGCTCAGGGTCTCGCGCATCAGCGTGTCGGCCAGCGCATCTGGCGCCGACCACACCAGCGAAACGCGGTCGCCCGGCAGCGGCAGCAATGCGACGATGCCTTCGTGGCCGGTGAACCACTGGTGGGCGACGCCGTGGTGCGGCCTGGCACAACTGAAATTGGTGACCACCGCGCGCTGGTGATACGAACGGTAGTCAATGCCGATGTCGCACTGGCCGCGCACCCACGACTGGCCGCCGTCGGCGCCCACCACCAGCGCACTGGCGATGACGGCGCCGCCGTCGAGCGTGACGGTGGCGCCGCTGCTGTCGCTGGCCAGGCCGGCGGCGCGGCCGCTGACGATGTTGACATTAGGTGCGAACCGGAGCGCGGCGTCGAGCGCCTGGTTCAGGTTGCGGTCTTCGACGATCCACGCCAGCGCGCCGACGTGGGCGCCGAAGGCGTCGAACGCGAGATCGCCCGGCTGCTTGCCGTCGCCGTTGACGACCATCGATTCGACCGGCTGCACGCGCGACGCGTCGAGCGCGCCCCATACCTTCAGCGAAGCGAGCAGCGTGTGGGCGGTGTGATTGAGGGCGTAGACACGCACGTCCCACGGCTGGTCGGCGCCCGGCGCTGGCGCAGGCGGCGGTGCCGATGCGGGAACCAGCAAGGTGACGCTGTGGCCGGCCTGGGCGAACCCCAGCGCGGTGGTTTTGGCGATCGCGCCGTTGCCGACGATGCAGACATCGCTGTCGTGCCGCGCGGCGGAGGAAGGTTGGCTGTTCATCCAAAGCATTATAGCTGCTTGAAAGGCGACAGTTTTGCGCCGTGTTGCCGCAAATATTTTGTTAACTCGTCAGCTAGACTTGCAAACCTGCTTCCGGGTGTCTATAATCATGCCTCTTGGCCTGGTAGCTCAGTCGGTAGAGCAGAGGATTGAAAATCCTTGTGTCGGTGGTTCGATTCCGCCCCGGGCCACCAAGAACATCGTTCACGCAACGCCAACCATCACCGGTTGGCGTTTTTGTTTGTGGCGACCTGGCTCGTCCTCGGCGAAGTGGTGGGCGTGCATATTGCCAACACGCTGTTGACCGATGGTATCTACGACACGGCGTCTGCCGGCCACGTCTTGCGTGGCGGCGGTCCGGCCGACTATTTCTCCATTGGCCCCGAGCAATTGTTCCACATGACCCGTCCAGGCGACGCCGGCCGCGGCTGACCCAAGCAGCCCCCCCTCACCCGCGCTGGGTCACACTTTACGCTTCTGCCTATACATTGGCCGACAGGACGTCAACGTAACCGAGCGCGGCGATGACATCGCGGTACAGCATGTCGTCGCACAGCAAGGCAGAGACGAATACGGAGGGCAGACGTGGTGACATGGGGCACCCTCAAGCAGCAGAAGTGGTGTCGGCGAGCAGCAGCTGCGCCTGGCTTAGTATTGCCTGGAGTTCCGCTACTGGCAGACCGGCTTTGCGCAGCGTGATCGTGCCCATCACCAGCGCCAATAAGGCAGCGGCGCGCGTGTGCGCCGTCTCAGGGCTAAATCCAGCCCGCTCGAGCAAGCCAATGACCAGCGCTCCGGTGCGGGCCACGTGATGCTGACTGAAGGCCGCGAGGGCCGCATCGTGCGGTGCAAGTTCCGTAACGCTATTGACGAAGAAACAGCCATGGGGGCCCGCGTCGACTTCTGCGATCGCCGCCAGTACGGCGTGGATGGACTCGACGGCAGGAATCGACGACGCTGCCAAGGCCACGAGCCTGGCGAATAGCTCATTGGCATAGAGTTCGACTGCCGCCATCATCACGGCGTGCTTGGAGCCGAAGCAGGCATAGAAGCTCGAACGGCTCAAGTGCATGGCAGCGGTCAGGTCATCGAGCGAGGTTGCCTGGTACCCTTTTTCCCAGAACACCGCTAGTGCATCCCTAAGCGCTTCGGCCGGCACGAATTGGCGTGGCCGCCCCATGGCAGGTGAGGTCGCTGGAGTGTGCCCGGGTGCGGGACGGTGTAAAAGTCTGGACATGGTTATAATTATAGATCAATCAGTCCAGATGTACATTTGACCTCAAAGGAAATCACCCATGACCAAGCAACCGTCGTTCGAACTGTATGCTTACTGGCGCACCTCGGCCACCTACCGGGTGCGCGTCGCCCTCAATCTGAAGGGGCTGAAGGCGAACGAACGGATTGTCAACATCGATGCCGGGGAGCAGCGGGACAAAGAGTTTTTGAAGATCAATCCGCTCGGCGCGATCCCCGCCCTGGTTGATATCGGGCATGCGCCGCTGACGCAGTCGCTGGCGATCCTGGAATTTTTGGAGGAATTTCAGCCAGCCCCGCCGTTGCTGCCGCAGGATTTGCATGGGCGCGCCCGAGTCCGTTCAATCGCCGCGATGCTCGCTGCTGATACGCATCCTTTGATCACGGGGCGCGTCAAAAAATATTTGACGGCCTCCACTGGAATGGACGACACGGCTTGGCGTGCATGGCAGATCCAGTGGTTTGGGACTGGCTTGTCCGCCCTCGAGCAGCGTCTGGTCGCGGAGCCGCAGACAGGCGTATTTTGTCATGGCGACACGCCGACAATGGCTGACATCTGCCTGGCCAGTATTGTGGAGATGGTGAGGATCTTTAAGATTACGATGCCGGATACACCGACCATCGACCGGATCATGGCCGCTTGCGACGCCCATCCGGCGTTCGCCGAAGCGACGCCGAGCCGTCAGATCGGTGCTCCAGCCTGAACAGCAGGTATCGCAGCTTACCCCGTAATGCTGCCCGCACACTGTTGCATTGAGTGCCTCTGCGTCGGTCTCACAAGGTCGGCACTGGCAACATCGCCGAATCGATATATTTTAGGTAGGAGAAGCAAACATGCATCACATACGGCGCGGCGCAGGAAAGCCTTTGTTATTAATCCACGGTCTCGGGGGGAGATGGCAGTCGTGGCATCCCATCCTGGACGATCTCGCGGCACATCGGGAAGTCATCGCAGTCGACTTGCCCGGCTTCGGCCAGACGCCGCGCCTGGCCGGAGAGACTTCGATGCGTACGCTGGCCGACGAAACCAGTGCGTTTATCACTGCCAATGGTCTCACCGGCGTTGACGTGGTTGGCAGCTCAATGGGCGCGCGGCTAGTTCTTGAACTGGCGCGGCGCGGCGGGGTGGTGGGCGCGGTAGTGTCACTGAACCCTGGAGGGTTTTGGCA
>DASWAR010000283.1:0-1584 GCA_036391015.1 Terriglobales bacterium
TTTTCCGTGACCGCCGTCGAGATGGCGAGCGCCAGGAAGATCGCCCACAGCAGCGCGTCCGTCTTCAGCGTGGCCTTCATCAGCTTCCACGCCGAGCGGGCGATGATGCCGATGACCGCAGCGCCAATGCCGTAGAAGACGGCTTGCATCCAGGCCAGGCCGCCGTAACGGATGTACGCGATCGCCAGCAGCACCACCATCACGAACGACGGCCCAATAAAGGTGAATCCGACCGCAGTTGCGCCTACCCATCCACCCCGCACGAATCCGAGGTACATGGCAAGCTGCGCTGCCAGCGGCCCCGGCGCGAGCTGGGCAAGCGCCAGGCCTTCGAGATATTCCTCTTCGGTGAACCACTTGCGTTCATCCACCAGGTCGCGCTGCATGTAACCGGCAAGCGCGATCGGCCCGCCAAACCCGATCGTGCCCAGCTTCAGGAAATAAAGAACGAGGCGCGCCAGCGAATACTCCACTGGCGCGGCCGCTTCAAGTGTTCGCGCAACACCCATCTGCATGGCACACCCCGTGCAGTCGTCGCCGAAAAGAAATCAATATTTCGAAGCTGTTTCCCCGCCTTTAGATTTCGTTTTGTCGAGTGCGGCACGCAGCCCCTTCGCGAGCTTGACCGCATCATCATTGGCCCAGAAATGCATGAACAGAAGATGTGGTTGATCATTCAGCATATGGCTGTGCAGGGCGGTCACCTGAATGCCGTTTTCGCGCAACGCTTTCAGCACTGGGTTCACTTCGTTCGGCAGTAGGACGAAGTCCCCTGTGATCGCGGCGTGCCCGCTTCCTGTCGGCTGGAAGTTCAGCGCGGTCGCTGTTCCCATCGATGGCGGCACTTCCATACCTTCATCCATGATCTTCTCGGCCCGCGGAACACTTACCTGAAATATTCCGCCGTTGACGGCGCCCTTGTGACCGAGAATCGAGCTTATCTGCGCCGTGTCAATTCCGATGTTCTGATCGGTAGCCGCCGCAGGCGAGCCAGGGTCGGGAGGCGGCGTGTTGGTCAGGGCAAGCGCAGCGTGAATCGCGTTCGCCATCTGCACAGCGTCGCCGTGACCTTCGATGTGCATGTACATGATGCGCGGACTTTCGTTTAGCAGGTGGTTGTGCACGGCGGTCTCCTGAATGCCGCCCTCTTGCAGCTTCATCATCACCGGTTCGACTTCGCTCTCGGTTAGCACTAGATCGCCCATTGCCATGGCGTGATCCCGAGTACCTTCAAAGGCGGTCCATGACCCGAGCGCCAGGCCGGGTTTGATGGGCGTGCCGGCGACTATGACGTTGAGGTCCTTGCGCGGCATGCCGAACTTGAAGGTGCCGTCGGATTGCAACTTGCCGGGGCGGCCCATCGCATCCTCGACCGGCTTCCACTGAGAGGCTTTGTCTTGCGAGCCCACGCTTTGTGCCCGTGCGACTGGAACGAACGGAACGAGCAGAACGAGGACCAGGGCGACAACGTACGTGTTCACGCTTTGGAATTTCATACTTCCTCTCCTCTTACGTTGTGAGTGCCGACTTTCCTTGAGGGACGCCAATGACGGGTGATCGCCGCTGTGCTTCCTGGCTACGGGC
>DASWAR010000284.1:0-7171 GCA_036391015.1 Terriglobales bacterium
CCGTTCTTGTGGTCCGGGTTACCACATCGGCGTGTGGAGCTTGTGGTTTTGACTTTGACCGGTTGCGATCAGGCCCCTTTGAGGGGCCAGCAACCGCAAAAGCCTCCGGCTCTGCCGGAGGATCGTTACTCAACAATCACAACTGACATTACTTGGCCTAGCGAATGCCAGTGATTGCGGCAGTCGCAGCGGCAGCAACACCAGGAGCTGCTTTCGTCGCCGCAGTCGTCGCTGTTCCCAGCTTGCGGCCACCTTCCGCAGCCCACTGCTCCAGCATCGGTGTGGTAACAGACTTGGGACGCTCGATAGGAAATCCGAGAGCCCGGTCCCACGTGATATTGGCCATGCACCCGAGGGCGCGACCGACACCGAACAGGACGGTGTAGAAGTCCCATTCGTGCAGCCCGTAGTACCACTGGATGACACCGGACTGGGCATCGACGTTCGGCCACGGATTCTTGGCCTTGCCGTGTTGGGTCAGAACACCGGGCGCCACTTCGAAGATCATAGAAACAAGTTTGAACAGCGGATCAACCTTGAGCCCCGGAGTCGCCAGACAGAACTCGCGCTGCGACATGTAGCGCGGGTCGGTCTTGCGAAGAACGGCGTGGCCGTACCCCGGAATCACTTGGCCGGCCTTGAGCGTATCCCACAGAGCCTGGGTTACCAACTCCTTGGTCGGCTCCGCATCTTTGCAGTATTTCTTCTCGAACTTCAGCAGCCAGTCCAGAACCTCCTGGTTGGCCAGACCGTGCAGGGGGCCGGCAAGGCCGTTGAGACCGGCGGAATAGGCATAGTAGGGATCCGACAGGGCCGAGTGCACCAGATGGGTCGTATGGGCGGAAACGTTGCCGGATTCGTGGTCGGAGTGAAGGATAAAGTACATGCGGGCAACATCCTTGTACTCGTCGCATTGCCCGATCATGTACGCGAAATTTGCGCCCGAATCCAGGTCCCGGTTGATCGCTACCTGGAAATCGCTTCGATACTTCAGGTTGTAAATGAACGCGGCGATGATGGGGATACGGGCCACGATATCGAAGGCATCTTCGTAGACGTATTCCCATGCCGCCGTCTTGTTGAAACTACCCGACCCGTAAAAATGCGCGAACTTGGAGTCCTTCTGCATGGCCAGGATGCCGGTGGAGAGCATCACCATGGGGTGGCTGTCGCGGGGCAGGGCGCGGATCACGTCCCACACGTAGGAAGGAACCATTTGGCGGACCTTCCATTCGCCGAGAACTTCACGGTGCTGCGCCTGGTTCGGCGACTCGCCCGTCAGAAGGAAGTACCAGAATGCTTCTACCGTCGGATAATTTGAATTTCTTGCCTTCGGAAGGAACGCTAACGTTTCAGGAATGGTCTTGCCGCGAAAGCGGATACCTTCCTGCGGATCCAGGTAGGAGATATCGGTAAGCAGGCTGCGGATGTCACGCGCGCCTCCCATCGTCTGTTCGATGGTTACCTCGTCGATAATGACATGGCCGAATTCCTTGATGAGCTTTGTAGTACGGGGGCGGAACTCCTCGATTTTCTGCCTAAGCACTTCCTTCAGCGCCATATTATGAGAACTCCTTGGCGGAGGAAACTTGTCGGGAAAACAGGGTTGCACCTCAGCCGCGGCTATTGTGTGGCTGAATGGGCAACAAGGCAGTGAGCGGAATCACATTCGCGGGTGATGTCGGCCACAATCCAGGCTCGGTGTTCGCCGATTCTGGCCGGAAAAACTGGGGCCAGACGGCGCCGGAGCGCGCCTGTCACAGCTACAAGTGACCGGCAACCCTCCTCAGGGTGAGCCGCAAGGCCAACCCGCCGCTGTGCCCCACATCCACGCGCCTTGGGCGGAGGTAGATCTTTTCGCTCTGCTTCCCGCGCAAAACGAACGGCGCAGCCGTGGCCGCGCCCGCTGCTCCGAACGCTTGACTCCTGGCTACTGCCTGCCGGTCGCCCGTTGCCGCTCGGCCGGCGTCATTTCCCGCCACAGCATGGTCAGGTTCTGCTCGAAGTAGCGGTTGCCGGGTTCCCTGGCATAGGCCCGCCGGAACCACGCGTATGCCACCGCCCGGTCCATCGGCACGCACTCCCCGGTGGCGTACATCGCGCCCAGGTGGCTGAACGCCTGCGGGTTCTGCTGTGCCGCAGCGGCATTGAAGTAGATGACCGCCTGGCCGCAGTTCCGTGCCACCCCGCGGGCGTACAGATACCTTTCCCCGCTTGTCACAAGCTCCGCACCGGCATTGCCTTGCGGCGCGGGCGCCACCTGTGCCGCCGCCGGCTTCTTTGGGTCGGTTACGTTGGCGCTTTCGCGACCCGCCCCTTTGTTATGCGCCGCCGTTGGCTTCGCGCCCGGCTTCTTCGATGCCGGCTCGGCCCCACGCTCCGAGCTTGCGTCGGCAGCAGTGAGTTTGGGGCTGTCGTCAGGCTTGACCGCGGTGGAGGATTGCTGGTCGGCCTGGGGAAGTCCTTGCTCGGGCTGCGCCGCCTGGTTCTGCTCCGGCTTACTCTCGGTGGCGATCGCCGGCGGCGACGCTGCATCGCTGCCGGCAGGCGTCGTGGCCGGTGCGGAAGTAGCGGAGGTGGATGCTTGCTCGTTCTTCGTGTCCTGCGCGGGCGCCTGCTGCGGACGCGAATGGGAGGGCGCCGGGGTGAGCACGTAATCCCGGATCGGCTGCCATTTCGCATACAGCACGCCGCCCAATACCAGCACGACCACCAGGAACACCCACAACCTGGTGTGCGACGGCTGTTCTTCTTCGAGCAGGTACGAGTACCTGCCGCCCTCGCCTGAGTCGGTGCCGCTCAGCCCCAGAATCGACAGCCCACCGCTGGTGGGCTCGCTTTGCTCCTCATCCACCCACCACTTGTCGCTGCGCCGCGCCGGTTCCGCCTCCGGGGCTGCCGGCTCCGGCTGTGGCGGCTCGTGCGGCGTATCTGCCTCGTCTACCGCTCTGGCGACATCGAGTGGCTCCTCGGGCACCGCCCGCTCCCAGGTTAGGGGGAACTTTTCGACCACGGATTTCGGATCCGCCGCCATTGGGGGCGCCAGCTTTTTACCGCACATGCCGCAAAACCCGTTTTGCTCCGGATTCTGATAACCGCAATTCCGACAGAACACACGAACTCCTTCGGAAATTCTAATACTATGAACACCGATGATGGCACGGTAGTTGTCATTCGGTCTTGCGCTGGAGGCTGGTTGCCGTGTCTGGCGCCTTGCAACCTGAGATTCTCCCACCCTGCTGCAGGGTTGGATGGACGACCCCATTGCGCAGGGCTAAAGATCGCTGCTGCGCGGCTTTACAGCCTTCCGCCGCGCATGGTACGCTGCTGGAAGTACACTAGATCGGAAAAATTACAGGAGTGCACCCAGTTCCGTGTTAGCCCGAGAGCAAAAGCAGTCCGTCATTGACCAGTACCGCACCCATGTGAGCGATACCGGCAGCCCCGAGGTCCAGATCGCCCTGTTGAGTGAGCGCATTGGTCAGTTGACGGAGCACTTCAAGACGCACAAAAAGGACCACGCGTCCCGGCGCGGCCTTCTGATGTTGGTCAGCAAGCGGCGTCGCTTGCTCGACTACCTCAAGAAATACGACACCGAGCGCTACAAAGACGTTATTTCGAAACTTGGCATCCGCAAGTAGCGTTTGCCCCCGATACCACCGTCTGTGACTCGGCAGCTTTGCGTCTTCCCGGCATTTTTGCCCACACCAACGCCTCAACGCGTTGGCGTGGGGGCGCTCGTTGATGCCGGCCCCTCTCTCGCGCACAGCCCACGGCCCCTCCGGTGCGCTCAACTTGGAAGGAATTGGAATGAAGCCAGAACTGCAGTCCGTTACCGTTGAATTAACCGGCGGCAAGACCATCTCATTTGAAACCGGCAAATTGGCCAAGCAGGCGCATGGCTCTGTGGTCGTACGTTTTGCCGACAACGTTGTCCTCGGCACCGCCACCGCCAACCAGGAACCGCGCGAGGGCATTGATTTTTTTCCCCTCACCGTTGATTACCGCGAGTACACCTACGCCGGCGGGCGCATCCCCGGCGGGTTCATCAAGCGCGAAGGCCGCCCCAGCGAGCGCGAAATTCTCACCAGCCGCCAGATTGATCGTCCCATGCGGCCGTTGTTCCCGGACGGCTTCCGCAGCGAGACCCAGGTCATCGCCTTCTGCCTCTCGGCCGACAACCAGAACGATCCCGACGTCGCCGCCATCAACGCCGCCTCCTGCGCGCTGGCCCTCTCCGACATCCCGTTCGGCGGCCCGGTCGGCGCGGTGCGTGTCGGCCTGAAAGACGGCCAGTTCATCGTCAACCCGACTTACGAAGAAATGCGCGACGGCCTGCTCCGCCTGATGGTGGTCGGGCACGCCGACGGCATCGTCATGATCGAAGCCGGCGCCAGCCAGGTGCAGGAAGACACGATCGTGGATGCCATCGAGTTCGCGCACAAGGAAATCAAGAAAATCACCGCCGCCATCAGCGACCTCGCCAAGCGCGCCGGCAAGCCCAAGCGCAAGTTCGAGGCGCCGCAGGTGGACGAAGCCGCCATTGCCGCGCTGCGCAAGCGCATCGGCGCCAAACTCTCCGACGCCCTCGACACCGGGAAGCACCCCAAGGCCGAGAGCCACACCCTGGTGAAGGCGCTGAAGACGCAGTTGAAGGACGAGATTGACGAGGACTTGGTCGACGAGCGCAAGCAGCTCTCCACCAATTTCGAGACCCTGCGCGAGCGCATCTTCCGCGAGCAGGTAATCGGCCAGCGTCGCCGTCCCGACGGGCGTGCCTTCGACCAGGTGCGGCCCATTTGGATCGAAGTCGGAGTGCTGCCGCGCACTCACGGTTCGTCGATTTTCACCCGCGGCGAGACGCAGGCGCTGGTCACCACCACCCTGGGCACTTCCGACGACATGCAGCGCCTGGAACTGTTCGAAGGCGAATCCAAGAAGCGCTTCATGTTGCACTACAACTTTCCGCCGTTCTCGGTTGGTGAAGTGGCATTTCTACGTGGCGCGGGACGCCGCGAGATCGGCCACGGCGCCCTTGCCGAGCGCGCCCTCTCCGGCGTCCTGCCTGAGGTAACCGACTGGCCGTACGCCATGCGCGTGGTCTCCGACATCCTGGAGTCCAACGGTTCGTCCTCCATGGCGACCATCTGCGGCGCCTCCCTGGCGCTGATGGATGCCGGCGTTCCGCTCAAGTCCCCGGTGGCAGGCGTGGCTATGGGCCTGGTTAAGGAAGGCGAGGAGTACGCCATCCTCACCGACATTGCCGGCGCCGAGGACCATTACGGCGACATGGATTTCAAGGTTGCCGGAACCAGCACGGGCATTACCGCCTTGCAGATGGACATCAAGGTGATGGGCATCACGCCGCAGATCATGCGTGAAGCCCTGCAGCAGGCCAACCGCGGCCGCATGCACATCCTGGAGCACATGAACCAGGCGCTGCCTGAGCCGCGCACCGCGGTCTCCGAGTACGCGCCGCGCTTCTACACCCTGCAGATCCCGACCGATAAAATCCGCGACCTCATCGGGCCGGGCGGCAAGGTGATCCGCGGCATCATCGAGGCCACCGGCGTCAAGATCGACGTCGAGGACAGCGGGCGCGTCAACGTCGCCTCCAGCGACCAGGAATCGGCGAAGAAGGCGCTGCAGATGATCGGCGACATCACTGCCACCGCCGAAGTCGGTAAGACCTACCTGGGCACGGTGGTTCGGCTCGCCGACTTTGGCGCATTCGTCGAGATCCTCCCCGGCACCGACGGCCTGCTGCACATCAGCGAGGTCGCCGAGCACCGCATCAAGGACGTGCGCGACGAACTCAAGGAAGGCGACCAGGTGCTGGTGAAAGTCCTCTCCGTGGAGGGCAACCGCATTCGCCTCTCGCGCAAGGCAATTCTCAAGGAACAGCGCGCCAAGATGGGCGGCGGCGAGCCCAGCCTGGAAGGCAGCCCGGCCGGCGCTCCCGTAACCTTCGAAGGCGGCGGCGAATTTACCGAAGAGCCCGAGCCCGAACAAGAGGGCGAGCCCAACTTTAACCGCGCCGAGGCTCACAGTGCCGGCAGCGCCCCACGTCCCGAGGGTGGCAGCGGCGCTGCCCCCGGTGGCCGGCGTCCCAGCAGCGGTGGCGGAGGACGCGGCGGACGCGGTGGCCGTGGCGGGCGTGGCCATAACGGCGGCGGCAGTCGCGGCGGCTACGGCGGAGGCCGTGGCGGCGATCGCGGACGTCGCTAGCCCTTAAACCAGAAACAGCAAGGTTGGAGCGCGCTCACTCGCGAGCGCGCTTTTTTCTTGTGACGCAAAATGTAGGTCCCGGCGCCCTCGTGTTGTGCTGGGACCATGCAAATTTGCCGGGTTCATGCAAATTTAAGCGGCTGTCATCCTGAGCGAGGGAGGGCTCCCGCGCGTTTTTGTAACCGGGGTCCCCAGCACGCCTGCCTTTTGCGTGCTGGGGTGGTCGTGCGCGGGAAACCCGAGTCGAAGGATCCCTACTGGCCCACCATCCACCGCCGTCCTAAATTGCAAATTACAAATTACAAATTACAAATGTCCCCAATCCCGCTACACTTCTGACCCCATGCGCCCCCTTTTCCTCCTGCTGCTCCTTGCTATCCCGAGCGCAGCCGACACCCGCGCCGGCAGCGTTACCGCACTTCTGCCCAGCGCCAAAATCGAGCGCGTCGGGTCCACCACTGCCGCCGCGACCGGCGCCGAGGTCCAGCAAAACGATCTGCTCCGCACCGATGACCAGGGCCGCGTCCGCATCAAGCTGCTCGATCAGTCGGTGATTTCGATCGGCGTAAAGTCGCAACTTCGCGTCGTGCGGCACGACGCTACCTCCCGCCAGACCTCGGTCGAGCTCAACTTCGGCAAGCTGCGCGCGCAGGTCGCTAAAATCACGCGCGCCGGCGGCCGCTTCGAGGTCCGGACGCCCACCGCCGTCGCCGGCGTCATCGGCACCGACTTCGGCGTGGACGCCTCCGACCCCGACGTCACCCGGTTCATCTGCATCTCCGGCAGCGTTCAGCTATCCAGCGCGGACTCCAATGTTTCCGGAAGCATCACCTGCCGGGGCGGAACCACGGTCACAGTCCGCCGCGGAAAGCCTCCCGACCAGCCCGAGCGCGCCACCCAGGACCAGATGGAAACCTGGAAGTCGATTACCGAGCCCGACCTG
>DASWAR010000285.1:0-41189 GCA_036391015.1 Terriglobales bacterium
CCTGGCTGGCAAAGATCGTCCCCTTGGCCCCGCGGGCGAGGGCGCCCGCGCCACAAGTGACGTGAAAGTCCAGGGCCACGTCGAAGGCCAGACCCTGCGCGGGTCGGTGCAGCAGAAGAGAAAAGAGGAAGGCCCGAAGGACCGGATGAGTTTCGAAGAAGCTGTGGTCGCCGCTATTGATTTCAGCGGTGCGCTCACCGGCACGGGTTCGTACGCGCCGCCGCCGGAAGCGCGTGGCGGGCAGTTCAAGGGCTCGGGAGTCGGGCCGTCGCCGGCGTACTCCTACTCGGCGCAGGTGGCGGAGGTCAGCGTTGACGAAGAGACCGGCGAAGTCACGGTGCACAAGATCTGGGCGGCGCACGATTGTGGTCGCGCTTTGAACCCGGTTGCGGTCGTGGGCCAGGTGATCGGCTCGGTGTGGATGGGCCTGGGGCAGGCGCTGGAAGAAGAGATGGTGTGGAAAGACGGCCTGCTGATGAACCCCGGGCTGCTGGAATACCGATCGCCATCGGCGGCGGAGTCGCCGGAAATCGAGTGTTTCATTGTCGAGAGCATCGATCCCGAGGGGCCATTCGGCGCCAAGGAAGCGGGCGAAGGCTCGCTGGCAGCGACGATTCCTGCGATCTCGAACGCGATCTACGACGCGGTCGGCGTGCGCTTGCGCGAGGCGCCATTCACGCCCGAGCGCGTGCTGGCTGCCCTGCGCACGAAAAAAGGCGAAAAGAAGTTAGACATGACGCGCGATGTTGATCCCACCGCGCCCGCCACTTTTCCCGAGCATGGCGGCGCGCTGTGCTTCAAGGGCAAGGGTCCGGCGCGGCACCCACTCGATGTGGCGCGGGTGCCCTCGCCCGCGGAAGGGGACGATTAATGGCGCTCCCCGACTTCCAACTTCTCCGCCCGCGCTCGCTCGCCGAAGCCATTGAACTACTGGCAAAGCATGCGGCCAGCGCGCAGGTCGTTGCCGGCGGCACGGACATCATCCCCTCCATGGGGCAGCACCTCTTCGCTCCGCGATTCCTGGTGGATATCCGCGGCATCGGCGAACTGCGCGGAATTCGCGAGCACGATGGCGGCCTGGAAATCGGCGCGCTCACCACGCTGACGACAATCGAGCGCTCGCCGGAAATCGCGCGCAATTATCCCGTGCTGCATGAGGCGGCCAAGACGGTAGCGTCGCCGCTGTTGCGCAACATGGGAACGATCGGCGGAAACATCTGCCTGGATACGCGCTGCCTCTGGTACAACCAGTCGCTGCAGTGGCGGAAGTCGTGCGGCTTCTGCATAAAGTCACCCCGTCGAGCCAACATCGGGCTCGCCGGGGCCCCCGAAGAGAAAGACGGCGACCTGTGCCACGTCGCGCCCGGCGGAACCAAGTGCTGGGCGGCCTTCTCCGGTGACACTCCTCCGGCCCTGCTCTGCCTGGAAGCGGAGATCGAAATTGCAGGACCCAAGGGCACGCGGCGCGTTCCGCTAAGCGAGTTCTACACCAACGTTGGCGACGCGCGCATGAAGCTGGCAAAAAACGAACTGCTCACGCGCGTGCTGCTGCCGGCAAAGACGGCCGGCTGGCGCGGCGTTTATCGCAAGCTGAGGATACGCGGCTCGATTGACTATCCGCTCGCCGGCGTGGCCATCACGCTGAAGGGCAGCAACGGGCGCGTGGTGGATGCCAAGGTCGCGATCACCGCGGTGAATCCTGCGCCACTGATCGTGAAGGGCGCAACCGAGGCATTGGCGGGCAGGGAAGTGAACGAAGAGCTGGCGCTGCACATCGGCGAATTGGCGGCGCGGATGGCCAAGCCGCTGACGACATCAGCTCTCACACCTGAGTACCGGCGTGAGATGATTCGTGTGTTCACGAAACGGGCTGTTCTCGAAGCTGTTGGCCAACGACCATCGACCAACGACCAACGACCGTGATCACCGACTGCCACATCCACATTCATCCGCCGGACCTGGTGCTGAAGCCGGGGGCAGAGGCGCTGATGCACTCGAGCGGCGCCCAGTACGAACAAATGCGCCAGTTTGCGCGCTCCCCAGCGAGTTTCCTGAAATACCTGGACAGCATTGAGGTGGACCGTGCGGTGCTCATCGGATCGGTGTCGCCGGAGGTGATCGGAATCGATTCCAGCATCAACACGTTTTATGCCGAGTATGCGCGTACCGATCCGCGGCGGCTGATCCCCTGCGGCGGACTGCATCCGCGCCACGCGCACAATTTCATGGCCGAGCTCGACAATTTTCTGCGGCTCGGCATTCGCGTCATCAAAATTCATCCGCCACACCAGCTTTTCTATCCCAACGACTACCTCAACGGGCTCAACGAACTCGAACTCCTCTACCGTGCGGCGGAGGCGAACGGAATTCCGGTGATGTTTCACACCGGCACGTCCATTTTCCCCGGGGCGCGCAACCGTTACGGCGATCCGATGTACATTGACGACGTGGCGGTGGATTTTCCGCAGATGAAAATCTTGATGGCACACGGCGGGCGTCCGCTGTGGATGGACACGGCGTTCTTTCTACTGCGCCGCCATCCCAATGTCTATCTGGATATCAGCAGCATCCCGCCGCGGCAGCTCTTGAAGTGGTTTCCGCGGCTGGAGGAGATTGCGTACAAGACAATGTTTGGCAGCGATTGGCCGGGTCCCGGCGGGGTGGAAATCCGCCGCAACATTGATGCCATCCGCGCGTTGCCGCTGTCGGATGCGGCGAAGCAGCAAATTCTAAGTAAGACCGCGCTCGCGATCTGGCCGGCGTGAGTGATCAGCAATTAGCGATTAGCGATTAGCAATTAGCGTATAGGGTTGAAAGCTGACACGTGGGGCCTGCAGCCTGAAGCCTGGAGCCTGTTTTGATCACCGACTGCCACATCCACATTCAGCCGCTGGAGATGTTCAAGCCGGAGGCGCTGCGCCTGATGAAGGCAAAGCGGCCGGAGTTCCCGCAGATCGAGGAGTTCTGCCGGTCGCCGCGCGCATTCCTTCACCACATGGACCAGGCGGGGATCGATCGTGCGGTGCTCATCAACTACGTGGCGCCGGAGGTGATCGGGTTCACGGCCGGCGTGAACCAGTTCGTGGCCGATTACGTGAAGGAAGATCCGCGGCGGCTGATCCCGTGCGGGTCGCTGCATCCACGGCACTCAACCAACATCATGGCCGATGTCGAGCACCTGGTGCGGCTCGGGATCCGGTTGATTAAAATCCATCCGCCGCATCAACTGCTCTATCCCAACGACTACCTGCGCGGCGTGAAAGAACTGGAAATCATTTACCGCGCCGCCGAGGCCAACGGCATCCCGGTGATGTTCCACACCGGCACGTCCATCTTTCCCGGCGCGCGCAATAAATACGGTGATCCGATGTTCGTGGACGATGTCGCGGTGGATTTCCCCAGGCTCAAGATCCTGCTGGCCCATGGCGGTCGCCCGCTGTGGATGCAGACCGCATTTTTCCTTGTCCGCCGGCACCCCAACATGTTCCTGGACATCAGCGGCATACCGCCGAAGCTACTGCTCAAGTATTTTCCGCGGCTGGAAGAGATCGCTTCCAAGACGCTGTTCGGCACCGATTGGCCCGGGCCGGGCGTGCCGGATATCCGACGCAACCTGGACGATTTCAGGGCGCTACCGCTGAAGCCCGATGTCCGCGAGCAAATCCTGGGCAAGACCGCGCTCAGCATCTGGCCGGAATAAAAAGCGCCACGGATCAACACCGACCTACACGGATCAGAAGAGAAACAACAAATCCGTGTACATCCGTGTGAATCCGTGGCGAGTTCCTTTCGCGCTTACTTCTTGGCTGCGCCCGCAGTTCCCTCCAGTTCATCCACCAGGCGCGTAGCGCCGTAGATACTGCGCAGCGCCTCCAGGATGCCCTGCGAATCCACGTGCAGCGAGCGCCCAATCGCGTCTTCGTACTGGAAGTTCCAGGGGAGCGACTGAATGTTGCCGTCGAAGATGATGCCGACCACCTCGCCTGCCTTGTTCACCACCGGGCTTCCCGAGTTGCCGCCGATAATGTCGGCGGTCTCGATGGTGTTCAGCGGCGTGTTCAGCTTGATCTTCGATTTGTTCTGCAGCCAGCTCGCCGGGAGGTTGTAGGGCGGCTTGTTGTCGTGTTTGGCGGCGTGTTCAAACGCGCCGGCAAACGTGGTGAAGAAGGGAACCTTGGTCCCGGCGGGCACGATGCTGCCGCGCCCGTCTTCGGTAAAGCCCTTTACCGCGCCGTAGCTGAGGCGCAACGTGAAGGTTGCGTCAGGATAGGTATCGGTACCGAGTTCGGCGAAGCGGATCTTCGACAAAGTCGCGCCGCTGCGCCGCTCCACTGCGTCCACCTGGTCGTCATACTGCTTGCGGTACTTGCGCGCTTCCGGATCAAGGTTGCGCACGACGACAATCAGCGGGTCAGTGCTGGCGTTGACGGCCGCAGCGCCGCCTTCATAGAGCTGTTTGCGGACGGCGACGTCTTCTAGTTTTGTGCCCTCGATCAGCGCCTTGGCTGCCGACGCTGGGCTCTGGCCCTTGAGCACCCCGGCGACGGCGGGATCGCTGCCCAGATCGCTATGCATCTGGCGAAGCGACTCCGTCAACAGGGCGGCCTCCAGGTCCTTGTAGATGGGAGCGGTCGAAAACAGTTGCTGCTCGACTGAAGGCAGCGCCGACTCGCGAAACTCGCGCAGACGCTCGCTGTTCGGTTTCGGCTTTTCCGCCGCGGCACGTACCAGGATGCGGGCAAAGCCGGCCAGATCGCCCCGCAGCCCCTGCCGGCGCTCCAGGTAGGTGAACGGCAAAAAGATCTGCTTGTAGGTACTCTCCGCCTTTGCGGCATCAGACCAGGGATCGCCGAATTCCTGCTTCTTCTTGGGATCGGAGGCGACGCCCTGCTTCAGTTTGTTTTCCTCCTGTTGCTTCTCGGCCATCAGCTTTTTGTCGAGCAGGCCGGACTGGTAGCCGGTGAAGGCTTTCACCGAATTCTCGATGCCGAAGATTTCTTCCTGGGCTCGGCGCGCATTCTCCGACGACTGGGCGGAGAAGCTCTTCAGCGTCTTCACCAGGTCCTTCAGGGATTTGAGCCGCCAGGGATAGCTGGTGTCGCGCAGGAACTCCAGTTGCGACGTGGTCAGCAGGCGGCCGGTGGAGCCGGGATGGCCGGAGACGAAGATCAGCTCGCCGTCGGTAACGCCGGCCTTCGAAAACTTAAAGGACTGAGTGAGGGTTACCGGCCTATCGTTCTCATAAATGCGGAAGAAGGTGATGTCGAGGTCGTAGCGCGGATACTCGAAGTTGTCGGGATCGCCGCCAAAGAACGCGGCGTCGAATTCGGGCGCGAAGACCAGGCGCACGTCGGTGTACTTCTTGTAGCGATAGAGGTTGTACATGCCGCCGGCGTAGAGCGTTACCACGTCGCAGCGCAGTCCGGTGGACTTGGTGCAGTCGCTCTCGATGGCCGACATGGCCGCCCGTTGCGCGGTGAAGGCCTCGGCGGCCGGCGTGCCCGGCTTGACGGCGCCCTGGACCTTGGCGGTGACGTCCTCAATGCTCTGCAGGACGTTGAGTTCCAGGTCAGGACACTTGGCCTCGTCCGCCTGCGTTTTGGCGTAGAAGCCGGACTTCATGAAATCTTTGCCGCCGGTGGAAAGCTGCTGGACGCAAACCGCGCCGACGTGATGGTTGGTGAAAGCCAGGCCGTTGGGCGAAACGAACGATCCGGACCCGCCGTTGTTGAACCGCACCGACGACAGGCGCACGTGATCGAGCCACGCCTGGGTCGGCTCGAACCCATATTTCGCCTTGACCCGGGCTTTTGGAAATGCGTTGAATAGCCACATGCCTTCGTCGGCCGGGGCGATGCCCGCCAAAATGATTGCAATACTGAAACATAGAACTGCGCGTTTTAACATGCTCGATCTCCCATGCCGGTCCGGCATGAATGTGAATTTCACAACGTGAAAACCAGGTTGCCGCAGCCCAATTGCGCCGGGCGAGAATCACAAAACCTCTCAATATACGCCCGCCCGCGCTGCCCGGCAACGTCGCATGCGACTCATCTTCGGGCGTTCGTAGCGACATGCCCGATTTGGAATTGCACGAAGTTTGCGGTATGTTACCCGGTACTTTCCCACTAATGTCAGCAGCGGGCCCAGCATCACCTGCGTTCGATCCCGCATCAATAGGATTGCGAGGAATTTATGTCCACCAGCACTCTTACGCCCAAGGGTTTGGAAGGCGTAATCGCAGCGGTTTCCAGCATTTGTTTTATCGATGGCGATCGCGGGATCCTGGCCTACCGCGGCATTGACATTCACGAACTCGCCGACAATTCCACGTTCGAGGAAACCTGCTACCTGCTCTGGTTCGGCAAGCTGCCCAACCGCGCCGAGCTACGCGAGTTCACCCGGGCGCTCGCCGATCAACGCAAGCTTGACCCCGCCATCATCAACCTGCTGCGCCAGGCTCCGCGGCACGCGCTGCTCATGGACGTGCTGCGCACGGCGGTTTCCGCTCTCTCGTTCTACGATCCCGAGGAGAACGTCAACACTCCGGAAGCAAACCTGCACAAGTCGCTGCGCCTGACGTCGCAGATCGCCATGATCGTGGCTGCCTATGACCGGATTCGGAAAGGCCGCCCGGTTGTAGAGCCCGACCGTTCGCTGTCGCATGCCGGTAATTTCCTGCTGATGTTGAATGGCGAACCGCCGTCGAAAACCGCCGAGCGAGCTCTGGACATCGCCCTCATCCTGCATGCCGACCACGAGCTGAACGCGTCCACCTTCGCGGCGCGCGTGACCGCCGCCACGCTGTCGGACATGCATTCGGCCATCACCTCGGGCATCGGCGCTCTCAAGGGGCCACTGCACGGAGGCGCCAACGAAGCGGTGTTCAAGATCCTGGCGGAAATTGCTAAGGCCGACGCCGACCCGGTGGAGCACATCAAGGGCATGCTGGCGCAAAAGAAAAAGATCCCGGGCTTCGGACACCGCGTGTATCGCACCGAGGACCCGCGCGCCACGCACCTGCGGCAGATGTCGCGCGAGCTGGGCGAATCCAGCGGACAGGCAAAATGGTGGGAATACTCCAGCAAGATCGAACAGTTCATGAAGGCCGAGAAGAAGCTGAACGCCAACGTGGATTTCTATTCCGCCTCGACCTATTACACGCTGGGCATCGATCTCGACCTGTTCACCCCGATCTTTGCCGTATCGCGCATCAGCGGCTGGACGGCGCACGTGATGGAGCAACTCTCCGACAACCGCCTGATCCGGCCTCGCGCCGATTACGTCGGCCCGGCGTACCCGCAGCGTTACGTGCCCATTGACCGGCGCTGAGGAGCTATTAGCTGTTAGCCCTGCGTGTCAACGTGTCAGATCACATCTCCATGTGACGGCGTAGAATAGCAGTGATGCGCCGCGCCTATCTCGACAACAACGCGACCACGCCGCTCCTGCCGCCGGTGCTGGAGGCGATGCAGCCGTATTTCATCGAGCAGTTCGGCAACGCGTCGTCCATCCACCATCACGGACAGCAGACGCGGGCGGCGGTGGAGCGCGCGCGCGAATCGGTCGCGGCCCTGTTCGGCTGCCGGGCCTCGGAAATCGTGTTCACCAGCGGCGGCACCGAGGCCGACAACCTGGCCATCTTCGGCATCACCCGCCCCGGCGATCACGTCATCACCAGTTCGATCGAGCACCATGCGGTGCTGAACGCCTGCAAGCGCCTGGAGGCGATGGGCTGCGAGGTGACCTGCGTCCCGGTGGACGGCCAGGCTCTGGTTTCGCCCGACGACGTCAAGCGCGCGCTGCGGCCCAACACGCGCCTGATCAGCATCATGATGGCGAATAATGAAACCGGCGTGCTCCAGCCGGTCAACGAGATTGGCGCCATCGCCGCCGAGGCTGACGTTTATTTCCACAGCGACGCCGTCCAGGCTGCGGGCAAGGTGCCGATTGAGGTAAGCGCGATTCGCTGCGACCTGCTTTCCATATCAGGACACAAGATCCATGCCCAGCAAGGCGTGGGCGCGCTCTACGTACGCAAGGGAACGCTGCTGCAGCCGATGCTGTACGGCGGACGGCACGAGCGCGCGCGGCGTGCCGGGACGGAAAACGTCGCCGGGATCGTAGGCTTGGGCAAGGCCGCGGAACTGGCGCGCGCCGGGCTCGGCAATGGCGAGGTCGAGCGCGTTCGCATGCTGCGCGATCGCCTCGAGCGGATCATCACGGAGACCATTGATGCCGTGGGTGTGAACAGCGCCGGCGCCCCACGCGTGCCCAATACCAGCAGCATCTATTTCGATTTTATCGAAGGCGAGGCGCTGGTGATTGCCCTTGACCTCAAGGGCGTCGCCGTTTCCACCGGCGCAGCCTGCTCTTCGGGAGCGATTGAGCCCTCGCACGTGCTGACCGCGATGGGCCTCTCGCCCGACCGCGCCCGCGCCAGCCTGCGATTTTCCATCGGCAAGCAGAACACCGGCGAGGACGTGGACCTGCTGCTCTCCATCCTGCCCGCGACCGTTTCGCGGCTGCGTGAGCTGTCGCCCATTTACAATAAAGTACAAGCGGGGTGAGTCTTCAGTCGTCGGTCTTCAGTCGTCAGGGACCGCGACTGGGAAGTTCCATTTCCTCATTTCCGCTTGCTGACGACCGAAGACTGATGACTGAAGACTGTCCCATTGCGGTTGCCATGTCGGGCGGTGTGGATTCCTCCACCGTCGCGGCCATGCTGCGCGCCGAGGGTCGCCAGGTGATCGGTCCCACCATGCAGCTCTGGAACCAGCGCCGTCTGGCGGGTCGCAACGGCATGCCGGAAACGGTCACGGGGCGCTGCTGCTCGCTCGACGACGTGTACGACGCGCGCCGCGTCGCCGAGACGCTTGGCATCCCGTACTACGTCGTAAACCAGGAGCGGCGCTTCGAGGACGAGGTGGTGCGCCCGTTTATCGGCGAGTATCTGTCCGGCCGCACGCCCATCCCGTGCAGCCTGTGCAACAACCACCTGAAGTTCGATCAGCTCCTGATCACCGCACGCCAGATCGGCGCCGAGCAGCTTGCCACCGGCCACTATGCGCGAGTCGAATTCGACGCCGCGCGCCAGCGCTGGCTGCTGCGCCGCCCGGCCGACCTCAGCAAGGACCAGACGTACTTTCTCTTTGGCCTGACGCAGGAGCAGCTTTCGCGCACCTTGTTTCCGCTGGGAGACCTGCGCAAGTCCGAAGTGCGCGAGTTGGCGCGCCGGCACGGGCTAGCCTTGGCCGAGAAGCCGGATTCCCAGGAAATCTGCTTTGTCCCCGGCGGTGACTACAAGCAGTTCATCGACGCTTATCTCGCGGAGCAGGGCGAGTCGCTGCCCGACACCGCGGGCGAGCTGGTCACAACCAGCGGGGAAGTGATCGGCACCCACGCCGGCATTCACAATTTCACTGTCGGCCAGCGCAAGGGTCTGGGCGTGGCCACGGGCTCGCCGCTATACGTTTTGGAAATCAATGGCGAGAAGCGCCAGGTGGTGGTTGGCGGCGCGGAAGATCTGTACGCGACCACGCTGCGTGCTCGCCGTCTGAATTGGATTGCGGTGGATGATCTGCGGCAGCCGATGCGCGTATCGGTGAAGATCCGCAACCGCCACGAGCCTGCACCCGCCCTGATCGAGAAGACTGGCGACGATGAAGTGCTGGCGACGTTTGGCCAGCCGCAGCGCGCCGTTACGCCCGGCCAGGCGGCGGTGTTCTATGACGGTGAGTTGGTCATCGGCGGCGGCTGGATTGCTTAGAAGTCAGAAGTAAGAGTTACGAAGTTGGTCACAGCGTTCGTATTCCTGTAGTTCACTGTGCAATGGGCGACGACTCTTTCTTCCGCCGCATCGCCGACCAGGCGCTCGATGACGAAACCGCGCGCCAGATCGCCCAGCAACAGCGCTCGCTCGAACAGAATCCCGATTGGGCGGAAGGCTACTACCACCTGGCGCAGCTTTATCGCGTGCAGCACAAACGCGAAGAAGCCAAACATCACCTGCTGATCGCGCTGGAGAAGAAACCCGCCTTGCCCGACGCCCACATCGCACTCGGCGAAATCTACATTGCCGAAGGCGATTTTGACCGGGCGCGCGTGCATGCCGAATTCGCCGCCGCCTGCGGCAATTCGCGCCTGCTGGAGCAGATGCAACGGCACGGGGAGATTGGGTAATTTGGTAATTTCGTAATTTGGTAATTGTGGATCTTTTGCTGGTTTTCGGGCCGGCGCTGCCACGACCTCAACGGTTCAAAATTACTAAATTACCAACTTACAAAATTACCAAATCAGAACCCATCGTTTCGGCCGCCGGCCTGCGCAACTACGCCGCTCTTGCCGCGTTGTATACTTCTTGGTTTGCGTAATCGGTTTTATGCTTCATGGCCGGCTTGCTCCGGCAGAGGAGAAGGTCCAGATGGCTACAGCCGCATCATCCACCGCACTCAACTACGCTCGTGACAACCAGAAGCGGTTCCTGGAAGAGCTGAAAAATCTGCTGCGTATCCCCAGCATCAGCACGCTGGAAGAACACAACCCGGACACGGAGAAGGCGGCCCAGGTCTGCGCCGACGACCTGAAGCGCATTGGCTTCGAGCACGTCGAGATCATCCCCACCGCCACCAAGGAGCGCCCCAACGCACACCCGCTGGTGTACGCCGACTGGCTGCATGCCGCGGGAAAAACGACCGTGCTCTGCTACGCCCACTACGACGTCCAGCCCGCCGAGCCGCTGGACGAGTGGAAGTCCCCGCCCTTCGAGCCCACCGAACGCAACAACAACATCTATGCCCGCGGCGCGGTGGACGACAAAGGCCAGCTCTGGATGCAGTTGAAGGCGTTCGAGTCGCTGATGAAATCCGGCGACGGCAAGCTGCCGATCAACGTGCGCGTCATCCTGGAAGGCGAGGAGGAGGTCGGAGGCGAGTCCATCGCCGAATACGTCCACAAGCACAAGGACAAGCTGAAGGCGGACTTCGCGCTGGTCACCGACACCGAACTGTTCGCGCCCGACCTGCCCACGCTGTGCGTCGGCCTGCGCGGGCTGGTGTACACCGAAATCGAGGTGCAGGGTGCGGCCACCGACCTGCACTCCGGCATCTACGGCGGCGCGGCCCCTAACCCGCTGTTCGCGCTGATCGAGATCATCAGCAAGCTGAAAGATGCCAAGGGCAAAATCCTGATCCCCGGCTTCTATGACAAAGTGAAGGAGCCCACCAAGGCCGAGCTCGCCGCCTGGAAGCGCCTGCCGTTCGATGAAGAGGAATACCGCAAGAAGGAAGTCGGCTCCAGCGTGCTGACCGGCGAGCCGGGGTACTCGGTGCTATATCGCACCTGGGCGCGTCCTACGCTGGAGGTCCACGGCATGCCCGGCGGCTTCACCGCGCCCGGCGCTAAGACGGTGATCCCGGCGCGCGCTTCCGCCAAGGTTTCCATGCGCCTGGTTCCGGACCAGGACGAAAACGACATCCTGAAGAAATACTCCGACTTCGTGAAGAAGCTCACGCCGAAAGGGATCAAAATCAACATCAAGGTGCACAGCAAGGGGCCGGCTTGCGTGGTTTCGACCGATAACCGCTACATCAAGGCGGCCACCGACGCCCTGCATGAAATATTCGGCAAAGACACGGTCTACATCCGCTCCGGCGGCTCGATTCCGATCGTCTCCGATTTCGAGAACGAGCTGAAAATTCCCAGCGTCATGATGGGCATGGGACTGCCCGACGACAACCTGCACGCTCCCAACGAGAAGTTCCACATCCCGAACTTCTACCGCGGGATCGAGTCCATCATCCGCTTCTTCCAGATCCTGGGGCAGTAACGCGGGAACCACAAACCACCGAAATGGGGGCGCACCGGCGCCCCTTTTTGCTGGCTTGCCCACGGTTGCAGTGACGCCAGTTGATTATTGAAAAGCAAAGGTAATTGCGCTAGGCTGGTTCTGCTCTTGCGGTCCATCCTGCCGATCTCCTTTCCCATCTAAAAACAGGCGCTCGAAGTGCAACACGCATTTGCTGCAATGGCTGTGCAAGATGGTGGGTTCTTCCACAGGCAGCCACAATATATAGCGTTTTCTGTCTTGACGCCGCCCCCTCGCGACGGTACATTGACTCTAAATCCGTGCTACCGGGGGTTGCCGGGCATGGATTTTGGAGCGGCGTCTCTCTCAGCCGGAACGCGCCGCGTCGCCCGCAGTGGCCGTTGCGGGCTGTACGCAACGTTGTGGGACCAGCGCCTGGCCGGCCCCGCCAGTTGAAGGAGTGGACGTTGCTGAAACTCAAGAAGCTCCAGATCCTCGGATTCAAGTCGTTCTGCGACCGCACCGAGCTGAATTTTCACGGCGAGGGCATCGCTGCCATCGTCGGCCCCAACGGTTGCGGCAAATCCAACATCTCCGATTCCATCGCCTGGGTTTTGGGCGAGCAATCGGCGCGCACCCTGCGCGGCGCGCGCATGGAAGACGTCATCTTCTCCGGCACACGCGACCGCAAACCAACCGGCATGGCCGAAGTCTCCCTCACCCTGATCGATCCCGACGTCTACGACGGACCGGAAGCGCAGGCCGAGCCGGAAATTGAAATTCACGACGAGATGTCGGAAGCGGACTGGGACGAAGCCGCGTTGCGCGAAAAAGCCGCCGTCGAGACGGACGAATATCTCTCGGAAGTGCAGCCGGGCCAGGTGGACGAAGCGCCGTCGCTGGTCGATGGTCGATGGTCGATGGCCGGAGATGGTGTGGCGCAAGCGCCTTCGGCGGTGCAAGACGCCGCTGCTCAGATCAGCGATGGAGCCGAGTCGCCGACAGCCGAAGGCCAGTCGCCATCGACTGTCGACCATCGTCCATCGGCCGTGGTTTTGAAAATCCGCCGCCGCAAATTCAGACCCAGCTTCAAGGCCGGCGAGATCGTGGTCACGCGCCGCTTGTTCCGTTCCGGCGACAGCGAGTACCTGCTCAACGGCAAGCTCTGCCGCCTGCGCGATATCCAGGACATCTTCATGGGCACCGGGCTGGGCCCGGAGTCGTACGCCATCATCGAGCAGGGAAGAATCGGCCAGATTCTTTCCAGCAAGCCCACGGACCGGCGCGCCATCATCGAGGAGGCAGCCGGGATTACGAAGTTCAAGACGCGCAAGCGCCTCGCCGAAGCGCGGCTGGAGGAAGCCAAGCTGAACCTGGCGCGGGTCAACGATATCTTCGAGGAAGTCACGCGCCAGATGAACTCGCTCAAGCGCCAGGCCTCCAAAGCCGAACGCTACGCGCGCCTGCGCGACGAAATGCGCGGCAAGCTGCGCCTGGTGCTGGCCGGCAGGTTCGCGCAACTCCGCCGCGAGAGCGAGGAACTGGAGGCGACCCTCATCGGCCTTGGGGAAGAACTGCGCGCCAAAACGCAGGTGGTCGGCGAGCTGGAACTGGAGCAGGCCGAAGGCACGCAGCGCGGCTATGCCATTGAAACCGACGTGCGCAACAATCGCGAGCGCTTGTCGGCGATCACGCGCGAGATTGATCGCGCATTCTCGCGCCAGCGCACCAACGAAGAGCGCTGCGCCGAGCTGACACATCGCGCCGAATCCGCCGCCGCTGAACTCGCACAGACGCGCCTGCGCCTGGTGGGCATCGAGGCGGAACGCGAATCGCATCGCGAGGTCTTGGAGACGGCCGAGGGCGAAGTGGCCGCCGCGCAGCAACAAGCCGCCACGGCGCAGCAGGAAGCCGCCACTGCCGCCACCGTGCTTGCCGACATCGAGTGCGGCCAGGAATCGCGCCGGGCCGCGATCATGGAAGCGGTTGCCGCCGCTTCCGCGGTCCGCGAGCAGCTTACGCGCGCCCAGGAGCACATCACCGGCCTGGAACGCGAACTGCGCCGCCTGAATAACGAAATCGAATCCGGGCGGTTGCAGATCGACACCTTCGGCGACCAGCGCGGGCAGATCGCCTTCGAGTTCGAAAATGCCTCCGAACGCGTGACCGCGCTTGCCGAGGACATCGAGCAGACACGCGCCGCGATCGGCGAGAAGCGCATGGCGGAGACCGAGTCCAAGCGCCGCCTCGATACCCTGCGCGGCGAGTACGCCACCGCGCTGGGCAAGAAGGGTTCGCTGGAAGCGGTGATTGCCGAGCACGGCTATTCTACCGATTCGGTTCGCCGGCTGTTCCAGTCAGGCGCGCTCAACAGCGGTTTTGCGCCGGTTGGGGTGCTTGCCGATTTCCTCGAAGTCGAAGACCGCGTCGAGCGCGTGGTCGAGGATTTCCTGCGCGACGAGCTCAACTACATCGTGGTGAAATCCTGGGACGCCGCCGACGAAGGCATGCGCCTGCTGCGTACCGACGTCGAGGGCCGCGCCACTTTCCTGGTGCATCCCGATGACTCGCAGGCGCGTTTCTCGTTTGTGCTCGACGAGGCCGCGCACCAGGCGCCGGCGCACGCGCAGTTGGTTCGCCCACTGAAGCAGGCCATCAGCGTGCTCAACGGCTTCGGCAAGTCGCTGGAAGTCATCCTGCCCAAGCTGCGCGACGGCTACATCGTGCCCGACCCGGGCGTGGCGCGCGAATTGGCGCTGGAGAATCCCGACGCATTCTTTCTTTCTGAATCGGGCGAGTGTTTCCACAATGTCACCGTGACCGGCGGCAAGCAGCGCAGCGAGGGCCCGCTGTCGATGAAGCGCGAGTTGCGCGACGTGCTGCGCGTGCTCGCCGAAATGGAACGGGCGCTCGGCGGCGAAGAGCGCAAGGCATTGATCCTGGCGCGCGAGATCGCCGACCTCTCCTCGCTGCTGGAGCGGCTGGAGACGGAGAAGCGCGAGGCCGACAGGGTTGCGCTCACCACCGGACATAACCTGCGCCAACTGGAGAGCGAGGTAACGCGCATCGCCGAGCGGGTAGCGCTGGCGGAGCGCGAAGCGCTGCACATCACCGCCGAGCGGGCGGCCAACGAGGCGCTGATTGCCGAACAACAGGGGGAACTTGCCGCTCGCGATGCCCGCCGCGCCGCGCTGGAAAGCGAAGCCGCCGCGGCGCAGGAAAGTCTTGCCGGGCTGCGCGCCGCGCGCGATGCCGCCGCCCACGTTGCCTCCGAGATGAAGGCGCAAGTCGCGGCCGTGGAAGAGCGGCGCCGCGCCGCGTCGGCTGCGCTCTCCCGGGTTGCAACCATGTTCGCCGAGATCGCTTCGCGGGTGGAGTCGCTGGAGACGCAGCAGCAGATGGCCGCCGCCGAACAGGCGCAGCGCGAGATCGAAAACCTGCAGATTTCCGAGCAACTGGATTCGCTGGGTACGCAGAAAGAGCAGGCTGAGGCGCGCGAAACCGAATTGCAGGCCGAATCCGAACAGGTGCGCGGCCGGCTGGTCGAAATCGAACACCAGCTTCGCGGCGCGCGCCTGGAGATGGACTCGGTGCGCGACCGGCGCGGAGAACTGTCGGCGCAGGCCGCGAAGCTGCAGTCCGATCAGCAGCACATGGCGGAAACCTGCCTGAACGAGCTCGGTGTGACCGCCGGCACGCTGCTCGGTGACGGGTCCGTTGCCCAGCTCGGCCCGGAATTGCTCGCCTTGGAGGAGACCGGATATCGCGAGCTGCGCTTGAAACTCGACAACATGGGCCCGGTGAACATGATGGCCCTGGAGGAGTATCAGGAGGCCGCGCAGCGCCACGGATTCCTGGAAACGCAACGCAAAGACTTGATGGACTCCATCGAAAATACGCAGAATGCCATCCGTGAGATCGACACCATCTCGCGCCAGAAATTCCAGGAAGCGTTTGCCGCCATCAACATCAACTTCCAGGCGGCATTCCGCAAGTTGTTCGGCGGCGGTAACGGCTTCATGCGGCTCACCGACGAAGAGAACGCCGCCGACAGCGGCATTGACGTGGTGGCATCGCCTCCGGGCAAGAAGCTGCAGAACGTGCTGCTGCTCTCCGGGGGAGAAAAAGCGCTCACCGCCCTGGCGCTGCTGGTCGGCATCTTCCAGTACCAGCCGAGCCCGTTCTGCATTCTCGACGAAGTGGACGCTCCGCTTGACGAAAGCAACATCGGGCGGTTTACCGAACTGGTGCGCGAGATGAGCGATACCACCCAGTTCATCCTCATCACGCACAGCAAGAAGACCATGAGCATCGCGCCGGTCATGTACGGCGTCACCATGCAGGAGCCCGGAGTTTCCAAGCTGGTCTCGGTGCGCTTCCACGAGAACGCGCAGGCGGCGACCGCCTAGGCGCGTCGAATCGCGGAGTGGAGATCGCGCGGCAGAACTTGGCGCGACCACAAGATTACGACAAGATTACGCGAGCGGGGGGAAGCTCTTCCCGATTTTCCACATCATGGTCTGCCGAATCCCTTGTCCAGAGCCTATTTCGCGGGAACGCCTGTCCTGTCAATATCTATTCTTCGCGGTGGAATTCAGGTCGCCTGCCATTGTGACGCGAGGCGTTGACAAATAAACGTGGGCGGCTAGAATACGCGACGTTCTATTGCACAACAATTTTCCGTCGTGGCTCACTCCCAACAAGACGCCGTGCTGCACACCGACTTTCCCGACCTGGAGCTTTATGCCAGCGGGAAGGTGCGGGACCTTTACCGCGTGGACAACGAGCACCTGCTGTTGGTCGCCACCGACCGCATTTCCGCTTTCGATTACGTGCTCGCCACCGGCATTCCCAACAAGGGCAGCGTCCTGACCCAGCTTTCTCTTTTCTGGTTCGACTTCCTCAAGGACATCGTCCCCAACCACCTGGTCACCGCCGACGCGGACCGCTATCCGCCGCACCTTCGCAAGTACCAGGCTTTTCTCCGCGGCCGCTCCATGCTGGTGGTCCATGCCGACATGGTCCCGGTCGAGTGCGTGGTGCGCGGATACATTTCCGGTTCGGCGTGGAAGGAATACCAGAAAAAGGGCTCGGTTTGCGGCATCACTTTGCCCTACGGCTTGCGCGAATCCGACAAGCTGCCGCAGCCGATCTTTACGCCGGCGACCAAGGCCAACACCGGCCATGACGAAAATATTTCCTTCGGCGAGATGAAGAAGATCACCGGGTCCGCGCTGAGCGAGCAACTGCGCGACCTGAGCCTGCGCATCTATCAGGCCGCCGCCGACTACGCCGCCGCCCGCGGCATCCTCATCGCCGATACCAAGTTCGAGTTCGGACGCACCGCCGCCGGCCTGGTGCTGGCCGACGAGGTGCTCACGCCCGATTCGTCGCGTTTCTGGCCTGGCGATGCCTATTCGCCCGGCCGCGGCCAGGAATCGTTCGACAAACAGTACGTGCGCGATTACCTGGAGAAGATTCGCTGGAACAAGCAGCCGCCGGCTCCGTCGCTTCCGCCCGAGGTGGCCGACAACACCAGCGCGAAGTACATGGAAGCTTTTCGCCGGCTTACCGGGCGGGAGTTGCAGGTGCAGGCGGCCTGATAGTTGGCGGGTTGGTTGGAGCGCAGGAAATTTGCGGTTGAGGTGAGAGCAAGCGTTGTCGCGAGGGCCCGCATGACCGGACTGGACTGGCTGATCATCGCCATTGTTTTATTTTCTGTGCTGGTCGCGGCCTCGCAAGGGTTCATGCACGAAGTATTTTCCCTGGCCGGAGTGGTGGCAGGTTATCTGCTCGCGGCCTGGGGATACCGCCAGGTGGCGCCCTGGTACGCGCCTTTTGTGAAGACGCCCTGGGTGGCCGATCTGTGCGGGTTTCTGACGATTTTTTTTGTTGTTGTCCTGCTGGCGGGAGGTATCGGCCGGATCGCGCGTTTCGGCATGAAGGAAGCCGGGCTGCGCTGGTTCGACCGCGTTTTGGGAGGCATGTTCGGGCTGGTGCGCGGGGTCCTGATCGTGATGATCTCGCTGCTCGCGCTGGCTTCGTTCTCCCCCGGGACAACCCTGCTGGCGCGATCGCGCACGGCGCCGTATCTGCTGGTGCTGGCGCGGGCCGCCGTCTGGGTCGCACCGTCGCAAGTACGGCAACAGTTTCATGCCGGCATGGCCGCCATCGCAAACATCCGCGAGGGCGCGCCTCCGGCGGCAAATCATACTGCCGCGCCCGGACCGCCCGCGGTCCCGGCTAAGTAAAACGAACGGACAGTCATAAAAGGAGAGGTCCCGTGAAAGACCAACTGGAATCCCTGGTCATGCAGATGTACAAGAGCGGCATTCTTTATTCCGAAGCCGTCCGCGAATTCAAGAAGCGTTTTATTCTCACGGTCCTTCTGGAGAACCAGGGAAACCAGTGCAAAGCTGCCCGCCAGTTGGCCATGCACCGCAATACCCTTTCCCGCACCATCGCCGAACTCAAGGTTGACGTCCGCAGCCTGCGCGACGGCGCCCGGCGCCCCCCGCGCAGTGCCCGCCCTCTCGCCATGGAGAAGAAAGCGGCGCGATAGTCATCGGGTACACAGCTTGCCCTGAGCGAAGTCGAAGGACGCGCTTGTCTCGCCAGATGCGCCTATTCACAGGCTCCCGCGCCACGCGGGGGCTGCTGCCAGCCATTGCGCGAATCCTGATGCGGCCACCGCCCTCGGCCTCCGCAAGCCGCTGCGGGAACAAAAAAGGCACGGCATTTCGCCGTGCCTATATCTCGCTGGACCTGGCCAAACTTATCGCTTCTTGCGCACTGGCGGCTTGTGCACCGGCGCAGGTGTTTTCTTCGGCTTGGCCATTGTGCCTTCGGTCATGTGAATCATGAACGGGGTAACCTCATAGCTCTGCGGAATTCCTTCCACCTGTATTTCTGAGCCGGTTTTCGGCATCAGTGTGGCTGGAATCGTCCCCGCCATTGTTAGTTCGACATCTGCCTTGTTGGCCTGAATGTCATCAGCGGTAGCCGCCAGTGTCAGAGCAGTCTTACTTGCTTGGATCACCTTTGCTACGAAAGCAATTTTTTGGCCCTTAATCTGCTTCCATACCGCATCAGCAGCTTGCTGGTTCCCTGATGTGAAAATTAGCTGGAATTCATCGAATGTCATTTTGCCAACAGGCGTGCTTTGGACCAGCGTTGCGGCTTGCTCGGCCGGCGTCGGCGCCGGTTTGATGGTGAATCCAGGTGGAGGTTCGGTGGCGGTCTTGGTCTGCGCCATTAACTGGTCCCAACCATCGTCGCCGGCGTGATAGACCGTGTACGCGCGCTTGCCGTAGGCCGTAATCTGCGCCTGGGCCGGTGTGCCGGCAGCCAGGTTCGCGGCGCGGGCGATGTACCACAGTCCGCGGACATCCTGCGGCTTCTGCTGCAGGTACGCCAACGCCAGCGGATACACGTTGCGCAAATCATTCGGCTGCGCCTGCGCGGCAATCGCCAGATACTTCTGCGCATTGGGGTAATCCTTCTGCTGTAGCGCCGCCATGCCCGCCGCTCCGGCGAAGATCACCTGGGTTTGCCCCTTTAGTTTTTCCCAATCCGCCGCGGTCAACTCCGCCGGCTTGGGCGCGGTCTGGTTTGCCTGCATGCCCTGCTGCGCGTACTGGGCGGCCTGCTGCAGCGACTGGGCGGCATTCGGCCCGCCGGCTTCCGCCTGCTGCCGGTAGACGTAGGTCATCAGCGCCAGAGCCCGCAGATTGGCGGGATCGGCCTGAAGCACACGATTGGCCGTGTCCAGCACCTTCTGCAAATTGCCAAGCTGCTGGTAAGTGGCCATCAGCAATTCCAGCCCGCTCACCTTGACCACGCTGCTCGGGTACTGCTGCAGAAACGTCTCCAGGGCCTGCGCCTTGGCCGGGGCATCGGTTTGGCTCATGGCTGTGACGTAAGCGTTGTACTCGGCCGGGTCCTTGATCGTCGGCCCGGTCGGCGCGGTTTGTCCACTCTGTGCCTGCGGGTCGGCGCCGGTCTGTGCCATGGCCACGGCGGCGAGTACCAGCACAAGGATAATGAGCGGCTTCTTCATGCGATAGCTCCTTACTTCACTTCGATTCCTGGGAAAAACAGCGACGTCGCCCACGCAAGCCATCCGGCACGCGCAGACCACACGCGCAGTTTGAAAGGCCTGCGCGCACCCCGACCCGGAAACGGCAATTTCTTACTACCGCCTGCCTCGATTCTGCTTCTAAGAGACAGGGTGCTCAGAGGCAAGGGATTATAAGAATGTACCTCGTACAAAGGCAAGTTGCGTTACGGGTACGGCTCTTCCCGCCTGATTTGATGCTGGTTTCCTGGATACTGGATGCATGGCAGGCCGCGCCGGCCTGCTGAAGCGGCCCCCGGCGCGGCTTCGAGGAGCTTGGCATGATGAACGACAGCACGAATCCTCTTCAGGACAAAGTAGCTGTGGTTACAGGCGGTGGCCGCGGCATCGGACACGCCATCGCGGCCCGCCTGGCGGAAATGGGCGCGACCACCGTCATCTGTGGGCGCTCGCAGCAGACTCTCGATGCCGCCGCACAGCAGATTCGCTCCGCCGGCAGACCGTGCGAGGCCATGGTCTGCGACGTGGCCCAACTCGCCTCGGTGGAAGCGCTCGTCGCGCGCGTGCAACAGAGTTTCGGCCGCACCGACATCCTGGTCAACAATGCCGGCGTCGGCGATTTCAGCCGTCCTCTGCATCAGCTTCCGCCCGAGGACTGGGAGCGCATCCTCAACACCAATCTGCGCGGCGTGTTTTACGCTATCCGCTGCTTCGCGCCCATGATGATCAGCGCCGGCCGCGGCGACATTGTCAACATCTCCTCCATCGCCAGCAAGAACCCGCTGCCCAACGGCGCCGCCTACGCGGCTTCCAAGTGGGGATTGAACGGCCTCAGCTACTCCGTCGCCGAAGAGCTTCGCCGCTATAACATCCGTGTCAGCGTAGTTTGTCCCGGCAGCACGCAATCGGAACTCGGCCCGCACGCCGGCAAAGACCCGCTCAAAATGTTGCGTCCCGCCGACGTCGCGCACGTGGTGGCGATGCTGGTAACGCAGGCGCCGCAGTCCTTCGCCAGCGAAGTCGTCCTTCGCCCCACGCAGAAACCGTGATCGAAACCGAAAAATTAAGAATTAAGAATTAAGAAGTCAGAAGTCAGAAGTCAGAACGACTTCTGCTGCGAAGGTCGGACCATCCTACATTCTGACTTCTTAATTCTTCATTCTCATGGCCATGGCCCCTTGCCGCTAACTGCCACGGGTGCTAACATGGGCAGTTTCAGGCAATGTTTGGGAGGATTTTATGTCCGAAAGAGACGGAAACGGCTTTCTCTGGTTCTTAACCGGTTTGGGGATCGGCGCCGCGATCGGCGTTCTGTATGCTCCGGCCTCCGGCCGCGAAACCCGCGAAACTCTCGCCAGCAAGGCGGAAGAGGGACGGCACCGTGTCGTCGAGCAAGCCCAGCGCGCCCGCGAACAGGCCAATGAGTGGGTGGAAAAAGGCCGCGACGTCGTCAGCCAGCAGAAGGAGCAGTTCAAGTCCGCCTACGACGCTGGCCGGCAGGCGTATCGCGAGGCCACCGAGGGCGAAGGGAAGAGCGTCTAGCGCGCCCGCCGACGATCATGGAGACGCGCTTTACAGTTCTGCTCATTGAAATCGGCGTGGCTCTGGCGTTGCAGATCGGTATCCTGCTCGCCATCCTGCTCACCGTGCAGAAGAGCTCCGCGCGCATGCAGGCGCTGGCCGAAGAGGTCCAGCGCCGTGCCCTGCCCACACTCGACGCAGCCCAGTCGCTGCTCACCACCACCAAGCCCAAAATTGAGGAGATGATCGCCAACGCCGCTGCCACTACCGCGACGATCAAGGGCCAGGTCGAGCGGCTGGATGCCACCGTCAGCGACGTCATAGACCGCACGCGCTTGCACGTCATCCGTGCCGACGAACTGGTTACCCGCACCATGGACCGCGTCGAAGAAACCACCGAACTGGTCCATCACACAGTCATCTCGCCCGTACGCCAGGCCGCCGGCCTCGTTCAGGGCCTGACCGCCGGACTGGGCGCGCTGCTCGGCCGCCGTACTCGCAGCCATGCCGGCCAGCCGCGAGACGAAATGTTTATTTAGCGATTTCGCGAAAAAAGTTGGAGCGCGCTCGCCCTCGAGCGCGTTTTTTTTGGCGCGCCCATCGTCGAGTGTGGCACGCAGCCTGCCCTGATTGAAGTCGAAGGGCACCCCCCATGCTTGCGGCTCCGGTGTCGCAACTCGCAACTCGGTTACGGGTTCATTGACAGTGCAGAGCTTCTGCTCAACAATTGACCATCCTTCGAGTCAGTTCAGGAGAGATATGCCCGACGAACATGAGCACCAAAGTATAGACACAAGCTCCACTGGCAACCTGCTGCGCAATGTGATTTTGGGAGTTGCCATCGTTGCCGTGGCGGTCTCGCTCTACTTCATTTTCGATTCGCGCGGCCGCATCGAAAAGCTCGAAGCTGCTCAAACCGCCGCCGAGGCGGAGAATGCGCAGCTTCTGAAGCGCCTCGGTATCGCAGAAACCAGCCTCAAGGCCGAAAACCAGGTGCTGGCGGAAAAAGTCGGCTTGACGCAGAAGGAAATCGCCTCGCGTTCCGCCTCTCTTCAGCGCCAGCAGCGAGAGGCCGAACAGCGGCTCAGCGAGCAAACCAAGCAGCAGGTGGGCGCGGTCAGCGGGGAAGTCGCCGGTGTCAAGACCGAGCTCGGCGGCGCCAAGACCGACATCGCCACTACCAGGACCGATCTGGAGGCGACCAAGTCCAAGCTGGAGCGCGTCATGGGCGACCTCAACGTGCAGAGCGGACTGATTGCCCATACCCGCGACGACCTGGAAACCCTCAAGCACCGCGGCGATCGCAATATCTACGAATTCTCGCTGCAGAAAGGCCAGCGGCCCACGCCGGTTTCCACCGTGAGCCTGCAACTTAAGAAGGTGGACGGCAAGAAAGGCAAGTACACGCTCAATGTGATGGCCGACGACCGCACGATTGAGAAGAAGGACCGCACGCTGTACGAGCCGCTGCAGTTCTACTCCGGACGCGACCGCTTCCTCTACGAAGTCGTCGTCATGACCGCCGACAAGAACAAGATCTCCGGCTACTTGAGCACGCCCAAAGGCGCGCCGGTTTCAACTGTCAAGCAGTAGTCGGTGATGTGGCACACAGCCTGTCCCTGCTTTTGCCGAGCGAAGCGAGCCCTGAGCGCGGCCGAAGGGGAAGTCGAAGGACGCCCTCGCGTGTGCCGCTGAAGATCAACCGCGAAGGTCGCCAAGGCCGCAAGGATTTTTTTCCTTTACGTTCCTTAGCGTCCTTTGCGGTTTGATGTTTCGCGTTCCTGGCGTACACTCGCGACTCGCGACTCACAACTCGAAAAATGTATCCAGGCGGCGCAGTCCTCGTTCAAATCGTCCTTCGCACGCTGGTCATCTACCTCGTGGTGCTGCTCGGGGTTCGCCTCAGCGGCAAGCGCGAAGTCGGCCAGATGACTCCCTTTGACCTCACGCTCCTGTTGCTGATCAGCAACTCGGTGCAAAACGCCATGACCGGCCCCGACACTTCGCTGCTCGGCGGCATCGTCGCGGCGGCCACATTGCTGGTGGTGAATTACCTGGTGGCGGAAGTTTCGGGCTTAAATCGCCGCTTCCGGCGCGTCATCGAGGGATCGCCGACGCTGCTGGTGCATAACGGCCAGGCGCTCGAGTCGCATATGGCGCGCGAGCACGTCTCGCACGACGAACTGACGCGCGCCCTTCGCGAGCATGGCATCGGCAACTTGAGCGACGTCGCGCTCGCCGTGCTCGAGGTGGATGGCTCCATCAGTTGCCTCAAGTACGACGACGTCAAAGCCGCGGCGCAGCCGCATAAACGGCTGAAATTTCTCCACAAGAATCAGTAGGCGCCCTCAGTCACCCGACGTGGCCGCGCTCGCCGTGCGATCTGGCGCCGCGGTTCGCATGGCAACCAGCGGCCAGGCGACAAGTGCGACTGCCGCCGCTGCTGCCAACCAGCCGTTGGCGCGGAAAAAAGTGTTGGGTTGTTGCAGAAGTTCCGCCGCAGCCATGACCAGGCCGGGCAGCGCAGCGAGCAGGAAGTACGCCAGCAGGTTGAAGCGAACCACCTTCCGCACGCCCAGCCATACGACACCCAGCAGCACCATCTCGATGAGCAGGCGCTTGGCGAAATCTGCCGGGCTGCCCCAATCGCCCACCAACGCGAGCGCCGCGCCCAACAAGAGCGCCGAACGCATCCACCGTTTTTGCAGGTGGCACGCGATAAAACCAGCGGCCAGTCCGACCGATGCCGTCAGTAACAGACCCGCGCTGAGCGCGGAACCTACCGCATTTCCGGCCGGCAGATAGCCGTCGAGGTGCGACGGCAACGCAGCGGAGAGCGAGCGCGTGAGGGTCGGCCACGCGCGCGACACGAACTGCGCCAGCCGCTCCAGTCCCGCCAGGGCCGCGGTTCCGCCCACACCCACGATCAGCGCGTCGCGATAGTAGCTGGCAGGAAGCCCGCGCCATCCGCAGATTTTCTCCTCACCAAAGGCACGCGCCAGGTAGAACCATGCCAGCCCGAGCAGGAAGAATGCCGACGCGTAGCCGAAGAGCACGGCGACAAACAGCGACACGCCGGTGATCGCCTCGAAGGTGCGCAGCGGAACCGCTGTTTGATAACTGGCCAGGATGTTGGGCAGGCTGTTCAGCGTGGCCAAGGCTGTCCCGAACAGCGCGGCCAGGGCCCAATTCGCCAGCCGCCGCCAGGGAACCGACTGCTGCCGGAGGTTCTTAAAGAACAGCACGAGCGCGGCGCCGCCGAGTCCGGCGAAGAAGACGATGCGCCACACGATTCTCAGCACTCGTGGCAGCGTGCGCTTCTGCTGATCGCGTTCCCACTGCTCCGGAATTTTGAAAAACACGCGATAGCCCGACACTTCATCGCCCTGCACATGGAGCTCGGCGCGGACGTAAGCGGCGTCCACATCGGATCCCGCCGACGGCTGCTTCTCCTCCCAGACAAAGCGGTGATCGGTGCGCGCCGGGCGTGCGTCGGCCGACGAATCCACCAGCTTCCACTGGTTCAGGTCGAGTTTCTTCTCGTCGCGCAGATACTTTTCCGCCAGCGCCTGCGCCTCTTCGCGCGACAGCTTGGCGCCGGGAGCTTTTTCCTCGAGGGTATGGTGCAGCGAGTGAATGCCGCCGTCCGGCCGCACAATCACCGCGTACTCTTCGGTTTCGCTATCGCGGAAGTAACGCACGCGCCACAACGCCAGCGGTACTTTTTCACCATAGAGACGATTGGCTTCCGCGATGCCCACCTTCCGCCGCAGGAATTCATTCACGTACTTATCCGACCGGTCGGCCAGCGTGGTCGCGCGGTGATAGCGCTCGGGATGGATGCCGCGCGCCCGCAGAACGGCATCGCCGCTTTCCGCCGCCTGCTGGGCATTCACACGAAAGCGCAGGAAATCGCCGACCTCGTGCGGTTTCACCAGGATCACCAGCAGCAGTCCCACCACGCCGCAGCCCACCACCAGCTTGATGCGCGATGACGTCAGCGCTTCCACCACTGCGGTCTGCCGTTCCACCGCTACCTCGATTGGGGCAGGCTCCTCCGTCAGAGCCTCGGCGCGATTCAACAGCGCTTCGTCAGGCTCGAATCGCCTGCGCGCGAAGTAGAAGCCTCCGGAGATCAGCAACGGAACCAGCGCGCCGGCGGCGACCAGTGCTCCCGACGTGCGAAAGTAAGCGTTGCCCGAGCGCAGCAGGAACAGGCTGATCAGCGCCGCATCCACCGTGTAGTGCCACACCAGCGTGGCCAGGATGCCGTAGCGCAGCATCACCACGCCGGCGACGATTCCAATCAGGCCGACCTCGATGCCGCGGATGTAGCCAGGCTGCTGCGGATAGGTGGAGTGCAGGAAACCCCAGAAGAACGCCGGCAGCACCACGGCAAGCACGCGCGACTTAGTCAGCCGCATGAGGAAGGGAATGGCGAATAGCCGGAACAAAAACTCTTCGCTGGTGGCGGCGTACACTCCGATGGTCAGCGGGTACAACCAGGGGAAATGCGTGCTCAAGACATCGGTGTAGGGAATGTCCTGCGGCGCCCACACGCCGACCCGGCTGCCCAGCAAGTAAAAGAGCACGACGAAGCCGATGTGCCCGGCGGCCATGCCGAGGCCGATCACGCACGAGCGGAAGAATTCCTTGGTGCGGATGCCGGGCAGCGTCCACGCCGCGCTCAGCCGCAATTGGTCCGGTTGCGACACGCGGTACAGCGGTTCTGCCGCGGCCACGGTCAATGACACCATCAGGCCGAGCGCGATGCTGCCTGCGGCGGCCAGCGCCAGGTGCTGCACTACAAACGACAAATAGGATGAGTTCGTGTCGTAGCCGGCGCGCGTCACCGGCCAGTTGTTCGCCGTCATGGCGAAGAACAGGACCGCCAGCACGACCCCAAGCTTGAGCGCGCCTTTCCAGCGGATGATGCCGCGGCGGCCAAGATCGAACAGCACCCATAGCATGGCGCCGTTCAGGAACAAGTAGGGAATCAGCGCGATGCTGCCGTAGAAGGTGTTGCTCGACCGCAGCTTCTGATAGCTCCGTTCCCACTCTTCCGGCACTTTCAGGAATTCGCCGGAACCTCCGGGACGGTCACCCTGGACGCTGACGCGCAGGCGGTAGGGCGCGCCGTCTGCCCGCTGCGGCGCCTTGAACCCTTGCCGCTCCCAGGTGAAGCTCCAGTCGCGGCGGTTGGGACGGTCGTTGGAGTTCGCCTCGGCGGGAAGAAAATCATAATTGGCGAAGTCGGCGTACTGCATTCTGGCAAAAGCTTCCGCGACCGCCTCCGCCGCATCGCGCTCCAGCCGCGCGCTGGCACGTGCCTCCTCGATGACATGGGAGAAGCTGACAACCCGTCCCGCGGGTGTGACCCCAACGTGAAACTCCTCCTGCTGGCGCGGCCGGAAGAAGCGCACGTCCCATTGCCACACCACCACCGGCCCGGCCATGAGCTTGTTGGCCTGCTCCAGACCGAGTTCGCGCTCCAGGTACGTCTTCGCGTTTTCGTCAACGTGGAAAACGATGCTGGTTTCGTAGCCTTCGACCGGCATGCCATTGGCGGCGAGGAATTTCCGCGCGGTTTCCAGCACTTCGGCCTTGGGCACTTTCAGGTCAAGCGCGGCTTCCGGAAAGGCGGCATGGAAATAGCGGAACGCGACCACCGCGCCGACGATGCCGATGACGATCCATAACAGCAGGGTTCGGAGGTCTTTTCCTTCGAGGCGGGACAAATTGGGCTCCACAAAAAGGCAGAATGTGCACGAATCGTATTCTGCTCAATCAGCGCGGTCAAACCTTTGTCGCCTGTGATTGGTTGGGGCGAGGCGCACTGCCATCGCAAATCCCACAGCTACTGCGTCAACACCACGGCTTTTTGCTCGTACGGCTGGATGGTGACGGTTAGCGACTTGCGCTTGTCGAACTGGTCCTTGGTGACCGGGAAACTGAAGACCATGGTGCCCGCTTGCTGGCCGCCGGGAGCGATTTTGGCCTCAGGGAGCAGCGCCGGCAAGGTGTCCTGTTTGAGATCGGGGAAAGCCTGGTAGTAGCGCTCCACGTCCACGGCGGGCGTGGCCTCGTCGGAGAAGTCGCCCTTATCGGTGGTCACTTGCGCCTTGATGTTGTGGATCCAGAGCGGCTTCTTGCCGGTGTTGTTGAGGGTGGCGTTGATCGCGACCAGCACGCTGTCGCCGGCCTGTAATTGGACCACGTTGATGTTGTCAATGGTCGCCTTGCCTTGCGGCTTTGCTTTGGTAACCCAGGAGACGATTGCGACCACAATGCCGACGACGACCAGCGCGATGACCACAGGCTGCCATGGCGGAAGAGTCCATTTGGCCTTGTCGAACTCTTCTCCCATGGGGACGTGGGCGCGATCGTAGTTGTCGGCGTCCTGCTTGGGCGCCGGCGTTGGTTTCGGTTTCGCGTTATCTTCCGGCATTCGGAATTCCGTTCTGCGCGCGGGGCGCTGCTCGGATGTGAGATGCGGTTCGCGCTTCCAGCGCTAGCCACTGGCCAACTGCCACTGTTTCTTCATCGCCTTAGCGAATTTGTCTGTAGTCAAGGTGTTGAGCACGTCGTCTTTCGTCAGCCACGCCCGCCGCGCCTGCAGCACCCCATACTTGATCTTCTCCATGTGCGAGGTGTGGTGGGAGTCGGTGTTGATGACAATCTTCACGCCACGGTCTTTGGCCATGCGCAGATGGCGATCGCAAAGGTCGAGGCGATCGGGATACGCGTTCAACTCCATCGCGACTTTGTTGCGCGCAGCGGCGGCGAGAACGGCTTCCATGTCGAACTGATAGGCATCGCGTCGCAGCAGGATGCGTCCCGTGGGATGGCCGATGACGGAGACGTGCTTGTTCCCGATGGCTTTCAGCAGGCGGTCGGTCATTTGCTGCGGCTCCTGGTTGAAGGCCGAGTGCACGCTGGCGATGACGATATCCATTTCTTCCAGCACGGAGTCGGAGAGGTCGAGCGAGCCGTCGGCAAGGATGTCCACTTCGATGCCGGCAAAGACCCGTATGCCTTCGAGTTTCTCGTCGGCCTTGTGGATCTTCTTAATGTGCGCCAGCGCGCGCTTGTCGTCGAGGCCATTGGCCATCGCCAGGTTCTTGGAATGGTCGGTGATGGCCATGTACTTGTAACCGCAGGCGCGGGCGGCGCCGGCCATCTCCTCGATGGTGCACTTGCCGTCGGTTTCCACAGTGTGCATATGCACGTCGCCCTGAAGATCGCGCCGCTCGATCAGCTTGGGCAAGCGGTGTTCGATGGCGGCTTCGATTTCGCCGGTGTTTTCGCGCAGCTCGGGAGGAGGGCAATCCATGCCGAGCTTGGCGTAGATTTCCTCTTCCGTCTTGCCGGCGACGCGCTTCTCGCCTTCGAGCTTGACCAAACCGTATTCATTGAGCGTGTAGCCGAGCTTGAGCGCGCGCTGGCGCAGAGCGACGTTGTGCGATTTCGAGCCGGTGAAATACTGCAGGGCAGCGCCGAAGGATTCCGGCGGGAGCAGGCGCACGTCCACTTGCATGCCGCTGCTCAGCTTGAAGCTGACCTTGTTTTCCCCGCGGGCGATCACGTCGAGAATGCCGGGGAAGCCGACGATCTGCTCGATGACGGCGTTGCGCTGCCCTTCGTGCAGGCAGCACTTGCCGGTGATGAGGATGTCGAGGTCGCCGACGGTTTCGCGTCCGCGGCGCAGCGAGCCCGCGGGCGTGACCTTGTCCACGCCCGGCAAATGTGCCACATGACGGCTTAGTTTCTGTGCCATCTCGTCGGCGTGGTCGAGCGAGAAGCGGCCGGAAATGCGGCGGTAACCCTCGATTGCCTTAAGGATTTTCTGTTCCTGCTTTTCGCCCATGCGCGGCAGTTCGCGCAGCTTGCCGGCGCGCGCCAGCTTTTCCACGCCTTCCAGATCGCTGACCTGGTGCGCGCTCCACAGCAGAGCAATGGTCTTGGGGCCGAGGCCCTGGATCTTCAAAAGCTCGAGCATGGAAGGGTGGTACTTCTCCAGAAGTTCGGCGTGCACTCCGACGCGCCCGGTCTCGTAGAGTTCTTTCAGGTGCGCGCTCATGCCTTTGCCGATGCCGGGAATTTCGAGCAGCTTCTTGGGTTCCGGTATCAGCGCCCAGATGGGCTGGTCGAGCGCTTCGATGGCTTCGGCGGCGCGGCGATAAGAACGGATACGGAAGGGATCGTCGCCGTTGATCTCCATCAGGTCGGCCGTTTCGTTGAGGACGGAGGCGATGGCTTTGTTGTCGAGCGGGCGTTGTTCGGGCATACGCGTTGAGGATTCTATGCCTGAGAAGCGGCTGTCGGCTAATCGCTGCCGTGAGTGAAGGGTTCGGGAGCAGCGGCCGTGATGCGGGACTTCCCGGGTGATTGCAAGACCCGAGAGCCGGGCGCCGATGGTCGATAGAACCTGGTGATGCTCAGGCCGTCAGCTTGGTAACGTTTCCGGCCTGTGGCCCCTTCTGGCCTTGGACGATCTCGAACTCAACATCATCGCCTTCCTGCAGGCTCTTGTAGCCCTCCGAAGTAATGGCGCTGTAGTGGACGAAGACGTCCGGACCATCCTCGCGGCCGATGAAGCCGAATCCCTTCGCGTTGTTGAACCATTTCACTTTGCCTTTGATACGTGCCACCGTTCTCTTCCTCCGTGCTCTTACCGCCGCGCCCCCACGACGCGCGCGGCCCTGTCAGCCCTTCGAGATTAGGCCAATTAAGACGGAGAGCTCGGCTTGCTGGCGCTTCGCCTTGCTTGGCAGAAGGGGACCTTGCGAATGGGTATGATTCATTCTGATGCGGGTGGGATGTGTGGTCAAGAGAGTATACAGCTAAAGCGCTGTGTTCATGCGGGTCCGCGCTCGTCCCTAAGTGCAGGCAGGTGCTTGAGTAACAGCGCTGGCTGGTGGTCGGCGGCCCGGCGCCAGGGTATGGTTTATTTTTTTGGCCGTTTTACATTTTTGTTAGTTCGAGATGTCTCGCAGAGCCACAGTACGGCCGCAATGGTTTTGCCGTCGCGGATGGCCCCGCTCATGATCTTGCGGACGAGTTTCGAAAGCGGGAACATGCGTTTCTGGATGACCTCATCTTCTTCGGGCTGCGCCTTGCCGCGCTTCAACCCGGTGGCGAGATAGACGGCCATGGTTTCGTCGAGGAAGCCGGGGCTGGAATAGAAGAAGAGGGCGCGGCGCCAGTGCGCGGCGGTGTAGCCGGTTTCCTCGATCAGCTCGCGCTTGGCGCCCTCGAGCTCGGATTCGCCGCCATCAATGCGTCCGGCGGGAAGCTCCCACAGGTAGTCGTTGGCGGGGTGGCGGTACTGGCGCGCCAGCAGAACGCGCGGCTCGGAGCGGGTATCGTCCACCGCCATGATGACGATGGAGCCGCTGTGGCGGACGACGTCGCGGCGGACGACGATACTGCCGGGTTCCTGGACGCGGTTGCTGGTGACGTAGAAGACCGGTCCGCGATAGACGACGCGCGAGGAGATGATTCTGGCCTTCTTGGGCTTGCGAGGTCGCGGCATGGGTTCAATATACGCGAGCGGAACTGGCTGGTGATTTGTGATTGGCGAGCGGCGATTGACAACTGTTATGCTTCGGCGACTTTATGCCACGCAAGCCAGCGATCACGATGGTCGGGCCGGGGAACCTATGCAGCGCCATGGCGCGCGCGCTGCACACGGCGGGATATCGCGTGCAGGAAATTGTTCATCGCGGAGGCACATCGGCTAAACACGCCCGCGCGCTGGCACGCGAGATCGGCGCCCGTGACGTGATTACAAGCGAGGCCAGGTTTAATGCCGAGATCGTGTGGATCTGCGTCGGCGACGGTGCGATCGCTGCCTGTGCGGCGGAGCTGGCCAGATCGGCCAGGTGGGATGGGAAGATCGCGTTCCATTCCAGCGGGGCGCTGAGCAGCCGGGAGCTGAAGCGGCTCAAGCGGCGCGGTGCGGCCGTCGCGTCAGTTCATCCCATGATGACATTCGTACGCAACGTGCGGCCGGAATTGAGAGGGGTCACGTTTGCCATCGAGGGTGATGCCCCCGCGGTGCGCGCGGCGCGGCAGATTGCGCATGACCTGGGCGGACGCGCGGTGCTGATCGTTGCGCGGCGCAAGCCGATGTATCACGCGTTTGGAGCATTTACGTCGCCACTGATTGTGGCGACCATCGCGGCGGCGGAGCGGGTGGCGCGCAAGGCGGGATTGGACCAGGTTTCAGCGCGGGCGGCAATTGCGCCCATCCTCCGGCAGACGGTGGCGAATTATATCGAGCACGGGCCGGAGGGTGCGTTCAGCGGACCCCTGGTGCGCGGGGATATCGAGACCGTGCGGCGGCACCTGGAGGTGCTGCGGGCACTGCCCGAGGCGCGGGCGGCGTATGTGGCGCTGGCGCGGAGCGCGATCAAGACGCTCCCGGTGAAAAAGAAAAAGGACTTTGAAAAGTTGTTGAAAAGCGAAACTTAGTTGTTTCCCATGCGCAATGAAAAATGGGCCCCGTGGCGGTTGTGTTCTCCGCCACGGGGCGATCCATCCGCACGGCGCTCGCTAGCACCCTTACGCCGCAGTCACGCGGCACACGGGCACCGAGCGGACGGGACCAGCACGCGTGTTGGGCGCGCTGGGTCAGAGTTTGTGCTCACCGAGCTTAGGACGAGCGCCAAGGAAGTCAAGAAAAGCGGGACGCCAGGAAGCGATTTGCCCTAGACCGTCAGTTCCAGATTGGGGCGGTGCCAGAAACGATTTGCCAATGAACTCTCTGGCCGGGTCATCCGCCGCCAAGGGTGAAGCCGTTTACACGAGCCGAAGGGTGAGATTGGGAAGGGGAAGTCCCTGGAGTTCGGCGTTCCAGGTATCGCCTTTCGTCATGAGGTGGCCGGCGGTCAGTGTGCCGGAGCTGATGATCTCGCCTGTGCCCAACGGTGGCTGACCGCGCTTCAGCACGGCTCCCCCCAATTCCGCCAGGCACAATGCGGGACTGCGCAAGGAATTTTTTCCCGAGCCCTCTTCGACGAACGCGCCGTTTTTCGACATGCGGACCTTGAATGACGGGAGTTGCTCGATGAGCGCGGGAATCAGGTCGGGCGTTACCGGCTTGCGTTCGCCGACAATCAGCGCCGCGTGCAGGCCGAGCGATGCAACGAAGTCGCCGGGCTGAAATTTCCAGTCGGGAAACGGGCCGTCAATGATCTCGAAACCGAAGGCAATCCATTCGCAGGCTTCGAGCGCCGCCGCGGCGTCCAGGCCTTCCGACGTGATCGGCCGCTTCAAGCCGAACATGATTTCCGGCTCGATCTTCAGCGAGCGCGCCCTGGGCAGCGAAATCGCGGCAAAATTGTTTTCGGCGTAGTGGACGGTGTCGTCGTACATGTGGCCCCAAACCAACGTCGGCAGCTTGAGGATGCGCCACATCGCCTTGTTGGCGAAGCCGACCTTGCGGCCGACCGCCTTGTGCCCGGCCTGCTCGCGCAGGCGCTTGATTCCCCATTCCACGGCGTAACACGCGTCCAGATCGAAACCGCGGTCTGACGGCGGGACGGCCACCATCGCACCGGCTTCGGACGCGGCGAGGAGTTCGCGCGCGACGGAGTCGATCTCGGCCTTGCTCACTTCTCTGGCGGTGATTGCATTCTCCGGCATCTTGGACACGTTACCGCTGCGGACTTCCGCAAGGAGTTTGGTGCACGCGTAGATGGTGCGCGTGTGCGGCATCGAAACTTTCAGGCGCTCGCCGAGTTCGACCACCGCACCGACAATGGCATCGAGTTCCAGCGGCCGGCCGGCCTCCAGGTCCTGGAGCATGGAGGTCTTGTGCTCGCCAACTTTCGCCGCGCCGGCGATGCGCTGGTCAAGGGTGATGGGCAGTTCGAAGCCAAGCTTCTTGCCGACAGCTTCGGTCTCGCGCATCACCTCGCGGACGATTGCCGAAACCTCCGGATGGCCCGTCATTTGCGCCAGCGTCGCCCCACTGAGGGCGCTTACCGGATTGAAAACCACGTTGCCCAGAATCTTGACCCAGATTTCCCGCCGGATGTGGGTAGTGATGGGACAGCGCAGGCCCGAAGCAATCAGCGCTTCCGCGATTTTGCGGGCGCGTTCCGAGCGGGTTCCGTCCGGCTCGCCGAGGGAGATGCGGTTGCCCTCGGTGTGGCGGATTACGCCAGGCTCGGTGATATCCGTCGCGAAGTAAATGATCGAGCCGAGTACCTGCTTCGCGGGAATGGCGGAGGAGACTACGCCGCCGGGATCAACGCGGTCCAGACGAAGGCCTTCGAGGTCGCCGCCTGCGCCCTGAAAAAACCACCACGGAATGCCGTTCTGCGTGCTGACGACCGTGGTTTCCGGACCGATGACGCTGGCCAACTGCGGCGCCAGTTGCGGAAGGCTGTGCGCCTTCACGCTCAGGAACACGACATCGAAAACGCCTGCCTGCTCCAGGTTGCCGGTGGTCTTGGGCCGAGCCTCGAACTCCTCATCAGCGCCGACCACGCGAACGCCGCGCTCCCGGATGGCCTGGAGTTGCCGGCCGCGCGCGAACAGCGTGACGTCCAATCCGGCGCGCGCCATCTTGGCCCCCATGTAGGCCCCCACGGCGCCCGCGCCTGCGATCAGGAACTTCATGCCATGTGCTCCTTCCCGCCGCACAGGAGGGCAGCCACGGCGCGGCGCAGGATCTTGCCGGTCGCGGTGCGCGGGATGCTTTCGACGACAAAGATCTTCTTCGGGCACTCGAAGTGCGCCAGGCGCTCGCGACAGAATTTCAACAGGTCGGCATCGCTGTGTCCTTCGCGCAAAACGACGGCGGCGGCCACTTCTTCGCCGAGCGTGGGATGCGGCATACCGAAGGTCACGGCCTCGGCGACCGCGGGATGTTCTCCCAGCACTTCGTCCACGTGGCGCGGCGCGATCTTCTCCCCGGCGCGGTTGATCAGTTCCTTGATGCGTCCGGATATGTGGACGTACCCGCCCTCGTCTTTCCATCCCTCGTCGCCGGTGCGAAACCAGCCGTCCACAAAGGCCTCGGCGTTGGCGCCCGGGTTGTTTTCATATCCGTGAAACACGTTGGGACCCTTGATGACGATCTCGCCGCGATCCCGGCCCGGCAAGTGATGACCGATCGAATCCATGATGCTGATTTCCAATCCCGTCGGCAGCCCGACCGATCCCGGCTTGCGCGCCGCGGGAGGCAGGGGATTGGATGCCATCTGGTGCGCCGCTTCCGTCATTCCGTAAGCTTCCAGAACGGGCACGCCGAAGACCTCTTCCATCTTCCGCATGGCGTCGGGCGCCAGGGGCGCGCTGGCGGAACGCACGAAGCGCAGCGATCCGCCCTGCTCCGGGCGATCGCCGCTGCGGGCGCGAGCCGAGACCACGTGGTGAATGGTCGGAACCGCGGTGTACCAGGTGACCCGATATTGCCGCACCAGGCGCCAGAAGATGAGCGGGTTCACGCCGGTAGGCGCCACCACGGTACCGCCGGAAAGCAGCGGCGCCAAGGTGGAGGCGACGATGCCGTGGACGTGAAACAGGGGCATGAAGCAAAGCGACACGTCGTCGGGCGACAGTGCGTAGGTCTTGACGATATTGGCCGCCGATAGCGCGAGATGGCGGTGCTCCAGGGGCACCCGCTTGGGCTGCCCCGTGCTGCCGCTGGTGTGGAGAACCAAGGCGATGTCGTCCGCCGCCGGCGCTGTCGTCCACGGCTTCGGAGCGATTCCCTTGAGGCGAACCGTGCCCTGGGCATCAATTTCAATTGGCAGGATTGGAACTCCACTGTCGGCCGCGGCGGGGCCCGCCTCGCCCGTGTCGTCTTGTCCCAGGATCAGCACCTTGGCGTTTGTATCCTGCAGGTAAAAGCAGAATTCCTGGTACTTGTACGTCTGGTTCATGGGCGCGGCAGTGCCGGCAATGGTGGCCGCAAGGAAACTCACGATGGCGGGCAGGCCATTCGGCAGTGCGATGGCCACCCGGCTGCCGCGACGGACTCCGGCGGCCGCCAGGGTGTCGGCCATTTCCAGCACTTGTTGACGGAGCGAGGCATAGCTCACGCGCGCCCCGGATTCCGGGATGATGATCGCGGTGCGGTCGCCCGGGGCAAGCTGCAACGCTTCCAGGACAGTGGTTACGGACTGCATCGTTTGAATCTTATTCCAATGTGGCTAGGGGTGCGGCCGGACGCTGGCGGAACTTAGCGCGTGACGGTTGGATGTGGAACTCGCGGGCAGAGTTTCAAAATCAAACGCCCGGTTGGAGTTGACCGGGCGTTTGAGATCGTCAGATTAGTGATGCAAGCCTTACCAGCGAATGGCGGGCTCAGAACGCCAGCTCTATGGCGTGCTCACCATGGGTAGTTGGATGAAACTGGCCTGGCCGGGGGCGTGGTAGACCCGCTGTACGGCTTTCACGTAATTCTCCGGTTTCGCCCAGAACATGTTGGGCACGAACGCCTGCGGGTTTCGGTCGTACAGTGGAAACCAGCTCGACTGCACCTGCACCATGATGCGGTGGCCAGGAAGGAAAGCGTGGTTGGCAGTCGGCAGTGTGAAGCGATACACCAGCGGTTTGTCAGGAGCAATCGGCTTCGCTGTTTCCAGGCTTTCGCGATAGCGGCCACGCAAGATATCGGCAGAGACCATGAGCTGATATCCGCCCATCGAGGGCTGCGCGGCAACCTCGTCCGGGTATACGTCGATGACCTTCACCACCCAGTCCGAATCGGTCCCGCTGGTGGAGGCAACGAGATTGGCCACCGGTTGACCGCTAATCTTCACGGGCGCGGTCAGCGGGTCGGAGACAAAGGTCAGAACGTCAGTGCGGCTGGAGAATTCGCGCTGATCATCGGCAAGCCACTGCGACCACGACTTCCCATGGCTGGAGAAATTCGAGTCGATAGGCCGCAAACGGAACGGGACAGGCCGGGCGGGGTCAGAGACGTATTCTTCAAATGCGGCATCGCCCGCCTTGGGCGCAATCAAACTCAATTTCAGACCGGCGTCGAGATAGAGCGGCGTCGGACGCACGGTGCAGCCGCTCGCACAACCCGCCGGCCACGCCGGCAGCCGGAGCCATCGGTTCGTTCCCGTTTCGAAGGCATTCACGGGAGCGATCTCGGCTTTGGGAGCTTCGTCCTTCAGGTAGTGAGCCAGGAATGGCGCCAGGATGTGCTCACGGAAATAGAGCGCAGTATTGCTGTTGAACCTGACGTCGCCGAGACTGCTGCCGTCGCCGATCTCCTGCCCGTGATGCCAGGGGCCAAGGACAAGGAACACTTTGTCATTGTTCGTGTCCTTCGGCTTAATCGCCTGGTAGACGGCGATCGCGCCGTAGATGTCCTCCTGGTCCCACAGGCTGTGCACCAGCATGACCGGCACCTGTAGCGGTTCCCGCGCGAGAAGTTGATCCACTGCCTGGTCTCGCCAGAAGGCGTCGTAGCTCGGGTGCTCGAGTAGCTTGCGCCAGAACCCAACCTGCTCCAACCCATGGCGGCGGCCGAGTTCGCCGGCGGAGCCGAACTGCAGGAATTCGTCATACATGTCGAAGTGGCTCGTCCACCACTTCACGTGGGAATCGCGGGACGCCTCCTGGTCGTGGATGTAGCCCATTCCCTGTTGACGGAATGCGCCGTTGTGAAACCAGTCGTCGCCCATCCAGCCATCCACCATGGGGTTCATGGGCACGGAAACTTTGAGCGCGGGGTGCGGATTCACCAGCGCCATCAAGGGCAGGAAGCCGTCATAGGAGATGCCGAGGATTCCCACTTTGCCGTTGGTTTCGGGAACGTTTTTCACCAGCCAATCGATGGTGTCGTAGGTATCGGTCGCATGGTCCACCGGCGTAGGGTTCAGCGGGCCGCGGAGTGGACGGTTCATCACGTAGTCGCCCTCGGAACCATGTTTGCCGCGAACATCCTGGACAACCCGGATATAGCCGCCATCCACGATGACTTCGACGGCGTTGTCGTAGCCGTCCAGAATCGGCGCCAGGTGCGAACTTTGCGCGTGACTGGTCAGCCGGTTGGCATCGTACGGTGTGCGCGTAACGAGGATCGGGGCGTGGGCGACGCCCTTGGGGACAAGGATGACCGTGTGCAGCTTGACACCGTCGCGCATGGGAATCATCGCCTCCCGCCGCGCGTAGTCGAAGGTGTCGGTGACCGCCTGGAACTTGGCGGGGGTTTCGCTCTGCAAGGCAGGATACTGCGCTTGCGGTGGCGTTTGCGGCGGCGCTTGCGCCAGACACGTTGCCACACACAACACCAGGCCCGGCAGCGCGATCAGCGCCATCGTGGCGCGAACGCGGTCATGTACTGTCATGGAACGCTCCCCTAGCGGCATGGTTCGGTTGGAATGCCGCACAGAAACGTGTACGGCAATCTGCTCCGGAAATGCAAGCGCGAACAATCAGGAGGGCGAGCGGCGCGCACGAGCCGGTCTGGCGAGCGCTGGCGCGAAAAGGAGTATAGAGGGATGGTGGAGGCGGCGGGAGTTGAACCCGCGTCCGAAGCTGTTACTGGCAGAGAGCCTACATACTTATTCGCGTTCATGCTTCCCACTCAAGGGAAACGTTCGCCGCCCACGGTCAGAACACGACAAGAAACGCGAGCCGCTAGCCCTGGTTCTCGCTGCCACGCTCAGGCGGCACGTGGAAGCCAGCCTACTGTGCGACGCCCTTTCACGGCCCGTAGGCGAAGCCGTGGAGAGCGGCTACTTAACTAATTAAGCAGCGTATGCCAGTGTTTGGTTGGCAATTATTGGTTTTGCACGCGATTACGGGTGTGTGCACCCCGGTATGCCTCTCTACCGCAAGCATCTCCGTCGAAGCCGTGACGCCCCCATTCAAGCGGGGTCCCCGTCGTGCGTGGTTGTTGCGCGCGATGGGGTGCTCGGTGATGTGCGGCAGATCCCTCGCTGCGCCATCCGCCACGGACGGCCCTGAGGCCGACGGAAGGCTCGACACAAGGGTTCTGCTGTCAAAGAGCTACTTCCAATTATGGCAGTAACTGATTGGAAGTCAATGTATTGGATGATTTGAAGGGATAAGCCGATTCAGAGCGGTAAAACGCAAAACCATTTCCGATTGCCGATTGTCGCTTTCCGGACCCATGACGCCCCGGCTACAATCGAATTCCCGTATCCGGGGCCTATGCCGGCTCATCCAACGTGCGTGCCGACCGACTGTATCCCGTTCTCCGCGATTCCGCATACGTCGCAACTTTTCCGCGACTTCCTCTACGATTTTGAGCGGGTACGGCGCTTTTATTCTTTCAACCCACGCCAACGCGACTGGCTGCCCAAGGTGGGCGCGTCGCTGCATTACGACCAGCAGCGCCGGGAGCGGGTCGCCGCAATCCTGGAGCGGCAAAATCGGGCGGTGGGCGCTTCGGAGCAAACCTCGGCCAGCATTGGCCGCCTGCGGGAGGGCGCCGCCGCTGCGGTTACCGGTCAACAGGTCGCGTTGTTCGGCGGACCGCTGTTTTCGTTGCTCAAGGCGCTCTCGGCGGTGCGTATTGCGGAACAGGCCCGCGCGCTCGGCCTGGATTGCGTTCCCATCTTCTGGCTTGCCACCGAAGACCACGATCTGGCGGAAGTAAACCACACCGCGCTGCTCACCTCGGAAGGGAAGCTGGAAAAATCAATCACGGACTCGCACGCTGCGCCCGATGCGCCGATCAGCGATGTCCGCCTGGGCGCCGAGATTGAAGGCGTAGTGGCGCGCGCCGCGGAATTGCTAGGCGACACCCAGATCACCGCGCTGCTCAAGAACGCCTACCGCCCCAGCGAGACCTTGGGAAGCGCATTCGCGCAGGTTTTTGCCCGGCTGTTCGGCGACTCGGGTGTGGTGTTGCTGGATGCCTCCGACCCGGAGCTGCACCAGATCGCACAGCCGGTTTACCGCGCCGCGGTTATAGGGGCGGAGGAGATTGACAATGCGCTGCTCGCCCGCGGCAAGGAATTGCGCGCCGCCGGCTACCACGAGCAGGTGAAGGTCACGCCTTCCTCGACGCTGCTGTTCGAAAAGCGCAACGGCGCCAGGGAGGTCATCCACCGCCGCGATGGCGGCTTCATCGTCGGCCACGATCGCGTCACGCAGGATGAATTGCTGGCGCAGATTGCGGCCGAGCCGCAACGCTTCAGCGCCAACGTGCTGTTGCGTCCGGTGGTGCAGGATTTTCTGCTGCCCACCATCGCCTACACTGGCGGGCCGGCGGAGGTGGCCTACTTCGCGCAAGCCGCGGTGGTGTACGAGGAAGTGCTGGGCCGGGTGACGCCCGTCCTGCCGCGCTTCAGCGCGACCCTGGTGGACGCGCGCGCGCAGCGCTTGCTGGCCAAGTACCGCGTCAGCCTGCCTGACCTGTTTCACGGGCCGGAGGCTTTCCGAGAACTGCTCGCGCTGCGCAGCATCCCCGGCGAACTGGACGGCGATTTTCTCGCAGCCGAAGAGGCAGTGCAGGCGTCGGTGGCGAAGGTCGGGGCCTCGCTGGAGAAACTCGATTCCAGCCTGGTGGAAGCGGCGGGGCGCGCCCGGTCAAAGATGCTCTACCAGTTGCGCCGGCTGCGGGCACGCGCCGGCAAGGCGCAACTGCGACGCAATGAAGAAGTCATTCGCCACGCCGATTGGCTGAGCTCCGTGCTGTTTCCCAACAAGAGTCTGCAGGAGCGCGAGATCGCCGGAGTGTTTTTCCTGGCGCGCCACGGCCGCGAATTACTGCCGAGGTTATACGAGGCGGCCAAGTCCGACTGTCCCGATCACCAGATCGTCCCTTTGTGATTTCTGATCGCGGAAGGCCTGGCGGCGTTCATCCGCCTTTTTTCTCAATCAGCCGCGCGCTCATTACGACGCCATCGCGGTCGTTGTGCAGCTTGATGGGAAAAACCAGCACATTCCAGGTCCAGCGCTGGGATTTGCGGGGCAGGTTGGGAAGTCCGCGGAAACCGCGATCAATATAGGTTTCGCGGGTATCGGCCACGGTCTGGATGATCTCGCGCCATTCCTCGCCGACCTCCGGAAATTCCTCGAACTTGTTCTTGCCGGCGAAGTACTGCGGTTTCTTCTCGAAGAGCTTGGCGAAGTATTCGTTGACGTAGAGCCAGTTGCCGTCGCGGTCCAGGATCTCCATCACTATATCGTCGCCGATCGCTTCCGAAATGCGCCGGTAGTAAAAATCACGCGCATCCACCACCACCGGTTTGCCGCGGCTCTTGGCCTCAAAGGAGCGTAGCGCGCCGAGCAAGTCGTCCACCGAGCTGTGTCCCTTGAGGAGATGGATGTCGGCGATCCCGCCAAACTTTCTCTCCAGCGTCGCGGAAAGAATGATGATGGGGACCTGCGGGCGCTTCTGCCGCAGCGATTCGGCGACGTCGGTGCCGAATTTTCCCGCTCCCAAATGGTAGTCGAGCACGGCGATATCGATATCCTCCAGCTTTTGCTCGGCTTCCTCGATCGAGGAGGAGGTTACAACGCGGTAGCCCCTCTGGCGGAGGATGGTGGACCGCAGAATCAGATTGTCCTCGAGATCGTCGAGCAAAAGGACACGAATGGGTTTTACGCTCTTGCCGCCGGCCGTGGTCTGATCAGGCATGATGCTGGGCGTCCATCATACGTGATGCGGCAAAACGGCTCTAGGCGCATGCTCCTGGGCGCGTATGCCGGAATTGAAATTGCCTACTTCTGTTCCTTGCTGCGAGCCCCCGCGGATGCTGGACGCGCGGCGGCGCGAACCGCTTTTGATAATTCCGGCAGCTTGTTGAAGACGGCGACACAACGCAGCCACTGCCG
>DASWAR010000286.1:0-2348 GCA_036391015.1 Terriglobales bacterium
ACCACTTAACTGTTCCTTGTTCCATGGTGGTGCTGATTCCTTTTCTTCTGTGGGCTCTTGATTTATGAGGGTTTCCTCAGGGTAGACCCCCCTGGTCCCGAAGCGGATCATGGATGCGTCCACCGCCAGGAATTCGACCACAGTGCGGCAAGACCCAGTTGCAAGCCAGCCGCTCGGAGTCCAGACAGCCCGATGACAAGTTGCGGGCCAGTCCAAGGGAACGAATTTTTCATTGCTGCTCGTATGGACGGTAGCGGAGGTGCATGGCGGGCGACAGACAGGTCGTGCTGCGGCGGGAGTCATCGCCGCTGGCAGCCGGTTCCACCGATTCCGGGAGACGCGGGCAGAGCGCGGTGTTGTCGGGCACGATGACCCCAAGGTGTTCTCCCAAGTGCAGAAACTGTTCGAGCCATAGGCCGGAGGTGTCGCGCGCCATGGCGTCGGCGGAGATTCCCTGCAACAGCCGGTAGTAAACATTCTGCACTTTCCACAGGTCCACATCGAATGGCAGGACACGCGCCAGGGAGACGACGGCGGCCACCATCTCCAGCAGATCCCGATCGCAGGGCTTCAGTGCCCAGTGGTCCACCAGCGCGTTCAGGCGTTCGCGCAAGGCGAATTGCAGCGCGGGGACATCGAGCTGGATGTTGTCGCGCGAGGCCGTCTCGATGAGCGTGCGGATGCGCTCCAGGTCCACGTCGCGATCGGTCAGGGCATGCCGTACCGAGCGGTCGAGGACGAAGTCGCTGGTCACGCGCAGGATGCCGGGCAGCGGCATCTGTAAATCCGAAAGGAAGCACATGAGCTGGGCGTGCTGGTCGTAAACCTGGCGATACGCTGACTCGGCTTCGCTCAGCGTGGAGCTTACGACTTGCGAGACGATGCGGCGCTGCTCATCGCGAAACAGCGACTTCAACGAATAGGTCGCGCCCTGAAAGACCCGGTCAAGCACGCGCAGGCATTCTGGCAAATCGGCGGACTGGAAGGCGCGCGTGGCTTGGGCGGCCAGGGTGCGGAAGTCCTCCCGGAAGGAGCTGGGCCGGACACCGGCGGAGAGGTTGTGATCGCCGAAATGAAGCACCCCGAAGTTCACCGTCAACTGCTCGCGAGTGAGACGGGAACTGATGTCGGCGCGGCCGAGGGCGAGCCTCGCCTTGCCCGACTCCAGCACCCGCGATTCCAGCAAATCCACGCTGTAGCAGTAGACGTAGCTGCGCCCGCGGTAGCCGTCGAACAGCGAGCTGATGGCGTAGTGCGCGCCCACTTCCTCCAGGTTCAGCATGGCGGGCCGAACGAAGCGGTCGTAAACCTGGCGGCCGTTGCCGAAGCTGGGAAGGTTGCTCCAGGCTTGCTCCAAGCGTTGCAGGAAATCTTCCTCGAGATCGACGGCGAGCAATTCCTGGGCGAGCTGCAGGGCGCGGCCGGCGTATTGCAGCAACTGCACCGTCTCCATGCCGGTTATCTCGTCGAAGAAAAACCCGCAACTGGTAAACATCAGCATCAGGTGGCGCTGCATTTCCAGCAGCTTCAGAGCGCGCACCTGCTGATCGCGCGACAGTCCGGGAAAGCCATGCCGCGCCAGAAAAGCATCCACGTTCCAGGGGGAACGATCAAGCACCACGCGGATGTACTCATCGCGCGCCGCCCAGGGATCGAGCAACAGGGGCTGCGCCTGCGAATGGTAGAGCGGCGCCAGACAGTCGCGCAGCCAGTTCAGCGCGTCGCGCAGCGGGCGGCGCCACTGCTGGTTCCAGGAAGCGTGCGTGCCGGAATTGCAGCCGCAATCGGCTTCCCAGCGGCTGATGCCGTGCATGCAGCTCCAGGAAGTCTTTTCCGCAATCGCCACTTCCTGGGTGGGAGGATGCTGGGCGAGGAATTCGCCGTAATTGGTTACCCGCGCCAGGCGATTGCTTTCGATGTAATCGAGCGCGTACGCCAGGGCCATGTCACCGTGGCGATGATGATGTCCGTAGGTCTCGCCATCGGTGGCGACGTGCATGAGCTGCGGCCAGTTCCGCGCGTCGTTGAAGCCACTGAGCAGGCGGTGAGCGAAAGTCTCGCCGTTGGACAGCAGTTTTTCGAAGGCCACCGCGTGCGAGATGGGGCCGTCGTAGAAGAACAAGCTGATGGATCGGCCGGAAGGCAGGTTGCATTGATAGGCGCGCGAGGGATCGATCGCGGCGCCATGGTGAGTCGTCCAATCGTCCCAGGGCCGGCTGCGCCATCGTTGCGCCTGATGCGGCGCCAGGATCGTGAACTTGATGCCCTGGGAGCTCAGGCACTCCAGGGTATCGACGTCCACCGCCGTCTCCGGCAGCCACATGCCCTCCGGATCGCGCCCAAAGCGG
>DASWAR010000287.1:0-3137 GCA_036391015.1 Terriglobales bacterium
GCATGGCGTACTGGCACACCGGGCAGGTGACCTTGAAAAAGGCCAGCACGACCGGCCCGTACCGAAGGGCGTGGCGCAGGGAAAACTGTTTGCCGCGCATGTCGGGAAGCGAAATTTCGGGCGCCGCTTTTCCCACGATGAGCGCAGGCATCCTGGACCTCCGAAAGACAGTTTCAAGTTTCAGTTTCAGTTTCAGTTTCAGCAGGAGACGGGCTGAAGCTGAAACTCAACACTTACCGGACATATCGGGCACCAATGTTGAACCCATGATTCTAAATCAGGGAAGCGCGGCGGAGAATCCTGCGCGCCAATCCGGTGAGTGGAAGAGCGGCGGCATCCTGAAGCGGGAACCAGCAGCCGCCCCGCAGACCGGCGGCGGGCACGCGGCAGACGTGGACGGCGTGGTCAGTGACGGTGATGGAGTGGCGGAGTGTGAAATCGGTTGGGAGGACGTTGTTCTGACTCCCACATCTGCCAACTACAGGCAGATGTGGGGCACCATCGGGCAGATTTGGGGCACCGTTAGCGGCACAATCACCGTTGCAGAGTTGGGGAAGCTCCCACATGCCGGGCATGAGCGACTCGCGCCGGCCACGGCGGACGAGATAGATACGGCCGTCGCGGGCGGCAAGGCCGTAAGTGATCTCGGCGGTTTTGCGCGGCGGCCTGGCGGGACGCTGGAGCGGACCGCGGGTGGCGCACTGGCGACGGACCGGGCAGGCTTCACAGCGCGGGGATACCGGCAGGCAGACGAGCGCGCCCAATTCCATCATCGCCTGGTTGAAGTTGCCGGGCGAGCGCCGGCTGAGCAATTGCTGGGCGGCATTCCAGATTCGCGACAGGGGTTGCCTGCGCCAACCGAGCAAGCGGCGCAGGACGCGCTCGACGTTGCCGTCCACCACCGCGCAAGGTTGATGAAACGCGATGCTGGCGATGGCGCCGGCGGTGTAGCGGCCGATGCCGGGTAGAGATTGCAGAGCGGCAGCGTTGCCAGGCAGGATGCCGCCATGGTCGCGCACGATGATGCGCGCCGCGCAGTGCAGCGCTCGGGCACGGCGGTAATACCCGAGACCGCTCCAGGCGGCAAGCACGTCCTGCAGCCTAGCGGCGGCCAAGGTCTTCAGGTCGGGAAAACGGCGGAGAAATTCGGCGTAATGTTCGAGCACGGCGCCGACCCTGGTCTGCTGCAGCATGATCTCGGAAATCCAGATGCGGTAGGAGTCACGGTCTTGCCGCCACGGCAACGGGCGGCGGTGGTCGGCGAACCAGCGCAGAAGGGCGGCGCGAATCATGCGCTGCTCAGCGGAGGTCAACGAAATAGGGTTGGATGGCAAGACGTTGCGCGCATTCTAAAGGTGCGGGGGCGCAAAGTCATCCGAGTGCAAGCCCGAATCGCGCATGGCGCTGGGAAGCGGTAAGCGTGTGATCCCCTAACCAACGCGCTCCCGGAGCGACCGGAATCGAACCTGAAACTATTTCGCTGGCGCCGGCGGGGCATTCGCAGGCTGGGATGCACCGGGCTGGCTTGCCGCCGCGCCACCAGCTTTCAGCTTGTCCATCTCCGCCTCGTTCTTCGCGAGTGCGTCCTTGGCGTGCTGCAGGACCGGGCTCAGGGAGTCAATGAGGTTGGAATCGGTGGTGGCGGCGAGTTTGTCCTGTAGCTGCTTGACAACCTTTTGCAGGTTTTCGTGGTCTTTCATCAACTCCTGCATCTTGGTCTGCTTGTCGGCGGGCAAATCTGATTTTGCCGCATCCTTCTTGGCAGCGGGCGCAGCGCCAGCCTTTCCGGAACCGGCCGCCGCAGTCGTGTTAGGCGCGGGAACGAGATTGGCCTCGGGGCTGGGCGGAATTTCGTCGTTGGTGACCACCCGCTTCGCCTTGGTCGCGGATTTTTGTTTGGCGACATCGGCGAGCGAGGGCTGGTCCGACTGCGCCCACAAGGACGGCGCAACCAACACGCACATGACAACTGCCGCACACCACAAGGACCGGTTCCGATTCATTCCAATCTCCTCAGTATGAAACTTCGTGGTTCGTCAGCAATGCCGGAGGCGAGGGCGTCTGGTTGTGCAAGAGCGCGCAACGGTCGTACTGGATGTTGATGCCACCAGACAGGGAGTCGGCCACCGAACCGTTGCCAGAAACAATAGAGCCGATCACGTTCGAAGACTGGCCGGTGCCGCTGCCGGAGAAGGTCAGGACGCCGCGGACGATGATCAGGCCGTAGAAATTCAACCCGCCGTGAATGGTCAGGTCGCCGTCAACGATCAGCACGCCGGCGCCGCTGGTATGAGCCTGAATATCAAACGAGCCAGGCACGTACGTGGTCTGGTACACCACGCCGGTAGGATTATTAGGGTCAAAACTCGGGAATCCGGTCGGAGCCGTGCCGAGGCTGCCGGCGGCGAGCTGGCCACAATTCTGGTACGGCGAACCCGACGTGCAGGAAATGTTGTAAGGCGCGCCGGTGGTGTTGACGGTGCCGGGCATGCTGGAGTACTTGGCAATCAGCGCGGGAACGTCATACGGGAAGGGCTGGTTCTGGGCGACTACGGGACTAGTGCCGGCAACAAGGGCCGGGTTGCCGCTGGTGCTCACCGACTCGCTGCTGAAGATGGCGTAGGTGCTGCCGGTGCACGCTCCGCCCCCAACGCGATTGGTGCAGACCGGAGGAGCGCTGCCTGTTCCTGTGGTGCAACTACACTTGCAGTTGTCAAAGCCGTTGACGGTAACGGACGAACCTGAAACCGTGACGAAGTCGTCGGTATCCAGCGCGGCGTTGCTGAGGAAGGGCGGATTATTGGCGACCTCCATCTGGGTCATGCGCCGCGATCCGCTCTGGGTGATGGCCAGCGCGGTCAGCACGTACACCGATTTCAGATAGGTGATGCCGTCGGGCGGCGGGTCCATGTCGCAGGTGGTGTAGCCCGCGGCCACGGGCATTGGCAATTCGGCGGTGCCGTTCCAGCAAATCGGGACGTTGTTCGCCGAATTGTACGCGTTCACGTAAAAGGAATTTTGCAGCGTGGAGGGCGTCGCCGGCACCGCGGCGGCGTTTGCCTTCTGCGTGATGCGCACCCAGCGGTAGGCCAGGTTAGCGTTAGTGCCCAAAAGGTCCGAGGGCAAATTGCTGTCGA
>DASWAR010000288.1:0-4481 GCA_036391015.1 Terriglobales bacterium
ACGATCACCGGACCGTAATTGCTGTTGGTGTCGTTTGTCACGTTGGTGGACGTCAACGTCACCGGAGAGCTATCGAGCACGATGGTGTTGATGGTGACCACTCCCCGCCCTGTTCGACGGCGAGAGACGCCCCCGTGATCACGGGCACAAGTTGTTGATTTTATTGGGAGCGTGGGGAAGGGTAGGTATTGGTCGGTGTACGATATAAACTTGGTTAATGGTTACTGGATTGTAAGAAAACGCGCGCCAGTGCGCTAGATCACATCCGCAAACGTCTTCTCCACCTTCCTGAAATAGTGCAATCCTGCGATCAGCAGCAGCACTACCATTCCCACCGAAACCGCCAGCATCGCTACTGGCTTTTCGCCTCTTCCCAACAACGCCCAGCGAAAACCCTCGACCACGCCGGCCATCGGATTCAGTCCCAAAACCCAATGCCAGCGCGGCGGAACCACCGAACTCGGATATCCAACAGGCGTTGCCAGCATCCAGAACTGCACCAGGAAACCGATCGTGTGCTGCACGTCGCGATACCGCACATTCACCGCCGAAAGCCAGATGCCTGCTGTCAGCGACGTCATCACTGCCAGCAGCACGAATAGCGGCAGTAACAGCGCTCCATGCCCAAGCGGAACGCGGTAATACGCCATCATCGCCAACAGCAGCGTGAAGGCGATGGCGAAGTCCAGCAATCCCGCGATCACCGACGCCAGCGGCAGGATCAGGCGCGGGAAGTACACCTTGCTGACCAGGTGCTGGTTGTGCACCAGGCTATTGCTCGACTGCGTCAGCCCGAAGGCGAACAGTTGCCAGGGCAACAGCCCGCAGAAGGCGAAGATCGGATACGGAACCGGAACCTGAACCTTTGCCACGCGCCCAAACAGGAGAGTGAAGATTCCCATCAGGAACAGCGGCTGCAGCAGTGCCCACGCCGCCCCCAGCGCGGTCTGCTTGTAGCGCACCTTGACGTCGCGCCACGCCAGGATGTACAGCAGGTCGCGGTACGCCCAGACCTCGCGCAGGTTGACGGCCGAGATTCCGCGCGATTGCTTGATGCGCCTGACCGCGCGATAGGCATGCGCGGCGTGCAGCTCGGCGGCCTTGAGTTCGCTCACGCTGGGGGCCGGCACAGCACCTCCTCGAGGCGATGGCGGAACATGGCAAAAGAAAAGTTGCTTTCCAGACGGCGCAGTCCCGCGCGGCCCATCTTGTGACGCAGCGGTTCGTCGGCAAGCAGGGTGATAATGGCGCGCTCCAGGCTGCGCGGGTCGCCGGGCGCAGCCAGCAGACCGGTTTCGCCGTCGACGATGACCTCGGGCACGGCGGCGGCGCGCGCGCCGATACACGGTTTGGCGTATTGCATCGCTTCCAAGAAAACGATGCCGAAGCCCTCATTCAGGCTGGGAAGCACGAATAAGTCACACGCCTGGTAGTAGAGCGGCAAGTCCTCCTCCGAAACGCGCCCGGTGAACCTCACTCTATCATCGATGCGCAGTTGCGCTGCCAGCCCTTGCAGGCGGGCGCGATCGCTGCCCTCGCCCACGACCACCAGGAAAGCGTCCGGCGCCTGCTTCAGCACCGCCGGCATGGACTCCAACACCAGATCAATGCGCTTGTAGAACTCGCTCTGGTGGAGACGCGAAACGCTCAGCAGCATGGGACCATTGGGCAGCCGCAGGCGCGCGCGCGCACCGCTGACATCGGGCGCGTCATAGAAGGGATCCAGCGTGTCCGGAAACGTGGTGAAGGCCAGGCCATTGACGTCGTTGTGCAGAAGCATCTCGTCGCGAGTGAAGTCGCTGACGCTGAGGACCTCGTCAAGGCGCCGCACTCCCCAGCGCTGCAACCAGGGGAGCGGCTTCCAGACCTCGATTCCGTGCACCACCAGGGCAGAATGCAAGGAGGGCGAAGCCAGCTTCATCAGCGGGAGCACGGGACAGAAATTAACGTGTCCGATGATGGCAGTCGTGGCGCGCTGGGCGGCATTGACGGCCGCCAGCACGAAGCGAGCGGTGCGGCGGCGAAAGGAGCGGCAGGAGACCACTTCGGGATTGAAGTACCGCGAATCGTAATCGTCGCGATGGCGATCGTTGAGCACCAGCAATTCGACGCGCCAGCGGCGATCGGCGGCAATGCTGTCGAGCGCCTTCACCAGAGATCGGTTGAAGGTCTGGATGCCGCCAAAGGCGTCGAAGAGATCGCTGAGCAGCACGAGTACGTGTTGATTCCCGGCGTGCGGGAGGCCGCGCACCAGGCGCGGAGCGGCGGGCGCGGGCGCCGGAGGCGGCACCGACTTGGGCGCGGGAGCGGTGACGACCTCGACGGGTGCGGGCTGGAAGTTGCCGGCAGCAGCGCCGGCAGCAGCGGCGAGCGGCGGTTGCGCTTCCATGGCGCGGGCCAGCACGGACAGCGCCCAGGGACGCGACCAGTGCACTCCGCCCGCTCGGAACTGCGCCCAGAGCTCGCGGACGGCGCGCGATTCGAAAAGGCAGTGCGCCTGCACATCGGATTCGAGGGAACCGGCGTCCGCGCGCATCCATTCGCCAAAGGGGAAGCTGAAGCCGCGCTTGGGACGGTCCCAGACGGAACGCGGCAAGCGGTCGCCGAGGGCATGGACGAGCAGCGGCTTGGGCGCGTCGCCGCGCAACCGCTGGGCGGCAGGAAGGCCGAGCACGTAATCCACCACGCCGTTGTCGAGGAACGGGACCCGCACCTCGATGGAGTGGCTCATGCTCATGAAGTCGGTATCCTTGAGCAACTGGTTCTGCAGGTAGTGGTGAAACTCCAGGCTGACGAGGGAATCGACGAAGCTGGATTCCCTCGCCTGACGCGAGCCCGGAATGCGCATGCCGAAGTCGCGGACCTCGCGTTCGGTGATGCCGAGGAATTCCTGGATCTGCTGCGGGCCGAAGAGCCCGCGAAAAATGAGGTAGACGTTCTCCCGCGTGGGGTTGTTGAGGTAGGTGAGCTTCTCGCGACGGCCGTACTTGGATCCGGCATTGTACGCTGCGCGAACGAGTCGCCGGCGCAGCGGCTTGGGAACGCGCGACATCATCTGGGAAGAAAGCCGGAGCAGCGAGGCGCGCTTGAGGTGCTGATAACCGAGGAAGATCTCGTCGGCCCCGGTGCCGGAAAAGACGACGGTGAGGCCAAACGCCTTGGCAGCCTTGGACACGAAGTAGGTGTTGACACCGTCCACGGTGGGCTGGTCCATGGCGTCGAAAATCCTGGGAAGCTCGTGGAAGAAGTCGCGGCGGGTGAGACGGATTTCACTGTGCTGGGTGCCGTACTTGCGGGCCACGGTGCGGGCGAAGACAGACTCGTCGTAAGCGGGTTCCTCGAAGGTCACCGAAACGGTCTTGATCGGGCGTTGCCCCGCCAGGCTGGCCAGGGCGACGAGGGAGGAGGAATCGATGCCGCCGCTGAGGAAGATCCCGAGCGGCACGTCGCTAACGGAATGGGCGCGGACGGAATCGGTGAGCAGCTGCAAGACGCGGGCGTCTGCGTTCACGACGTCGTCGTGCGGCGAGTGGAAACACTGGTTGAGGTCCCAGTATTGCCGCAAGCGAAGATCGCCGCGGTCGCAAGCCAGCAGGTGGGCAGCGGGCAAGGCGCGCACGCCGCGGACGGTGGTAAGCGGCAAGGGCACCGACCCGAGTTGCAGGAAGCGCACCATGGCTTCCAGATCGCTCTCGTGCGGGACCAGGCCGCTGGCCAGCAGGGCGCGGACCTCAGAGGCGAACAGCAGGCGCTCGCCATCAGCAAAGTAGTACAGCGGCTTGATGCCGAAACGATCCTTGGCGAGCAGCAACGCCGGTTCCGCGCCGGTACGCAGCAAGGCGCAAGCAAACATGCCGTGCAGGCGCGGGAGCAGATCCTCACCCCACTCCTCGTAGCCGTGGAGCAGGACTTCGGTATCGGAATCGGAGCGGAACGAGTAGCCGCGCTGGACCAGTTGGGAGCGCAGTTCGGGGAAGTTATAAATTTCGCCGTTGTAGGTGATCCACGTGCGCCCGTCGGGAGCTCCCATCGGCATGCGGGCCTTTTCCGACAGATCAATGATGGAGAGGCGGCGGGAGCCGACCACGGCGGAGACGCCCGAGTCACCCGGCACGTAGCAGCGTTCATGGCCGCTGCCACGCGCGTTCAACTGGGCGCGGACGAGAGAATCGTCGGCCAGCGAGTCAGGAAACAGGATTCCCCAGTCGTCAGGTCCGCGATGGACCTCAGCATCCATCATGCGGAGAACGGCCACCACATCCTGCGATGTAGCCGGGCCGGACAGTTTGAGGATTCCCGCGATGCCGCACATGCTAACTACTGAGTACCATATCCGTAGAGGGAAAAGCTGGAGGTGATTTTCCAATGGTTGTGAAACGACGTGCTGCACGCCATGGCGAGGTGCGCGTTCCGGCAGCCGTGAGGTGTGTGACCAGCCAGGTCAAGCCGCGTCTCAACCCCGGCGCTGCGCGCCGCCTCCC
>DASWAR010000289.1:0-5541 GCA_036391015.1 Terriglobales bacterium
GTGCGCTTTCCTCCGTTCTTGTGGTCCGGGTTACCACATCGGCGTGTGGAGCTTGTGGTTTTGACTTTGACCGGTTGCGATCAGGCCCCTTTGAGGGGCCAGCAACCGGAAAAGCCTCCGGCTCTGCCGGAGGATCGTTACAGAAAGTAAGAATTAAGAAGTCAGAAGTCAGAAGGAAAATCCAACGGTTCGCGGCATTGCATTTTCATTCTGCATTCTTAATTCTTCATTCTGCATTGTCCGTGCACGGGGTCTACCGTTAGCGGGCGTCTGGTAGCCAAAGGCGTGATGGGTGAGCAGTTCAACGAGCGAAGCTGGCTGATTTGGCTGGGCAAGGTGAGGATCATCATCATCACCTTTGTCTTCGGCATCGAGTTGGCCGTTGCTGTCCTGACGCCCACCTACCTTCCCAAGACGCTCTTTGTCGTTGCCATCCTGCTGTGGTACACGCTGTCGGTTTTCTACCTCCTGCTGCTTTCCTTATGGCGGGATGCGCGCTTCCAGGCGCGTCTGCAGGTCCTCACCGACCTGTGCATGGCCGCCACCATCGTCTATCTGACCGGCGGCATCGACAGCTCCTTCAACTTCCTTTATCCGCTGATCATCATCGTTGCCGCCATCCTGTTCTCGCGGGCGTGGACGTTCCTGACCGCCGCGCTGGCCTTCATCTTCTCCGGCGCCATCCTGGAGCTGTCGTACTTCGACATGCTGCACTCCTATTCGGTGAGCCGGCCCGACCTGCGCAGCCTGCAAGCCAGCATCGTCATCAACCTGTTCGCCTACGCGGCCATCGCCTACCTGGCCGGCCAGTTGAGCATGAAGCTGCGCCAGGCCGACGTCCGCCTGCAGGAGCAGAGCGGCGAGCTGGAAAACCTGCAGGCGCTCCACGAGAACATCATCAACTCCATCAGCGGCGGCTTGATCACCACCGGCATGGACGGCCGGGTGCGCCTGATCAATGCCGCCGGGCAAAAATTGCTGGAACGCAGCGAGAACTCCGTGGTTGGCCGCGGCGTGGAGCACCTCTTCCTCGACCAGTTGCCGGAGCTGGGCGTCGTTTCCGTGCGTTGCGAGGTGCGTTCCGCCACGCCTTCCGGGGGCACCAAAGCATTCGGCATGAGCCGCTCCGTGCTGGAAGTGCCCGAGCGCGGCGCCATGGGCTATGTTTACACTTTCGACGACCTCACCGAGATTCGCCGCCTGGAGCGCGAGGTGCGACTGCGCGACCGCATGGCGGCCGTCGGGCGCATGGCGGCTGCGATTGCGCACGAGATCCGCAATCCGCTCTCCTCCATCGCCGGCTCGGTCAAGGTGCTCGCCGACGTCTCCGTGCTCGACCAGGAGCAGCGCACGCTGGTGAACATCGTGACCCGCGAGTCGGAACGCCTCAATAACATTGTCTCCGACTTCCTCACCTACTCGCGCGAGAAGAAGTACGAGTTCACCACTCTCGACCTGGTGCCGTTGCTGGAGGACACGCTCATCCTGCTGCAGAACCGTGCACAGCCGGCTGCAACAGCGCTGCAGATCGTCCGCCGCTTCGAGGCGGCGTGTGCTCCGGCGCAGGTTGACGGCGACCGCATCAAGCAGGTGTTCTGGAACATCTGCGACAACGCTGTCCGGGCCATGCCGGGGGGTGGAACGTTGACGGTTACGCTGCGGGCGCACGAGGCGAACTGGCTGATCAGCTTCACCGACACCGGGCACGGCATGCGCGGGCTGGAGATGGAAAAGATTTTCGAGCCCTTCCAATCGGGTTTCGATGGAGGAACCGGGCTGGGGCTGGCGATCGTGTACCAGGTCGTGCAGGCACATGAGGGCAAGATTTCCGTGCGCTCCAAGATCGGGCAGGGATCGGAGTTTACCGTGCAACTGCGACAGGCAGCGGCGGCCGCTGAGCCCGCCCACACGGCCGAGGCAAGGGGGGCGCGTGGGTAATGTCCTGGTGGTTGACGACGAGCGCTCGATTTGCGAGTTGCTGGAAATCGCCCTGCGCAAGGACGGCCATAAAGTCGAGACCGTCCAATCCGGGGATAATGCCAAGAAGAAGGTCAATTCCGCCCTCTTCGACGTGATCGTCACCGACATCAAAATGCCGAATACCAACGGCATCGAGGTGCTGCGCTACGCTCACAACGTCTCGCCCGATACGGCCGTGGTGCTGATCACCGCCGTGGACGACCTGGAGTCGGCCGTGCAGGCGGTCAAGGCGGGAGGCGCGTTCGATTACATCCGCAAGGGCCCGGCCCTGGTGGAGGACGTGAAGTTCGCCATCGGCAAGGCGATGGACAAGCTGTCTCTGCGGCGGCAGAACCTGGCCTACAAGCGCGACGCCGCCAGCCGCAACTCGCTCGACAACCTGGTCGGGGTGAGTCCAACCATCGAAAAGCTCAAGCAGACCATCCGCACCGTCGCGCCCACCCACAGCACCGTGCTGATTCACGGCGAGAGCGGTACCGGCAAGGAACTGGTGGCGCGCGCGGTCCATGCCTGCTCCACCCGTGCCGGCTTGCCCTTCTTGCCCGCCAACTGCGGCGCCTTTACCGAGACCCTGCTGGAAAGCGAGCTGTTCGGATATTTGAAAGGCTCGTTCACCGGCGCCAACCAGAACCGGCGCGGGTTGTTCGAGGAAGCCACCGGCGGCACCGTCTTCCTCGATGAGATCAGCGAGATGAGCATCGGCATGCAGGTCAAGCTGCTGCGCGTGCTCCAGGAAAATGCCGTGCGGCCGCTGGGTTCGGCCGCCGAGACCGCGGTTGACGTGCGCGTCATTGCCGCCACCAACCGCGACCTGGAACGCACCACCGCGGAAGGTAATTTCCGCGAAGACCTCTACTATCGCTTGAGCGTCATCCCCATCTACGTTCCGCCGTTGCGCGAGCGGCGCGAAGACATTCCCATGCTGGCGAATTATTTTCTGAAGAAGTACGCGCCGGCGGCGGGCAAGAGCATCTTGCGGGTTGTCCCGGATTCCTTGCAGGCGCTGGCTGGTTACGATTGGCCGGGCAACGTGCGGCAATTGGAGAACACCATCGAACGCGCCGTCGCCCTCTGCACCGGGAACGAACTTGAGGTGGAACTGCCGGTGGAGCGCGGACGCGTTTGCGCCGCCGCCGGAGCCGGTGGCGCAGCCGCACCGGTCGCCATTCCGCCGGATGGAATGGATATGGAAGGCTACGTCGCCGACCTGGAGCGGGCGCTGATCCAGTCGGCGCTGCGGCAGTGCAACGGGGTCCAGACCCGGGCCGCAGAAATGCTAAAGCTTTCCTATAGGTCTTTCCGGCATCTGCTGAAGAAGTATGATCTTTGATGGGAGAGGGAGCGGCTGGGGCTAGCAACCGCTCACTGTTGTCGGTCGTAACTCTGATAAGGGCGGTACAATGAACATACATTTGAACGATGACTGACCGGGACAAATTGCGGGAACAGTGGCGACGGGATCTTGCGGAGCGGCAGCACAACCTCGCGCCCGCCGACATCACTCGGATTAGTCAGTTTCGCGGTTCCGGCCTGCCGAGGAACTCGCCACTGCCCATTGCCGTCCGGTGGTTTTACGTTTGTGTCGGTGCGGCTCTCTTCGTACTGGGAATTGGAATCAGACTAGCCATTGATAAGCCCTATTCGCTTGTGGCCGGCACCGCCTTTGGTGCCGCTGGATTGCTCCTGATGTTGTCGGGTGTGAGATGGACGGCAAAATGAAGAGGTCAGCCGGTGTGAAATCGCGTTTACGCTAGCATGTTTTTCTACCGTCCCTACGGGACTCGGAGATTATGTTCGAGCGTCCCCGGCGCTAAAGCGCCGGGCTACTTTCAGCCGCCGCTGCGCGGCTGGATTCCTGGCTATTGGTAAATCCCGCCGAAAGCTCCGTCAGTTTTGCACAAGTCACGAACGACCTAGAAGGCCGTCCCCCTCAAAACGTACCTAGATCAGGTGTTCCCTATCAACTGAAGCTACTTCTTTCCCTGTTTCAACTGCTGCTTCCAGCCCAGAATGCGCGCCTTGTTGCCCTCCGCTTCCGCTTCCGGGACCATGCCCTTCTTCTGGTAGAGGATGGAAAGTGAAGTGTGCGCGAGCACGTCGTTGGGATCGAGTTGCGCGATGCGGTTCGCGATTTCGATCGCATCATCCAGCCGGTTCATGTCCTGGTACGCGCGCGAAAGGCCGTGCATCGCCTCGGTGAAGGTGGGATCGGCTTCGAGGGATTGCTGGTAGGCTGCAACCGCTTCCTCGTGCCGCCCTTCGGCGTAGAGATCGAGCGCGTGGTAGTAATGATCCTCGGCGGTTTGGCGCGCGTCTGACATGGAGCCAGTCTGTCAGTCGATCGGTCTATCAGTCAATCGGCTCCGAATCATAGACCGATAGACCGACAGACCGATAGACTGACAGACAATGTGGTACCTCCTCCGATTCCTGTGGAACGCCACCCGCGGCCATCACCTGGCCCCGTGGCGCAGTCCGTATCTGCGCTGGCGCATCGAGACCTACACCGGCGTCAAGATGAAGGACATCGGATTCTTGGAATTTTTCGAATTCATGTGGAAAGAGCGGGCGGAACTGTTTCGCTTCCTGCAGTGGACGGCGGAGATGGAACGCTACGCGCGCCCCAAGCCAAAAAATCCCTAGCCACAGAGGCCACAGAGGAAGCGGAAATCAAAGCCTCTACTTTGTGACTCTGTGTCCTCTGTGGCTGAGTTCAGGTTGTGACAGTGCCAACCTGCGCGCTCTCAAACAACACCCCGACATCGGACCCTTTTCCCGCTCCCACGATATGCGACGCAGAACCGCGATGGCACGCGATCTCCAGGAAGCCCCCGGAATTCAGAACCACGAACACCTCACCCGGCGTGCCCTCCGAGTACGATTGCGTCATCTTGGTAATTTCGTGTTTTGCGATCAGCACCTTGAACGGCGGCGGCTCGGGGGCAAACAGTTGCGGCAAATCATTGGGCCTGAAGTTGGTGACCAGGTTGCCGAACTTGTCCACCTTCAGGATCACGCCCTTGAGCAGCTTGTCGTTCACCGGCTTCGGCTTGGGCGCGGCGAAGCGGATGTAGTCGGCGATTTCATCGCCAAACTTCGCCACCTCGACGCCTTTGCTCAGCCATCCCGCCACCGCGGCGAACACGTCGCGGCCGTGGAACGTGCTGCTCACCGGCTGCAAGAAATAATGTGATGCGCTGATGTGCCGTACCGAAACCCGTTCCTCGCGTTCGTACACGAACGACAGCACGCCATTATCTGGGGCGATAAACATTTGCTTCCCGGTCGTCACCAGCAGCGGACGCCGTGTCGAGCCCACGCCCGGGTCCACCACCACCAGGTGGACCGTGTCGGCAGGGAAGTACTGGTAGGACTGCTCGATGGTCAGCGCCCCGTCCAGGATGTCGAACGACTGCACCGCGTTGCAGATGTCCACGATCTGCGCCGCCGGATTGATGTTCAGGATGACACCTTTCATGGTGCCGACGTAGTGGTCGTTCTCTCCGAAATCGGTGGTAAACGTGATCAGACGCTGGGCCACAGGTGCCTCGTTTCGCTGGA
>DASWAR010000290.1:0-7562 GCA_036391015.1 Terriglobales bacterium
GTTCCCGACGTATCCGAACGCGCTGGTTTCCTGCGCCACCACGGCCACGGTTTGCGCGCCGCCGCCGGCGCTGCTCGGCCACATGACGACGGAGGTGTCGGCCTTCGCGCACAATTTCCAGATCCCGGTGGTGCAGCAAACCAGCCTCAGCGTGGAGAAGGAGATCGGGACACGCACCGCCGTCGGCGTGAATTACCTGTACGTGCACGGCATGCACCTGATCCGCGCGCGCGACGTCAACCTGCCGCCGCCCACGCCGGTGACTTATCCGTTGTATGACCAGTCGGGCGCGAACCTGCTCGGCTACTACACCGTGGATTCCTTCGCCACCTGGGACACAACCCGCACTCTGAGCTGCCCCTTCCCGCCGTGTCTCGGCGATGTGCAGCGTCCGACGCCACAGTTGGGTTCGGTGGATGTCTTCGAAAGCGGCGCGAGCAGCGTCTATCACGGGCTGACGATTTCGCTGCGGCGGCGTATGCACCACGGCTTCGGAATGCGGCTGGCGTACACCTGGGCGCGCGCCATGGATGATGGCCAGGACGCGCTCGTGGTGGGCAGGCCGGCGACGGTCGAGAACTCCTACCTGCCTCGCCTGGAATGGGGGCCGAGCACCACCGACCAGCGGCACCGCTTCGTCGCGGCGTGGACGGCGGAGCCGAAGCCGTTTCATCGCGACCGCCCCGCGCTGCGCTGGTTGTTGAACGACTGGCGGTTCGCCGGCGTAGTCACCATCGGCAGCGGCAGGCCGCTGAGCGCCCGCATCGTCGGCGACGCCAATGCCGATGGCAACACTTACAATGATCGCCTGCCCGGGTATAGCCGCAACGCGTTTACCGGGCCGGATTACATGACCGCGGATTTGCGGGTGGCGCGCGTGTTCCTGGTGCGTGATCGCTACAAACTGCAGTTCCTGGCGGAGAGCTTTAATCTGTTGAACCGGGCCAACCGGCGGGTGGATATTTCCGATGATGGGTTCTCCAATACGGCGGCCAGTTTTGTGCTGGGCGACGTTACCGCGGGAGGGAAGCAGTATCCAGCTTCATTTCGGGCGACGCGGGGATTTTTGTCGCCAACGAGCGCCTATGCTCCGCGGCAGGTGCAGTTTGGGGTGAGGGTCAGCTTCTAGCGATTAGCAATTAGCGATTAGCAATTAGCAATGGAGTCGTACAGGCCGAACGGGAGGCTGTGATGAAGGATTTCCGGCGACTGTTGGTTTGGGAAAAAGCTCACCGGCTCACGCTGGCATGCTATGCGGCCACGGCGCGGTTTCCGCGTGAAGAGTTGTATGGGCTCACATCGCAAGTTCGGCGGTGCAGCGCATCCTTTGCTGCCAACCTGGCGGAAGGTTGCGGCAAGGACAGCGACGGAGAACTGGGCCGTTTTGTGCAGATTTCCGCAGGTTCCGCGCGTGAATTGGAATATCACCTGCTACTGGCCAAGGATCTCGGGTTCCTGGTAACGCCGAATTACGAGGAATTGGACAAGCGTGTTTTGGAAGTCCAGGGGATGCTCGCCTCCCTCGTGCGTCGCCTCGGGGGTTCGCCCGGAAAGAAAGCGCGGCCGGACCCGGCAATCGCTAATTGCTAATCGCTAATCGCTAATCGCTTCCTTTTGTTTCATTTTGAGCCGCTAACTTCAAATGGTGCTTGACTTTGACACCAAAAGCTTGGGATAACTACCTTGGTCCAACTGGGCAGGTTTGGGGGTGTTTCGGATTTGGCGGAAGTACGCTTGCAGGAAGGCGAATCGTTAGAGAACGCTCTACGTAGATTCAAGCGCAAGGTCCAGCAGGAGGACATCATCAAGGAGGTCAAGCGGCACTCCTTTTATCTCAAGCCGGGCGAGAAAAAACGCGCGAAGGAAGCGTTGGCACGCAAACGCAGCCGGAAAAAAGCGCGCAAGGAGCAAGACTAATCGAGTAACGCGGGCCGCAGTATCCCCCCACGCGGCCCGCTCTATTTATAACCCGCCGCGTCATTGCGGGAGGCGTTCCGGCGCATTCATACTCAGCACTGGCATCATTCGTTGTGTCGTAGGGGCCGCCGTAACGGGCGGAACCAGTAGCGACCCACGTGGAAGTCAGCAAGCTCGTGGGTGGGACCAAGGGCTGATCCTGTTTCGCGCAAGCAGGGCGCGGGATAGGGACTCTGAAGGGAGCAAGGTTCGATGGAATTCCAGGACAAGGTCTTGAAATGCATCGACTGCGGCGCTGAGTTCGTGTTTACCGCGGGGGAGCAGCTATTCTTCCACGACAAACAGTTCAAAAACGAGCCCAAGCGTTGCAAGCCGTGCAAAGCAAAGCGCGCCAGTATGCTGGGGACCGCCACCCCCGGCAGTTATCCCAAGGTGGAGACCCGGACCGTCTGTTCGCAGTGCGGAAAAGAAACCACGGTGCCTTTTAAGCCGACGCAGGGACGCCCGGTATTTTGCCGGGAGTGTTTCCAGTCGTCGAAACGAAGTTCGGCCGCAAGCGCCTGACTTTCTGACCAGTCTCTGACCGGGCCACTTAAGTAGGACAACATACCTGTGTGTCCGAAAGGGAAGAGGTGTGCCCGCGCGTTGTGGCGCGCCAGTCTTTCCCTCCCCAGCCAATTTTTTTCGGAAAAATTTACGCCGGCTTATCCCGCCCTCTTGCCTTCGTTGTTCGTGGGCTGCGAGGCGGAAGCGGCCTTGTTGGTGGCGGCGACGGCGGTGTGTTTCTGGTCTTCGTGCGTGACCAGCAGCGCCTCGATCTGGCGCAGCAGATCCCGGGCGTTCACCGGCTTGACCAGCAGAGATTCCGCCCCCTTGCTCTTCCAGTCGCTGCCCAGCGACGGGTACGCGGTCAGGATGGAGGTGGCGGGATTGTAGGGCTTCTGTTTGGCCGCGCGGATGACGTCGTAACCGGTGGTTTCGGTCTCCAGGCGCATGTCGGTGATCACCATCTGGAAGACGCCGGCGTCCAACTTCTGCAGCGCTTCGCGTCCCGACGAGGCGGTTTCGACTTCGAAGCCGCTCATCTCGAGAATGGCTTTGAGGGTGAGCAGAATAGCGAGTTCGTCATCCACCAGAAGGATGCGGCGCTTCATCAAATTGACCCCCACGGTCCGGCTTCCAGAAGCGTTGCGATGCGCCAAATGCCGACGTTAATTGCCGGCGGATGCTCGCAAATTTAGCGCGAAAACTTGTGCGTATAATAGCACTCGTGTTGAGCTTCTATGTGGAAAACTTCGGCTGTCGCGCGACCCAAGCCGACGGGGCGGCCATCGAACGCCAGCTTCGCGAGCGGGGATTGGAGCGCGCCCCGCAGCCCGAGGAGGCGCAGGTAGTTGTCCTTAACACCTGCACCGTAACCGCGTCGGCGGACCAGGACGTGCGCGCCACCATCCGCCGGATTCATCGCGGCAATCCGGAATGCAAAATTCTTGTGACCGGCTGCTACGCGCAGCGCGCGCCCCAGGAGTTGGCCGCGCTGCCCGGCGTGCAGTGGGTGATCGGCAACTCCCACAAACAGCAGGTGGGAGACGTGGTGTGCGGAGGGGACGGATTCGTTCCGTTAGGGATGATTTCCCCGGCCCGCCTCGGCCGCGCTACAGCCCCGGCGCAAGTCATCATTGGCGACATCTTCGCGCACACCGAATTGCTGGCAGCGCCGGTGTTCGATCCACCACCCCATCGCGGGCTAAAGCCCGGCGATGGGGACCCCGGCTGCGGCGGCGCGGAAAAGACCCGGCCGAATTTGAAGGTGCAAGACGGGTGTGACAACCGCTGCTCGTTCTGCATTATTCCGTCGGTGCGCGGCGCCAGCCGGTCGCTGCCCATGGCCGAAGTTCTGGCGCAAGTCGGCGCTTTGGTGGCCGGCGGTTTTCGCGAGGTGGTGATCTCGGGAATTAATCTGGGGCGATGGGGACGAGATTTCGCCAGGCCGGACCGCTTCGTCAACCTGGTGCGCGCCATCATGGAGCGCACCGAGCTGGAAAAGCTGCGCATCAGCTCGGTGGAGCCGATGGACTGGACGCAGGAGCTGATCGAACTGGCCGCCGGGTGCGAGCGCATTGCCAAGCACGCGCACGTGCCCATGCAGTCGGGCAGCGACCGCGTGCTGCGCGCCATGCACCGCAAGTACCGGCCGTGGCATTACGCGGAGAAGGTTCGCCGCATTCGCCAGGCCATGCCGGCGGCGGCCATCGGGGCGGACGTGATGGTCGGCTTCCCCGGCGAGACCGAGGCGGATTTTGCAGAAACGCGGCGCATGATCGAAGAATTGCCGCTGACCTACCTGCACGTGTTCACCTATTCGTCGCGGCCGGGGACGCGCTCGGCGGCCATGCCCAACCCGGTGCCGGTGCAGGTGGCGCGCGAGCGCAACCGCGTGCTGCGCGCACTCGCGGCGGAAAAGAAGCGCGCGTTCATGAATTCGTTTGTCGGGCGCGAACTGCCGGCCATCACGCTCGGCGTTGGCGACGATCATTCCACCGAAGCGCTCACCGACAATTATCTGAAAATGAGGTTGGCGGGGCGGCACGCGGCGAACCAGTGGCTGGGGGCGCAGGTGCAGGACGTTCGTGCCGACGAACTGTTCGCGACCGTGCCTTCGATGAATCACTGATCAAATCGACCATTCTTGATTACAATCTCCTCCGCTGCAACGGCCTGAAAATCTTCAGGCGTGTCTGGCATCGCGGAGGTCCCAATGCGCAACCGGCAGTTCCTAACTTTCGCCGTCCTGATCCTGTTCTCGCTATCGGCTGCGGCCGACACCAAGATCAAAACTCGTAACAGCATGATGGGCCATAGCACAGAAAGCACGGTGTACATCAAGGGTGCCCGCGAGCGCACCGAGGCGGCGAGCATGGGCATGGGCCCCGGTCTGGTGACCCTCACCCAGTGTGACCAGAAGCGCATCATCACCATCAACCCGCAGGCGAATACCTGCATGGTGATGCCGCTGGGCGGAGAATCGGGGGCCGAAGCGAGTGCCGCTCCGGCTGCCGCGGCCGGATCCAGCCGCAAGGGCGGCACGATTACTTTCAACGTCAATACGGTCGACACCGGCGAGCGTCAAAAGATGTTGGGGCTCACCGCGCGCCATATCAAGAGCACGATGAACGCCGAATCCAGCGCCGACGCCTGTTCCAAGACCAGCCTGCACACCGAAGCCGACGGCTGGTACGCCGACATCGCGCCGGCTCTCTCCTGCTCCGTGGGCGCGATGCCTCCGCCTTCCGGCGCGGGCGGCCGTTCCGCCTGCCAGGACACGGTGCGCTTCAAGCGCACGGGCGGTGGCTTTCCCGGTTATCCGTTGAAGCAGACGACCACCATGCAAGCTGAGGGACACAGCTTTACCACCGTCTCGGAAGTGATCGAACTGGCCAACGCTCCGCTCGATGCATCGCTGTTCGAAATGCCGGCAGGATGCAAGGTTGTCAGCAGCTACCAGGAGTTGCTGAACATCGGCGGTATGGCCGCGGGAATGATGGGCGGACGTCCGATGCCGCCTGCGGCAGCGGCTGCTCCGGAACCCGCTTCCAAGCCTGAGCCTTCGCCGGCGGCTCCCACGCCATCTGCACCTGCTCCCACCGCTGCGCCGAAATCCAGCGGCGTGGTGCGCGTCGGCGTGGTGAAGATCAAGGACATGAGCGAGCAGTATCTGCCCATCGATAATCTCCGCATCAACCTGATGAGCGAGGTCACCCTGCGGCAGATGGAGGCGGTTCCGCTCGATGCTGAGGGGGATTCGTCCATTGCCGCCGAAGCTGCGTCGAAAAGCTGTGACTACATCCTCTATACCGATGCCAGCCAGGTGAAAGAGCCAAGCTCGGGCGGCGTTGTGCTGCCGGCTGGGCTAAAGGGCGTTTCGCTGGATAAGGCCAAGTACCAGGCGTTGCTGGCGATGACGCTATATCGCGTCGGCAAGCCACAACCGGAGCTGAAACAGGCGCCGCTGGCGGCCGATGGCGATCAGATGGGCGTCAATGCCGTCATGGCTGCCTTCGAGAAGGAGGCGGACAAAGTCGCCGAGCAGGTGAAGAAGGACCGCGAGCCCGCGAAAAAGGCGACACCGGCTCCGGCGAAGAAGCCAGCGGCTCGCAAGAAGCCGGGATAATCCAGCCGCACACGCAAGGGTGCGTGTGCCGCGGTTGCGGAAATTACGTGAGTTACTTCACCGGCCCGAGATAGTGGTCCAGCCATTCCAGCATTTCTTTCATCAGTAGCTCGTTTGGCGGAACATGTCCAGAATCGAATACCACGTGGCGCTTGTCTTTGGGCGAGGTGCCGAGTAGTCGGAACATTGGTTCCTGCAATGATTCCACCGGAAAAAAATTATCGTAGCGGCCATTGATCATGAGCGCTGGCTGCTTAACTCGCGGCGCAAAGTTGATGGCATCCGCCTCCGGCAGTGTTTTCTGAAAGTGGAATCCGCCCCCCACCAGGATCACGGTCTTGATACGGGGCTCTAACGCCGGCAGGATTGCTCCCGGCGCTGCTCCCCAACTAAATCCGACGTACGCTATGTTGTCGTGATCCAAATCACTGCGGCTCTTGATGTAATCGATGGTTCGGCCCAAGTCCTTGGACCAGAAGATCACATGATCTCGATACAAGCTGGTCGGACTCGGGATTGCCGAGTTCAGCTCATCGCCTCGCGTATAAGTCCCTTTGTAGATCGGGTACACCACGGCGCGACCGCTCTTCACCAGGAAACGAAAGCGCCATAACTGCAGATCGTCGGTCCGTTCGTCAACCGCATCCGACCCCGGAAAGTAGGCCACCGTCTGATACGGGGGAACCCCGTCTTTCGGCAGGAACAGATAGGCTGCCATCCTCTCGTTGCCGTAACCGGCAGTAAACGTGACCCGTTGCTTGCGGTACGATCCTGAGCTCTCATCCACTAGGTCAACCGCGGCCTCCAGTGGCCTGTTGTCGTAAGCGTAGAGACTCTTGTAGATCTGGAACACTTGATCGCCAACCGGCGTTTCCTTCGAATAGTCGCGGAACGGTTCCGCGACCGTCCCCAGCGCGCGCGGCGAAGTCTCCGACGTGTATTTCGCCAGCCGAAACCCATAGGTTGGCGACCGCCGGAATGGATCCTGCGCATCCTGATCGTTGAACATGTATCGTGGCTCGTTCCACGCGCCCCCCAAGATGTACCTCTTGCCCTGCTTCTCGTTCCAGCACCACTCTTTCACATTCCCCGCCATCTGGTACGTGCCATACGGGCTCATGCCACTGGTGGTGCCCACTTTCACCGCTCCCTGCCCTGTGAAATTGCTCAAAGGCGCTATCGAAGCGACAGCCCAAGTCCCCGCCGCATGGTTCCAGTGGTAAATCGTCGGCAGGTTCTTCCCTGTGAATTCCGCGTACGCAGCCGCCTCATACCAGCTCACCCCCGACACCGGGTAATCCTCCTGCCCTTCGGGATAGTCGCTCAGCGTCCACGTGGCAGGACCGGGTCGTCCGGTCGTGTCGTGTAGTTTCTCCATGGCTTCTTTCCAGGATAGTTTGCGACCGTTCTCGATGAAGTCCTGCTTCCAGAATTCCTGCCGGGCGTAGCCGCCCGCATCCACGAACTGCTTGAA
>DASWAR010000291.1:0-2198 GCA_036391015.1 Terriglobales bacterium
CAAACCCTGAATCGATTTTCGTCAGAACTCCCGCCCAGTTCGCGCGAAATCCTATAGTAACGCCGTGGCACCAGAAAACCGGACCTCGGATCCAAGCATGTCTGCGCATTTAGAACACTTAAGCTTTCACCGAACATGTAGGACGAATACGTGTGCGATTACCATGGACACCTATACGGATGACCATTCACACAGCGAATCTCCGTCACAATTATTTACGATTCGTGCGCGAAAAGCGAGTACCAGTATTACCGGATTAATGCGACGCCTTATATTATACCTGAATCATGCACGTGAACTGAGCCGGATTCGACCCGCCTAAGGCGGACCCCATTTGGGAACCCCGAAAACCCTGCGTTAGAACAGTAGAAGTCGCGAAGCGTCAACTTCGCGGACTGGTTTTCGGAGTCACCCAAATGGTGAACGACAGAAACGAGCATACGCGGGAAACGCCCGCCAATCAAGGGCCGGACGCAGTTATTCCGAAGCCCATGAAAATCGGGGCGGGCACGCCCTATGACTTCCAAGGCTCGAACCTAACGGCGTACGGTGGCTTGTTGCCGGTGACCGCCATGCTGGAGAAGTTGCGCTTTCAGGAACTCATCGAAGAGCACGTGACCATCAAACGGCTGACCACGTCGATGCCGGGGTTCCGGTTTGTGTTGGCGATGGTCCTGGCGCTGTACGTGGGTTTTGCCCGGTTGAGCCATCTCGAGTTCCTGTCCCGGGAGCCGATGTTGACGGGCATTCTGGAGGTGCGGACGTTGCCGGTGCAGAGCACCTTCTGGCGATTTCTGGCGTCGTTGCACCTGACGGTGGCGCGGCAATTGCTGGAAGTGGGGTGGCGGATGCGCCAGCGGGTGTGGGAGGCGGCGCACGTGGAATTGAAGGAAGTCACGCTGGACACCGACACGACGGTGCAGACCGTGTACGGCCGGCAGATGGGAGCGCGCAAGGGGTACAACCCACAGCACCGTGGGAAGAAGAGCTATCAGCCGATCCTGACATTCGTGGCGGAGACGCGGGAGTACGTGAGTGGCGAGTTGCGCAAAGGCGAGCGGCCGACCGGCAAGCAAATCGCCGCGCACTTGGACAGCGTGTTCGCCGCACTGCCGGAAACGGTGGAGCGGACGTACGCGCGGGCGGACTCGGGATTTTACTGCTGGGAGGCGGTGGCGGCGTACGCGCAGCACGACTGCCGCTTCGTGATCTCGGCGCAGAAGACCCCGCGGCTGGTGGAGGAGTTGCAGGCGGCGCGGTGGACGGGGTCGCCGCGCACCGATGCCGACGGTCAGTGCGAGTTGCGCTACCAGCCGGAGGGCTGGGGAAAGGCGTATCGGTTCGTGGCGCTCCGGTACGAGAAGAAGGCGAAGCCGAAAAAGGCGGAGGAGCCGGAGCAATACCAGTTGTTCGACACGCCGCCATACAGCTATCGGGTGTTCGTCACCGACCTGACGGCGCCGATCGACGCCGTGGTGGGCTTCTACCGGCAACGGGCGGGGGCGGAGAATCTGATCAAGGAAGCCAACAACGACGCGGGCCTGGCGGCGCAGCCATCGGGGCGGTGGGCGATGAACTGCGTGCACTTCCAGTTGGCGATGCTGGCCTACAACCTGAACTGCTGGCTGATGCTGTTCAACCGGGAGGAGCACGCCAAGACCGAGGACTTGCACCACACTACGCTGGCGACGGCACGGCTGCGGTTCCTCTTCCTGGCGGCCAAGATCGTGCGGCACGCCGGCACGGTCCTGGTGCGGTACAGCGATCATTACGCGGAGAAAGGAACGATGGGCCGGCTGATGCATCGGCTGCGCTCGATTGCGCGGAGCGGTGATCGGTTCGCGCCCGTACTGGCGTCGCCGCTGCGGCTGTGAAGACCGGGGTGCATAAAGTTCTATGCACGGTTGGGCGAGGCGTGAGAATGACTTACGAAGGGAGATCGAATTTCAGAAGAACTCAGTGGCGGTTGGGGATCGGCGGGTGGGACTCCATCAGCGCTTCACACGCGGCGACCCGCCTGTTTGCGTGCATAATCTAGGTGATAGTTGTGGTCGTGGCCGAAGAATCCGGCCGTGAGCTTATACTTCTCGAACATGGGCATTAGCGCCGTCATCTGCGGATTGTCACCCTGCCGTCGCTCCACCGCAGTGAGGGGCGGATGGTGCGCGGTCAGGAAGCGGAAATCCGCGCCCTGGCTC
>DASWAR010000292.1:0-4818 GCA_036391015.1 Terriglobales bacterium
TGCTGCACAAGCACAGCCACAAATTTCCGTTTCTGGTGGTCGCGCTCAGCGAACTCGACCTGCACAACATGCCGCAGAGCAAGCCGGAGGCCATGGTCCGTCAAAAAGCCGGCGAGGTGAAGTGGATCGGCGCCGTCTCGAACCACGAGATGATGAACGCGGGCAAGCAGCAAGCGCACTTCATCGAGGTGGAATTCAAATAGTGGTCAGTGGTCAGTGGCCAGTGATTGGGCGTGAGTAGCCGCGGGCGAGGGCGCCCGCGCCACACGAATTGGGGACGACAAAAAGGTCAGCCCCGGCGAGGCACCGGGGCCTGCTGTCAAGTAGTGGCTAGTGGTCAGATACACAGAATCTGATCATTACCTTGCTACCGGCCTTTGCGTACGCGACCGCGCTCAGCCCGCGCTGACTACTTGCGGCTTGTTCTTCGCCGCCAGCAGTTGCCGCAGCACGAATTGCAGAATGCCGCCGTGCTTGTAGTAGAGCGCTTCCTGCGGGGTGTCAATGCGCAGGATGACTTGAAACTCGCGCACCGTGCCCTCGGGGTGCCGGGCGCGGACCGTCACCTTCTGTCCCGGCTTGTAGTTGTCGATCAGATCGAGCAAGCCGGTAATTTCGTACGTCTCCTCGCCCGTAAGCCCGAGGGTTTCGTGATCGTCGCCGGAGGCAAACTGCAGCGGCAGTACGCCCATGCCCACCAGGTTGGAACGGTGAATGCGCTCGAAGCTTTCGGCGATGACGGCGCGCACGCCCTGCAGCATCGGTCCCTTGGCCGCCCAGTCGCGAGACGACCCCGAGCCGTACTCTTTGCCTGCGATGATGACCAGCGGCACCTTCTCTTGCTTGTATTTCATCGCCGCGTCAAAGATGGTCATCTCCGCGCCGCTGGGCAGGTGACGCGTGAAGCCGCCCTCGGTTTTGGGCACCAGCTTGTTGCGCAGGCGGATGTTGGCGAAAGTGCCGCGCATCATGACCTCGTGATTGCCGCGCCGCGAGCCGTAGGAATTGAAGTCCTTCACATCAACGCCGTGCTCGATCAGGTACTTGCCCGCCGGGCTGTCGGGCTTGATGGACCCCGCCGGCGAGATATGGTCGGTGGTCACGCTGTGGCCGAGGACTGCCAGCACGCGCGCGCCGGTGATGTCGTTTACCTCCGGCGGGTTTGGCCCCATGCCGTCGAAATAAGGCGGGTCCTTGATGTAAGTGGATTTCGCGTCCCAGGCGAAGGTCTCGCCTGCGGGCACGTCCAGCGACTGCCAGCGCTCGTCGCCCTTGTACACGTCGGCATAGCTGCTGCGAAACATGCCGCTGTCAATGCATTTTGCGATGGCCTCGCCTACTTCCTTCGAGCTCGGCCAGATGTCGCGCAGGTACACCGGCTTGCCCTGCTGGTCGCGCCCCAGCGGCTCTTTCGCCAAATCAATGTCAATGCGTCCCGCCAGCGCGTAGGCCACCACCAGCGGCGGCGACATCAGGTAGTTGGCGCGGACCTCGGAATTAATTCGTCCTTCGAAATTGCGGTTGCCGCTCAGCACCGCCACCGCCACCAGATCTTTGTCGTTGATGATGTCGGAAACCTCCGCCGGCAGCGGCCCCGAGTTTCCGATGCACGTCGTGCAGCCGTAACCGACCAGGTTGAAGCGCAGCTTCTCGAGGAACGGTGTCAGCCCCGCTTTGTTGTAGTACTCGGTCACCACCTTCGATCCCGGCGCCAGCGACGTCTTCACCCACGGCTTGGTTGAAAGCCCGCGCTCCACCGCCTTTTTGGCGAGGATTCCCGCCGCCATCATGACCGACGGGTTCGAGGTGTTGGTGCAGCTGGTGATCGCGGCAATGACCACGCTGCCGTGCCGCAAATCTTTGCGCAGGTCCACCATCACCGGCTTGTCAGCCGAGGGCGATTCGGTGTCTTCGACGCCGACCGCCGTGCTGCCCCCCTCGCCCTCGAAGCGCCCGATTTGTTTGTCGCCACCCTTGCTGCCAGGGCGCAGCAGCGTCGGCAGCGCCTGCCGGAATCCGTCGGGAACATTGAACAGCCGCACGCGGTCCTGAGGCCGCTTGGGCCCGGCCACGCTCGGCTCCACCGACGCCAGGTCGAGTTGCAGGTAGGTGGAATAGTTCGCTTCCGGCGAATCCGGCGTGTGGAACAGGCCCTGCTCCTTGCAGTACGCCTCGACCAGCGCAACCTGCTCCTCGCTGCGCCCGCTGAGGCGCAGGTAATTCAGCGTTTCCTCATCAATGGGAAAGATGCCGCAGGTAGCGCCGTACTCCGGCGACATGTTGCCGATGGTGGCGCGGTCCGCCAGCGCCAGCGTGTGCAGCCCCGGCCCGTAGAACTCGACGAACTTGCCGACCACACCTTCGCGCCGCAGCATTTCCGTGATGGTCAGCACCAGGTCGGTGGCGGTGGAGCCTTCTTTCAGTTTGCCCGTCAGCTTCACGCCCACGACTTGCGGGATGAGCATCGAGACCGGCTGGTTCAACATGGCGGCCTCGGCTTCAATGCCGCCCACGCCCCAACCGAGCACGCCCAGCCCGTTGATCATGGTGGTGTGCGAATCCGTTCCGACCAGCGTATCGGGATAGGCCAGCGGCCGATTGCCATTGTGAGCGCTGCCAACAAACACCACCCGCGCCAGGTATTCCAGATTGACCTGGTGCACGATGCCGGTGTCCGGCGGCACGATTTTCAGATTCTCAAACGCGTCCTGGCCCCAGCGCAGGAACGCGTAGCGCTCCTTGTTGCGCTGGAATTCCAGGTCGGCGTTCACCTGGAACGCCCACTGCGTACCGAATTCGTCCACCTGTACCGAATGGTCGATGACCAACTCGGCCGGCGAGATGGGATTGATGCTTCCCGGATCGCCGCCCAGCTTTCCCACCGCCTCGCGCATCGCCGCCAGGTCAACCACCGCGGGGACGCCGGTGAAATCCTGCAGCAGCACGCGGCTCGGCGTGAAGGCGATTTCCTTCACCGGCACCGCCCTGCCGTCCCAGGCCGCCAGCGAGCGGATATCGTCCGCTTTCACCGCTCTGCCGTCTTCGTTTCGCAGCTGGTTTTCCAGCAGGATGCGAAGCGAGAATGGCAAGTGCGTGGTCGAGATGCCCTGCTTGTCGAGCGCGTCCAGGCGGAAAATGTCGTATTCCTTGCTGCCGACGCGCAGCGTAGAGCGGCTGCCAAAGCTGTTGGTCATGGCTATTCCAATCTGGTATGAGTTCTGGCCGGCACGGAAGCTTCCGCGGGCCAACGGCAAACATCCAGTCTAAAACAAATGTGAGATGTCGGTGACAGTTTCGGACGTGACGGCAATCACAGGTGTGAGTGACGGACGAATTGAAGGGTTGGCGAGAGCGGCCAACCACCAGCAGTGAGCAACCAGCAACTGGCACTACGTCCTGTGCCGCCGCTGCGCCTGCGACGGCGTCTCCTCGACGACCGCGAACTGCAGCTTGCGCTGCACGTTGTCAATCCGGTCCAGGAGCACGCGCACTTTTTCTCCCAGCGAGTACTTCTTCCTGGTGCGCTGGCCGACGATCTGCTTGGTACTGTCGTGATAGGTGTACTGGTCGCCGGTGAGCGTGGAAAGCGGCACCAGGCCCTCGATGAACATGTCCATCAGCTCGACAAAGAACCCGAACTTGGTCACGCTGATGATCAGGCCCTCGAAGTCCTCGCCGACGCGGTCCTGCATGAACTTGATCTTCTTCCATTCCATCAACTCGCGTTCGGCATCATCGGCCCGCCGCTCCGATTCCGACGATTCCATGGCGATTTCGTGCAGCACATCCGGCGGGATTGGCCCCTCGTGGGTGGCGCGGTCGCCCTCGGCCGCGTCTTGAGCCTGCTTCCCATGTACTGCCTTCTTCGGCGAACCCTTCCCCCAGGGCGAATTCGCGCTCGAGGGCGAGCGCGCTCCGTCGCGCTCTTGCTTGGCCCAAGCACCGCGCGTATCGCTCAGCACTCCCACGCCCAGGGGCACCTGGCCATCGTGCTTCTCCGCCGAATCGCGCAGCACCTCCTTCAAGATGCGGTGCACGATCAAGTCGGGATAGCGCCGGATCGGCGAGGTGAAATGGGTGTAGGTCGGCGCCGCCAGCGCGAAGTGCCCGACATTCTCCTCGGAATATTTCGCCTGCTTCAGCGAGCGCAACATCAGGTAGGAGAGGATCCGTTCCTCCGGCTTGCCCGCGATCTTCTCCGTCAGCTTCTGGTACATGCGCGGCGTGATGGGCACGTCTTGCGGGATTTCCATCTCGTGCCGCTGCTGTCCCGAGCGCGTCCGCCCCGGACCTCTTCCCGGCCGCCGCTGATCAGTGTAGAAGAACCGTTTCACCGGCAGCGCGCCCACGCCCAGCGAATAACCAAAGGCGACCGCAATACTTTCGAACTCGTAAACCCGCTTGGGATCGGGCTTTTCGTGGATGCGGTACAGCGACTCCACGCCCTTGTTCTCCAGGTACGAGGCCACGCTCTCATTGGCGGCCAGCATGAACTCCTCGATCAGCCGGTGGGCAAAATTCCGCTCCGAGCGCGTGATCGTCTTCATCAGCCCGAACTCATCGAACTCGATTACCGGCTCCGGCAGGTCGAAATCAATCGAGCCGCGCCGCACGCGCTTGCGGTTCAGGATCATGGCCAGCTCGCGCATCAGCTCGAACACGTCCACCAGTGCGTGATAACGCTCGCGCAGCTTGGCGTCGCCCTGCAGGATGGCATTCACGTCGGTGTAGGTCATGCGCTCCGCCGAGCGGATCACGCCCGGACTGATTTCGTAGCCCGCGATGTCGCCCTTGGAATCGATCTCCATCACGCACGAC
>DASWAR010000293.1:0-10810 GCA_036391015.1 Terriglobales bacterium
CGCGATCCCGGCTCAGAGACCCGGGCCACACAGGTTCAGGCTGGCAGCGGAGAGGCAGACATCTTCATTTATCCGGGATTTCAGGTTCGGGTGGTAGGGGCGATGCTGACGAATTTTCATCTGCCGAAATCGACACTGCTGATGCTGGTGAGCGCGTTCGCGGGGAGGGAGTTCGTGTTGAACGCGTACCGGCATGCAGTGGAGGAGCAGTACAGGTTCTATTCGTATGGGGACTGCATGTTCTTGGAGTAGCTCTTAGCTGTTAGCTGATTTGCGGTGACCCTCGGATCTTTGCTGCGAGCCAGCAACTGAAGAAATGTTTCTTTTCGACCCGGAAATCTGGAGTGAGCGTCAACGTCAGATGTGCGTGTTGAGGAGCCTCTCAGCAAATCAAACACCTGGGCAGGGTAGGGATCCTTCGACTCAGTCGCAGCGCGCCCAAAAGCGGGGCGCGTTGCGACCTCGCTCAGGATGACAAATCTTTAGGGGAGCTTTTTCGCCGGGCTGAAGCCCGGCGCTTCCACCAGCTAAGAGCTAACAGCTAAGAGCTTCTGTACACGAAATTCCCACTCACAATTGTCGCCATGACTTTGCCGGTAAAGGTCCAGCCGTCAAAGGGCGTATTGCGCGACTTGGAGAGCGACTGCGCGGCGCTGCAGGTCCAGCGCTTTTTGGGATCGAAGATGACGACGTCGGCGTGTGCGCCCGGGGCAAGCGTGCCGCGTCCGCGCAGGTTCATGATGCGCGCCGGGTTGGTGGAAAGAAGTTCGACCAGGCGGCGCAGGGGAATGTTCTTCTCGCGGTGCAGGCGGGTGATGGCCAACGCCAGCGCGGTTTCCAGGCCGATGATGCCGAAGGGGGCGCGGTCGAACTCCACTTGCTTTTCGTGTACGGCGTGGGGGGCGTGGTCGGTAGCAATGGCGTCAATGGCGCCGTCGGCGAGGGCGGCCAGCAGGGCCTCGCGATCGGCGGCGGAGCGCAGCGGCGGGTTCATCTTGAAATTGGAATCGTACTCGCCGATGTTTTCGTCGAGCAGGGTGAAATGGTGCGGCGTGACCTCGCAGGTGACGTGAATGTGGTCGCGCTTGCCGCGGCGCACCGCTTTGAGGGCGGCGGCGGTGGACAGATGGGCGACGTGCAGGTGTGCCTGGGTGGCGCGCGCCAGTTCGATATCGCGTTCCACGATCCTTGATTCGGCTTCGGCGGGCATGCCGCGGAGTCCGAGGCGGAAAGCCATGGGGCCGTCGTTCATGGTGGCGCCTGCGGTCAGGCGCGTGTCCTCGGCGTGCTGAATCACTGGAACCTTGAGGCGCGCGGCCAGGCTGAGCGCCTCGCGCATGATCTTGTCATCCAGAATCGGCTTGCCATCGTCGGTGAAGGCGATGGCCCCGGCGCGCTGCAGAGCGTAGTAATCGGCGACCTGTTCGCCGTTGCTGCCCAGGGTGGCGGCGGCGATGGGGAAGACGTTGACCACCGCGCCGCGCGCTGCCTGCTGCATCCAGGTGGTGATTTCGACGGAGTCGTTGACCGGCGAAGTATTGGGCATCGGGCAGACGGAGGTGAAGCCGCCTGCCGCCGCGGCCGCGGTGCCGGTGGCGATGGTTTCCTTGTGCGACTGGCCGGGCTCACGCAGGTGGACGTGGAGATCGATGAATCCGGGGGTGACGACCAGGCCACGGGCATCGAGGGTTTCGGCGGCGCGCCCGATCAGCTTGGAGCGGGGGGCGAGTTCGGCGACGCGACCGTCGCGCAGCAGGAGGTCGAGTTCGGCGTCGGTACCGGTGGCCGGGTCGATGACGTGGCCGCCGTGGATGAGCAGGGAATTAGGCGAGGGCTTCTCATCGCGACGGGTTGCGGGTTGTGGCTTCTTCGCCAAGTTCGTGCCGTCCTTACGGGACTCTGAAATACTTGTCTACACCTGACCCAGGACTGTCGTCCCGAGCTACCAGCGTGCGCCCCTGCGGGGCTGAGCTCTCCTGCGCTCTTCCGAATACCGACAGCCGAAAAAGCTAGTACCTCAACCTACCCAAGACCGAAAACCGAGAACCTAAGACCTAAAACCTAGACCCGAATATCCAGCGCCCGCGCCAAAATTGCCATGCGCACGGGGATGCCGTTGGCGACCTGTTCGAGCACCACGGACTGCGTGCTGTCGGCAAGCTCGCCGGTCAATTCCATGCCACGAATAATCGGGCCCGGATGCATGAGGACGGCGTCGCGCTTGGCGAGCTTCAGCCGCTCGGGCGTGACCTGGTATTGCGCGATGTACTGTTCCAGGCTGATCTGCTTGCCGGCGAGGCGTTCTTTCTGGATGCGCAGGACCATGACCACGTCGGCGCCGCGCAGGGCCTCGCCGAGGTTGCGCGTCACCTGTACGCCGGGAGCGAGGCTTGCGGCGGAATCGGGCGCCAGTTCCGGCGGACCGCAAAGCATCACCTTGGCGCCAAAGCGGCCCAACAGGTGAACTTCCGAGCGCGCCACGCGGCTGTGATAGATATCGCCGACAATCGCCACGCGCAGGCCGCGCAATGTTTTCTTGTGTTGCAGGATGGTGAAGGCATCGAGCAGCGCCTGCGAGGGGTGCTCGTGCATGCCGTCGCCAGCGTTGATGACCGGGACATCCACATGGCGGGCGAGCACGTGGGGCGCGCCCGACGAGGGATGGCGAATGATGATGACCTGGGCGCCGAGGGCGCGGATGGTCAGGCCGGTGTCAATCAGCGACTCGCCTTTCTCCACGCTGGACGCGGTGGGGTGCACGATGGTGGTCGTCGCGCCCAGGACTTTGGCGGCAAATTCGAAGGAGATGCGGGTGCGCGTCGAGGCCTCGTAGAAGAGCAGCGCAACCCGTTTTTCCTTGAACAACGGGCGGGGGCGGGCACGCTGAAAGCGCTTGGCGAGCCGCAGAATGGCGACGATCTCGTCGGTTTCGAGCTGTTCAATGCCCAGCAACGACGCGTGCGCCAGCTTGCGCCGCGCCGCGGGGACGTCTGTCTTCGCGATCAGGTTTCCTTCTCCACCAGCAGCACTTTCTCCATGCTGTCGGTTTCCTGGAGCTTAACCTCGATGATCTCGTTGCGCGTGGTCTGCACCGTGCGGCCGACAAACCCGGCCTCGATGGGCAGTTCGCGATGGCCGCGATCGATCAGGACCAGCAGTTGCACGCGGCTGGGGCGGCCGTGATCAACCAGCGCGTCGAGCGCGGCGCGGGTGGTGCGGCCGGTGTAGAGAACGTCGTCGCAGAGGACGATGTTCATGTCGGTGACCGGGCATCCGATATCCGTTTTCTGTACCAGCGGCTTGGGGCCGACGGTGGACAGGTCATCGCGGTACAGCGAAATGTCGAGAATGCCCACGGGGACGGCCGTGCCTTCGATGCGCTGGATGATTTTGCCGAGACGCTGCGCAATCGGCACTCCACGCCGGCGAATTCCCACCAGGGCAAGGTCCTTGATGCCGTTATTTTTCTCGATGATTTCGTGCGCCAACCGCACCAGCGTCCGTTCGATCTCGGAGGCGGACATCAATTGCGCCTTCAGACGCAGCTTGGGCGTGGAGGTGGGAGTGGAACTCATGGCCGGGGAATCATAAAGAAGCGGTGGCCAATTGGCAATTGGCAGTTCGCGGTTGGAAGGCCGTCGGTAGTCCGCAGTCCGTAGTCCGCAGTCGGTTGTCGGCGTCGAATGTCCGGACTACCGCCTACGGGCTACGGACTACACCAGGTTGAGGCGGCCTGTGTTGGTCGGAAGCCTAGCTTTCGCGGTCCGAAGGGCGTTTGCCCAGCAACCAGGCGCCCAGAGCCCCGCCGACACTGGATAAGGCGAGGAAGGCGGCGAGGAACAGTACCAGGACGATGGTGACCAGCGCGGCGAGTCCGGCGGGGGTCATCATCTGCTGAATGGCCTGTTGGGCGCGGGGATCGGCGTTGCGCGAGGCGGCCTGCTCGACCACCTGCTGCAGCATCTGGCGGAAACCACCGCTGCCGCGGCTTACCAGCAATTCCAGGCCGAACAGAACGGCGAAGACGCCGAATCCAAACAATCCCGTGACCGCCCCGATGCGCGCGCCCAGACCCGGGGTGAGCGTCGCCTGGGGAACGCGACGGCGATACATCGTGATCCCCAGCACACCCCCGACGATAAGCCATAACAGAAAGCCAAGAAGCGGGATAACCCAGGCAATCGCCAGGAAGAATCCGGCCAGCGCGGCGGCGGGCACTGCCTGAGACCAGTCAATGCCGAGGGGCACGGCTGGCGTGGCGCCACCCGGGAAGACCGGTTCGGCGGGTGGCTGGATTTCAGCCGGAGTACCGGGGGGGAGGGGCTCGTTAGCGCGCTCCTCGCCCATCACCCGGATCTGGGGGGCGCCGCAGTGCTTGCAGAAGGCGGTCCCGTCTTCCACCGCAACGCCGCACTGATGGCAGGGATGCTCCATATCTCCAAATGCAACGTAACAGGTGGAAGTGACGGTGGCAAGGAACCTGGCCCCGGGATGCAGGCAGCGTCCCGAATGCCGCGCCGGAACGCGACTTTCGGTTTGCGCCAACGCAATTTGCCGTGCGCGGCGGGCTACTCCGGTGATATAACAGCAGGCATTCATAATTCGTCATCCGGGTTAATCGGAGCCCCCATTGCCGGTGAACTCGTGACGGTGCGTCAGCCGACCCGTCATTCGGCTGGGGAGGTTTTGGTTGGACATTGTCCTCATACGGATAATTTTTGTCGTTGTGGTGGCCGCGGTCTGCTACTTCCTGCAGCCGTTCGGGCTTGATCCTGTGCCGGATGTGGTAGTGGGGGCGGGGATAGGCCTGGCCATCGTTCTGTTCGAGATGCGGCTGCGGCAGATCAGCCTCAAGCGCCTGATCGGGGCGGCCATCGGCAGCGTTCTCGGCATCTTCGGCGCCTACCTGTTCAGCCTGGTCATCCGCAATTCTCTCAAGCCCGGCGCCACCCAAAGCTTCCTGCAATTGCTGGTCATCCTGTTGATGGCGTACGTGGGGCTTATTGTCGGAGCCAACAAGGGCGACCTGCTGAACCTGTCGGCGCTGGGCGGAATCTTCGGCGGGGAAAAACAGGCAAAGCGCAGTTACAAGATACTGGACACAAGCGTCATCATTGACGGGCGGATTGCGGACATCGCCGAGACCGGGTTCCTGGATGGGGTGCTGGTGATCCCGCAGTTCGTCTTGCGCGAGCTGCAACTGGTGGCCGACAGCGCCGACTCGCTGAAACGCAATCGCGGGCGGCGCGGACTCGACATTTTACAGCGCGTCCAGAAGATCGCGACGGTGCAGGTGCAGATCGTGGAAGACGATTTTCCCGCGGTGCGGGAAGTGGACATGAAGCTGATCGAGCTGGCCAAGCTGATGGAGGGGAAGATCGTGACCAACGATTTTAACCTCAACAAAGTGGCGCAGCTCCAGGGCGTGGAAGTGCTCAACATCAACGAGCTGGCGAACTCGCTGAAACCGATCGTGCTGCCGGGCGAGGTCATGCGCGTGTTCATCCTGAAGGAAGGCAAGGAGTACAACCAGGGCGTGGCCTACCTGGACGACGGCACCATGGTCGTGGTGGACAATGCGCGGAAAATGATCGGCAAGACCATCGATATCGCCGTCACCTCGGTGCTGCAAACCACGGCGGGAAAGATGATCTTCGGAAAGTTCGATGAGCGAGCGACGGTGCGCACGGAACTGCCGCGCATGGCCAACGCCCGTCCCGGTTCGCCGCAACCATCCGGACCACCGCAGTCGGCTGGACCGCAGGCAGCGCCCGTGGCGGCGGCGGAACGGCCGGTTGAACCGGTGTAGGAAGTTTCAGTTTCGAGGTTCAGTTTCAGAGCCCGGTCGCAGCTGGCCGGGCTTTTGCTTTTCGGGCACTGAGTACCTAGTACCGAGTGCTCAAAAGCAGATTCCTCGCTGCGCTCGGAATGACAATCCCATAGCTGACGGCTGACGGCTGATAGCTGATAGCTGACAGCTGATTTCTGAAAGCTGACAGCCGAAAGCTGAGAGCTTATACTGCTAGCCCCTTATGAACGTGCTGGTCATCATTCCGGCGGCGGGGCTGGGGACGCGCATGGCGGCGGCCAGTGGAGCGCGCGTGGTGCCGTCGGCCTCGAAGCAATTCACCGAACTGGACGGCGTTCCCATCCTGATCCATACCCTGCGCAAGTTCGCTGCGTCACCGCGAGTACGCGAAATTTACCTGGCGCTGCGCCCTCTTGAAGCCGCCGCATTCCAGGCGCGGTTGACCGAGGAGAAGCTGGGCAAGCCGGTGCGGATCGTGGAAGGCGGCGAGCACCGGCAGGAGTCGGTGGCGAACGCGCTGGCCGCGGTGAAGGCGGCCGCCGACGATATTGTCCTGGTGCATGACGCGGTGCGGCCTTTCGTGGATGCGGAAATCATCGCCAGCGTCATCGAGGCGGCCGCGCGCCACGGCGCTGCCATTGCCGGTGTGCCCGCGGTGGATACCATCAAGCAGGTGGAACGAACCGCAGAGGGAGCGGTGATACGCGCCACCATCCCACGGGCGCAGATCGTGATGGCACAGACGCCGCAGGGCTTCCGCTACGAGGTGTTGAAGAAAGCGTTCGCCGAAGCCACGGCGGATGGGTTTACCGGGACCGACGAGGCGTCTCTGGTGGAACGGTCGGGGCACGAAGTGGTGGTTGTGATGGGCTCGGTGCGCAACATCAAGATCACCACGCCGTGGGACCTGGAGCTGGCGGAATTTTTCATGGAGCAGGAAAAAACAAAGGCTTAAGCAGCTGTTAGCTCTTAGCTTTTAGCTGTTTCCGAATCGAGTGATAGGCTGATCCGAGCTAACAGCTAATTGCTAAAAGCTTCCTTATGAGAATCGGATACGGCTGGGATTCACACGAGTTCAAGCGCGGGATACCGCTGAAGATCGGCGGGGTGACGATCGCTCACCCCAAGGGGTTGGCGGGGCACTCCGACGGAGACGTGTTACTGCACGCTTTGACCGACGCGTTGCTGGGCGCGATTGCGGCGGGGGACATCGGCACCTACTTTCCGCCGTCGGATGCGCGCTGGAAAGGCGCTGACTCCACCGTGTTCTTGCGGACTGCGCTGGAGCATGTGGAGCGCGCGGGATACGCGGTGGCGAACGTGGATTCCACGCTCATCCTGGCCGAGCCCAAGATTGGGCCGCACGCGGCGCTGATTCAGAGGCGGGTCGCGGAGCTGTTGGGCATTGAGCCGGCGTCGGTCGGAGTGAAAGCGAAAACGCCCGAAGGAATGGGCACCGACAATGCAGCCATCGCGCACGTCGTCGTGTTGTTGACCAAGAAGGCGGGCAAGCGGCGTCGGCAAGCCGAGGCGATGGAAGCCGTACCCCAACAAATGGTGGATTCGGTGGCGCAGAGCCTGGTGGAGAGCGCGACGGCGTCGAAGTGGAAGAGAAAGTAAGTACTGAGTACTCCGCGATTATTCTTGGCCAGAAACACCATGGGCATAATCCGAGCTAAGAGCTAATAGCTGTCTAGCTTGACTGGCTGCGGGCGACCGACCTCTGTTTGCCCCTGACTTGAGCCAGGTACAGGCGGACGAGCATGCCGTCGAACTGCGTGCCGCTGCAGCGCTCGAGCTCGGCCGTCGCTTCGGCCTGGGAGAGCCGCGGGGCAAACGGGCGGTCGGTCATCATGGTGAGGTAACCATCCACCACGGCCAGCATGCGCGAGCCAAGGGGAATCTGCTCGCCGCGCAAGCCGTCGGGATAGCCGGCGCCGTCGAAGCGCTCGTGATGGTGCTTGATGATTTCCTGCAGGCGCTCGCTGGCGGGAATGCAGGAGACAATTTCGGCGCCGACCAGCGGGTGCATCTTGACCAGGTAAAACTCGTCTTCGGTGAGCGGGCCGGGTTTGCAGAGGATTTTTTCCGGCAGGATGAGCTTGCCGAGGTCGTGGACGCGGGCGGCGTAGGTGACGTCCTGCAGTTCGTCATCGACCATGCCGAGTTCGTGCCCCAGCATCTCGACATCGCGCGCCGCGGTATCGGCCAGGCCGGAGGCGTGCACTTCGCGTCCTTCCGAAGCGCGGCTGAGCGCGCATAACGCCTCCATCAGCGATTCGCGAGTCTCGGCGGCGGCACACATTTTCTTGATCGTCGAGGTGAGTTCCTGGACCGACTCGGGACCGGTGTGTTCGCGCTGCAGGAAGCCTTCGATGAACGCAGTGAGCAACTGCCGCTGAGCCATGGCGCTGCCGGAACCGAGAAATTCCTCGGCGATGGAGACGCAGTTCCCGCCGGCCCGCTTGGAGACGTACATGCCGGCGTCGGCAACCCGGAGCACTTCCTCCGCGGTGGCGCCGTGCAGCGGAAAGCTGGCCACACCAAAGCTGCCGGTGATTTGGCGTTCGTTGAGCATGGGGTCGGTGGCGATCCAGAGGCGCAGGCGTTCGGAGAGAATCTGCGCCTGTTCGGCGCCGGTTTCGGGCATGAGGATGACGAATTCGTCGCCGCCGTAGCGCGCCACCACGTTGGACTGCCGCGATTTCTGCTCCAGCAGGTGGCCCACGCGCGCCAGCACCAGGTCGCCCTCCAGGTGGCCGCTGGTGTCGTTCACCGCCTTGAATTTGTCGAGGTCAATCAGGGCCACCGAAAATGGGCGGAGGGAACGCGAGGCGCGCTTCCATTCCGTCTGCAGGTTCTCCAGGAAAAAGCGGCGGGTCTTGATGCCGGTGAGGCTGTCGGTGATGGACTGCTGCTGCAGCTTCTGGAAGACAAAAGCGTTGTGCAGCGCGGTGGCGAGCAGGTCAGCCAGCGTCCGGAGGATGAGGACTTCCTGGTCGGCAAAGGCTTTTTTGCGGCGGCTCTCGACGTTGAGCACTCCGAGCAGGCTCTCGCCATAGGTCAGCGGCAGGCAGAGCACGGAGCGCGCGTCGGGCAGGAGGGATGCCAGCTTGGAATCGCCGTCCTGCACCAGCACCATCTCGCTGCTGCGAGCGCAGCGTCCGATGATGCCGGTGCCCAGGGGCACACGTTTGCCGGCGCCGGAGGCGGTGGCGCCCGCCTCGGCCTTGATCTCGATTTCCTTGGTTACGTAATCCAGCATGCCGATGCCGATGTGATCGAAATCGAAGTTCTGCTGGATCTCGCTCGCAATCTCGGCCAGCATCTGCTCCGCATCATGGCTGGAAATGGCGGCCTTGGAAACGTTGTTCAGGAAGGCGAGATAACGCGACCGGCGCTGCTGTTCCTTGAACAGACGGGCATTCTCGATGGCGACGGCGACCTGGCCGGCGGCAGTCTGAAGCAATTCCAGGTCGCGCTGCTCGTACACGAACTCGCGGTCAAAATTCATCGCCGCCAGCATGCCGACGGCATGGTTGTTGATGAAAATCGGCACCGCGCAATAACTCTTGGCCGGGATGTCGGGGACGAATGTAAGTCCGAGGCGCGCGCGGACCTTCTCCATATCGGAGCGGACCAGCATGGGCTGGCCGCTGCGGATGACGTACTCGGTCATGGCGTTCGCGGTCTTGCGCGAGCGCTTGGGGAGGATCTCGCCCTTGACCGATTCGAATTCAAAACGGACCTCGTCTTCTGCGAGGAAGGCGACGTAGAAGGTCTCGGTGTCGAATAACAATCCGAGTTCCTTGTGGATGGAGCGGAGAACCTCGTCGGAATCGAGGCGCGAGCTGATGACCTGGCCCATCTGGGTGAGCAATTCGTACTCGCGGGTGCGCCGCTTGGCGTCGTTCATGACCACGTAGTTTTCCAGGGCGAGGCCGATCTGCATGGCGACGCCGAGAAGCAGCCGCACCTGCGAAGTGCCCAGCACCCTGCGCTCGTCGTGGGGAAAAAGGATGACGCCGAAATTGTTTTCACGTGTCTGCAGGCTCACCGCGGTCAGGCTGCGCACGTCATGACGCTGCAGCAAGGCCTGGCAGCGTTCGAAGCGGCGGGGCGCACCGGCGGGCAGCGGCTCGGTCATGCGGGCGACGTTGCGTAAAGTCGCCAAGCCGCCGCGCCGGAAGGCGATATCGCTGAGGTATTCGCCGCTGCCTTCGTTCTCCAGGTCGGCGGTGAAGGTGGGGTCGAAACCGCGGCTAACGCAAGGTAACACGGCGCGCCAGCGCTCGGCGATGCTGATGGCGGCCCGCTCGGCGCGGCACAAGCGCATGAACCGGTCCAGCAGCTTGAGCAGCGCGGGCGCCGCTTCGGCGGGACTGAGCACGGAATTGGCGTCCACGTCGAGGGTGGAGAACACCAGCGCGTTTTCCTGCACCAGCCGGCGTTCGTGTTCGAACAACACGATGATCATGGCGACGCCGACCAGCATCTGCGGCATGGTGCCGAGGAAAAGGCCGACCTGCCCAAAGTACTTATCGAAGAACCCGTGAAACTGGCGCAACACCAGCAGGGGAACCCACAACATGAGAGACCCGGCAAGCAGGCGGAAACCAGCGGAGTCACGTTGGCGGCCGAGGCGGTAAAAGCGTGCCGCCGAGAATGCCAGCACGAAGGCGATGCCGACATCGAGTTCCAGGTGCGGTCGAACCATTGCCTGGAACCGGCCACTTTCCATGTGGGCCAGGAGATTGTGCACCGTGAGCGCGACCGCACCGGCAGCCAGTGCAGCATCGGACCAGCGCGCCCGGTAATCTTCCTGCACCAGGCGCGTGGAAACGAAGATGGCAGCGGCTACACAGCAGAACAAGATCTTGGAGGCGAAGTACGCAAAGGCGTTCTCGGTGGAGAAATAATTCCACGCCAAAAGCGCGTATTGCAGGCAGTAGGCGGCCCAGGCAAGCTGCCACGCCCGGAAATAGGGTTCCTGCGACTGCC
>DASWAR010000294.1:0-4732 GCA_036391015.1 Terriglobales bacterium
GGTCTTGCTGACGGCTGAAGACTGACGACTGAAGACTCTTATTCCATGCGCATGCGCTGGCCTGTGCTGTTGCTACTTTCGGGTGCGCTGTCTCATGCCACCGTGTTCGGCGGCATTCGCGGCCTGGTGCACGATGCCCAGCATCGTCCTATTGCCGGCGCCCAGGTCGTTGTGCGCGCCGTCAATTCCGATTTCCGCAAGACCGCGGTCACCAACGATCTCGGCGAATTTCGCCTGGAAGCGCTTCCGGCCGGCGCCTATGAAGTCGAGGTCGCCGCACCCGGCTTCGCCGATACCCGCCAGCCCATCACCATCATCTCCGGCAACGTTCTTGAATTGCACTTCCCGCTGTCGGTGGCGCGGGTTCAGCAGGAGGTCGAGGTTCGCGCTGAGCCCGAATCTGTCGGTACCACCACCTCCACCACCACGGGCCTGGTCAGCCGTGAGCAGATCGCGCAAACTCCCGGCGCCGACCGCACCAACAGTCTCGCCATGGTCACCGACTTCACGCCCAGCGCGGTCATCGTGCATGACCAGTTGCACTTGCGGGGCGGACACCAGGTCACCTGGCTGCTCGACGGCGTTCCGGTGCCCAACACCAATATCGCCAGCAATGTTGGCCCGCAGTTCGATCCCAAGGACATTGATTACCTGGAAATCCAGCGCGGCGGGTACTCCGCCGAATATGGTGACCGCGCCTACGGTGTGCTCAACGTGGTCCCGCGTTCGGGCTTCGAGCGCGACCGCCAGGCCGAACTCGTTACCAGCTACGGCAGCTTCAACCAGACCAACGACCAGTTCAACTTCGGCAGCCACAACCAGCGCTTCGCTTATTACGGCAGCGTATCCGGCAACCGTACCGATCTCGGTCTCGAAACCCCCATCCCGCAGGTATTGCACGATCTCGGCGGCGGCCTCAGCGCGTTCACGTCGCTGATTTACAACAAAACGCCGAACGACCAGCTACGATCCGTCATCTCGGCTCGCGGCGACCACTACCAGGTGCCCAACGATCCCGCCGCGCAGGCTGCCGGCCTGCGCGACGTGGACAACGAGCGCGACGTCTTCGCCAACTTCTCCTGGGTGCACACCTCGCCGCTGGGGCTGATGCTCACCGTCTCGCCCTTTTACCACTTGAACAGCGCACACTATCAGGGCAGCCTTGACGATGATCGCGGCTCCAACTACGCCGGCGGGGTGGTCACGCTCGGTGTCGACCGCGGCCGCCACAATGCCCGCATCGGCCTGGAAGGCTTCGCGCAGCACGATTCGCGCAGCGTTGCGTTGACCAGTAGCACCGGCGCATTCAGCGCGTCAGATCGCATGTGGGGCAGCCTCGCGTCCCTGTTTGTCGAGGACCAGTTCAAGGCGGCGTCATGGCTCACCTTGAATGCCGGCGTGCGCCTCACGCACTTCGGCGGCGCCGTCAGCGAAACCGTGGCCGACCCGCGCATTGGCGCCGCGGTGCAAATCCCGCGCCTGCGCTGGACCCTGCGCGCGTTCTACGGACGTTACTACCAGGCGCCGCCGCTGTTCAGCGTGGGCGGTCCGGTGCTCGCTCTCGCCGCCGACCAGGGCTTTGGCTTCCTGCCGCTCAAGGGTGAACGCGACGAACAGCGTGAGTTTGGTCTCACCATTCCCGTACGCGGCTGGAGCTTCGACTTCGCCAACTTCCGCACCACCGCGAAAAACTTTTTCGACCACGACGTCCTCGGCAACTCCAATATCTTTTTTCCGCTTACCATTGGCCGCGCCCGTATTCACGGCTACGAAGCCACCGTGCGCTCCCCGCAAATTACCGGCCGCGCCAGCGTTCATCTCGCCTTCTCGCGCCAGTGGGTGGAAGGCTTCGGCGGTGCGACCGGCGGTTTGACGGATTTTTCGCCGCCGCCCAACACTTGGTACATTCTCGACCACGACCAGCGCGACACGCTTACCGTGGGCGGCAACCTGCGACTGCCGCTGCGCGCCTGGACGTCCGCCAGCCTGCACTATGGTTCCGGATTTCTTGACGGCGACGGCCCCTTCCATCTCACACCGCACACCACGTTCGATCTTGCCCTGGGGAAGACATTCGGCGAGAGCTGGACCATCCAGGCCAGCGGCCTGAATTTGAATAACAACCACTATCTGCTCGACAACAGCAACACCTTCGGCGGCACCCATTACGTCAACCCGCGCGAAGTGATGGTCGAAGTCCGCTACCGGTTCAAGTATTAGCGAAATGAAGAACTGTGGCCCCGGCGCCCTCGCCGGCCTTGCGCTTACCCTCTATCCATGCGGTAAATTACAGAGTTGCACGCCGGTGTACCGCAACCATCGGTGGGCGCCGGCATCTAATTGGGAAGAGCATCGCTCAACATGAAAATGAACAAGCGCAGTCTTGCATGGCCGATCATTTTATTGGTTCTCGCGGTCGGCGGAACCATCGCAGTGCGGGCGCAGACCACCGGCGAAATATTGCGTCCGCCCAAAGGCGCCAAGGTGGCCATCGTGGTCTTTGAAGATCTGGAGTGTCCCGACTGCGCCCGCGCCGCTCCGCTGGTGTTGGAAGCCGGCAAGACTTACAAGATTCCGGTGGTCCGCTACGACTTCCCCCTGCCGCAGCATCTCTGGGCTTTTGACGGCGCCGTGCTGGCGCGCTACTTCGGCAGCAAGTCGCCCGCCCTCGGCGTGGACTTCCGCGAGTACATCTTCCAGCACCAACAGGAAATCACCGGCACGAATCCTTCCGACGGAAGCGGCCAGAAGCAGCGCCTGCGCGCCGCCGCGGAAAAATTCGCGCAGGAACACAAAACAGCGCTGCCCTTCGTCGTGGACCCGGAGAACAAGTTCGCTAACGCCGTGCGCGCCGACCGCGATCTCGGCATCCGCATTGGCATCCAGCACACGCCCACGCTCTACGTGGTCAACAATAGCCGCACCGGGCGGCCGTTCATCGAGGTCGTGGACCGCACTCAGTTGTTCCAGTTGATTGACCAGATGAAGGCCGAAGCCGGCTCGTAGGGAAGTCAGATCTGATTCTCTGCCATCTCCGGCGTGGCCTCGAGCAAACTGCGGGTGTAGGCATGCGAGGGCTGCGTCATGATCTGCTCGGTCGAGCCCACCTCCACGATCTTGCCGCGGTACATCACCGCGATGCGCGTTGCCAGGTAGCGCACCACCGGCATGGAATGCGAGATGAACAGGTAGGTGAGGCCGAATTCGCGCTGCAGTTGTGCCATCAGGTTGATGATCTGCGCGCCCACGCTGACGTCGAGCGCCGACACCGGTTCGTCGGCGACGATGAACCGCGGCCGCAGCGCCAGCGCCCGCGCGATCCCGATCCTTTGTCGCTGGCCGCCGCTGAACTCGTGAGGAAAACGACCGAGCGCCGACTCATCCATGCCGACGGCGCGCAGCAGTTCGGCGGGCGTGAGGGGCGCGGGTTGGTTGCGGCCGGCCTGGGCGCGGTGGATGACCGCGGGCTCGGCCAAAACGTCCTTCACTTTCATCCGCGGGTCGAGCGAGCCGAACGGGTCCTGGAAGATGATCTGCATGTCGCGCCGCAGCCGCCGCATCCCGGCTGCGCTCGCCGACAACACATCCACGCGCTCGTCGAAGCGCACGCTTCCCGAGGTTGGCTCAATCAGCCGCAGGATCAATCGGCCCAGCGTGCTCTTGCCGCTGCCCGATTCGCCGACCAGCCCCAGCGTCTCGCCGCGGCGAATGTCCAGCGAGACGTCGTCCACCGCGCGCACTTCGCCCTGGGCGCTTCCACCCCAGATGGATTCGCCGAGCGGAAACGTCTTGCTCAGATTGCGGACTTCGACTAAAGCCACGGCCCCTAGTTTCCAGCTTCTGGTTTCGAGTGTCCAGTTCCGATCGAAGTGGCCCGGCCCGCGCGGGACTGTAGTAAACTTTCGCTGTTTTTCTGAAAGGCGGGTGTGGGGTGATCGAGCTAGCGCCTTCGATATTGTCGGCCGATTTTGCCCGGCTCGCGGAACAGGTGCAGGCGGCGGCCGAGGGCGGCGCGTCCTTGCTGCACGTGGATGTGATGGACGGCCACTTCGTGCCCAATATCACCATCGGAACGCCGGTGGTGAAATCGCTGCGCAAGGTGACCGACTTGCCGCTGGATTGTCACCTGATGATCGAGAATCCCGACCAGTTCATTCCGTCGTTCGCGGATTCGGGGGCGGACTGGATTTCCGTGCACCAGGAAGAGTGCGTCCACCTGAACCGCACCCTGGAACTGATCAAGTCGCACGGCTGCCGCGCCGGGGTGGTGATCAATCCCGCCACGCCGGTCGCGAGCCTGGCCGAGGTGCTCGACATCGTCGATTTCGTATTAGTGATGTCGGTGAACCCGGGATTCGGTGGTCAAAAATTCATTCCAGCGTCGCTGAACAAGATTGCGCGCCTGGCAGCGCTGCGGGCGGAGCGCAACCTGAGCTTCCGCATCGAAGTAGACGGCGGAGTTGCGCTCGACACCGTGCAGCAGGTAGTACGTTCCGGGGCAGAGGTGCTGGTGGCAGGCAGCGCGGTGTTCGGGTCAGGCGATCCCAAAAGCAACGCCCAGAAAATGCTGAAGGCCGCGATGGAAGCGACGCTGCAAAAGGTGTAGCGGTCGCGAGTTGCGAGTCCCGAGCCAAGGAACCGGAACTCTAGTCCGTAGTTCTGGATTTGTCTGTGCCGGAGACATACCGAAAGCGCATTCGTAGCCAACGCGCAACTCGGGACTCGCGACTGG
>DASWAR010000295.1:0-7456 GCA_036391015.1 Terriglobales bacterium
CGTTACCGCGACAGCTGTTTCTGGCTCGGTGGCGGGAATTTGTGGCTCGGCCGGAGCTTCGCTTACCGGCGCAACGAAGCGGTATCCCTTCCCGGTCACGGTTTGGATGAACCGCGGCCTCTCGGGATTGTCCTTCAGGACCTGCCGGATTTTGCGGACCGCAGTGTTGATGCTGTTATCGGTGTCGAGGAAGACCCCGGGACCCCAGATTCGCTCGACAATCTGCTCGCGGGTGACGATGCTATCCCGTTGCTCGACCAGGAGCAGCAGAAGCTCCGTCGGGATGCGCTCCAGCTTGAGCACACGACCGCTGCGGCGCAGTTCGCAGGCACGCTGGTCGAGCTCAAAATCCTCGCCGAACCTGACTGTTTCCAGGATCCGTACCGGACCGGACGACATACTACCCTTTGTGAGGAAGGGATGAAATTTTACACCAGGCTCACCAATTCGATTGTTTTCTGTCGCTTAGCGATACATAAAAATTAAGGCGGCCTACAGGCTTCCGCTATTGTCACCACCACCCCAGCGCGAGCATTATCGCGCGCATGTGGGGTAGCTGTCCTCCTCCGACAGTGAGCGGCAGAGCGAACCTTCAAGCCATGTCCTTGTGCGCTGTTGAGGCACGCTGAACGGCACGGCAATCTTGCTCAGTCAGGAATGCAAAGGGAGTGCGCAAAATGCAACGTCGTCGCATGCAAGAAAAATTGGTCAGCCGGATTAAGAAGGCCTTAATTCCGGCGGTCACAATGTTCATGTTGTCGGCCGGTTTAACTCTCAGCCTGGTCGGCAGCAGCCGCACGCCGAACCTGGCAACGTTTCCCGACCCGACGGGTTTGCTGCAGACCTTGAGCACTACCGGTGGATTCGACATTTCCAATCCGTTTTTTCAAAGCTTGGGGACGAACGGCCGGTCCTGTGTCAGCTGCCACCAGCCGAGCGATGCCTGGTCGGTAACACCGCCCCACATCCAGACGCGTTTTGAGGTCAGTGGAGGTTTGGACCCAATCTTCCGGACGGTGGATGGCGCCAACTGCCCGAGCGCGGACGTCTCCACGGTTCATGCCCGAAAAGCAGCCTACAGCATGCTGCTGAAGAAGGGCCTGATTCGTGTCTCCCTGCCGGTGCCGGACAACGCCGACTTCGAGGTCACGGCGGTGGCTGATCCGCACGGGTGTCCAGAAACGACCGCGAGCCAACTGGCGATGTTCCGGCGTCCGCCGCCCGCCACCAATGTCTCGTTCCTGACCACGGTCATGTGGGACGGGCGCGAGAGCCTCGCGGGCAAGTCGCTGAACGACGACCTGAAGCACCAGGCGATGGACGCGACGCTCGGGCATGCGCAGGGCGCACAACCGCCCACCGATGCACAACTGCAGTCCATTGCGGACTTCCAGATGGCGAGCTTCACGGCACAGGTGCGGGACAACCGGGCCGGCGACCTCAACGACGACGGCGCCAAGGGTGGACCACTGCCGCTGTCGCAACAGGAATTCTACGTTGGCATCAACGACGTGCTCGGCGCCGATCCGACCGGCGCGGCGTTCAACCCGGTGGTCTTCACGCTTTACGAAAAATGGACGAAGCTGAGAGGCTCCCATGATGACGACAACGATCGCAGCGAGGCCAGAGCATCGGTGGCCCGCGGCGAGGCGCTGTTCAATACACTGCCGATTACGATCTCAGGTGTCGCCGGGCTAAACGACAAGCCCGGGGTGCCGGCGTCGTTTATCGGGAACTGCACCAGCTGCCACGACGCGCCGAATGTCGGCAATCATTCGGTCGCGCTGGCGATCAATATCGGGGTGACGGACTTTCCCGCAGTGCCGGCGCTGGATACCAAGGGGCTGCCGGTGTACACGATCCAGTGTAACGCGGGCGGTAAACCGATCCAGACCACCGATCCGGCGCGGGCGTTGATCACTGGCAAGTGCGCCGACATCGGCAAAACGAAAGGTCCCATTCTGCGCGCACTGGCGGCACGGGCGCCGTACTTCCACAACGGATCGGCCGCGACGCTCGACGATGTGGTGGACTTCTACGTCCAGCGATTTGGGCTGACGCTGAGCAGGCAGCAGAAGAAGGACCTAGTAGCGTTCCTAGGGACGTTGTAAAAGGCGCCACGATTCGCGGAAAGCAATAGGGAGAAGCCGGGTCGCTTCTCCCTTTTATTTGTATTCGCTACAGCGAATTTCTCTAGTAGAGCCTGAAGTTTACTTCGACGTTGATCTGCACCGCCACCGCGCGCCCGTCCTTCATCGCCGGCTCGAACTTCCATTGCCGCACCGCCTCGATCGCTTTCTGGTCCAGCCCCATGCCGAGCGAGCGCGCCACCTTCAACTGCTGCGGACGACCGTACTGGTCCACGATCAGCCACAGCACCACGGTGCCCTGATACTTGGCCTTGCGGGCTTCTTCCGAGTACTCGGGATCGGGCGTGGAGAGGGCGCGCGGAGCGGATACGCCGCCGCCGACCCTGAACAAACCGCCGCCAATGCCTCCGCCGCGGCCGGGACCGACGCCCGGTCCTTCACCAGAGCCAACGCCGCCGCCCGATCCTGAACCGATCCCTCCGCCCGACCCGGTGCCGTTGGAGGGCGGACCGTTCGGCACAGCGGACTTGGGATCGCCGAAATTGGGCAGCGCCAACTGCGCCATCTTCACTTGCGGAGGCACCACAACCGTGGGTTCCATCGGCAGCTTGGGATGGTCGTTGCGGATCACCATCGCCGGGGGCGTGAACTGTTCCATGGCGAACTTGGGCAGCTTTCCCTTGGGAGCGGGCAGTTTGTCGCGATCACCGCCGCCACCGCCACCGCCGATGGTGTCGTGCTTTTTCGAGGACAGCGGCATGTACTGCGAGATGTCGGGAGCAACCAGGGTGACCGTCTCCTGCTTCACTGCCTTCACCACCTTGGCGCCGGCCAGCGAGACTGCAATGATCCCGCCGATCGCCAGCACGTGTAGCAAGGTGGAGCCCACCGCGCCGCGCTTCTTGTAGTTGTACGCACCCCAGATCTCGCGCACCGGGACAGGCTTGGATGTCAGGTGCAGCGGCGGAAGCTTCTCGGGATGGCGCCAGTCGTTAATTTGCCGCCGCAGCGACTGCCACAGCGACAGGTCGAATTGATCGGTGGGAAGCAGCAGGTTCAACTCGGGTATTTCCTGCCCCCGAACCTGGTTACCCGATGGAGTCAAATTCTCTTGTGCCATAGTTCGTGTCGTCCCGGGTTCAATTCCTGTGGCCCGTTTGCTCCTGATTTGATGCTTCATCTACCAGGAGGATGAGCACATTTGATGCCAGGTTACGAAGTGAGTTCCGGCCCCAAATCCCTGTGCACTTAAGCTAACACGGCCCTGCTTCAGGAGTCGCGGTACGGTAGCCGTAATACGAAAGATTTACATGGTGAGTGACAATAATCACGGAGGTACTGGGGGGACATGTACTTCTGGTGACCGGATGATCGGATGATCGGGTGATTGAAAGTTGAAGTTTTCGATGCAGGCCACCCGATCACCCGATCGCCAGATCACCCGATTCGAAGCTGAGTCATTGATGTAGTCGCTATAATGAATCGATATCCCTGATCGTGGAGACGAGAACGGAGTGCCGCAAGAACTGAAAGCCACGCTAAACCTGCCGAAAACCGAGTTTTCGATGAAGGCCAACCTGCCTCAGAACGAGCCCAAAATGCTCGCCCGCTGGGAGCAGATGCGGATTTGTGACCTCATCCGGCAGGCGCGTCGCGGCGCGCCCATGTACGTCCTGCACGACGGGCCTCCGTACTCCAACGGGCCCATCCACCTCGGTACCGCGCTCAACAAGACGGTGAAGGACTTCATCGTGAAGTCCAAGACCATGGCCGGCTTCGATTCCCCGTATCTGCCGGGCTGGGACTGCCACGGACTGCCCATCGAGATCAAGGTGGATGAGGCGCTGGGGCGCAAGAAGTTGGAGATGGACCCGCTCCAGGTGCGCCAGGCGTGCCGCGAATACGCCGAAAAATATCTCGACCTGCAGCGCCAGCAGTTCAAGCGCCTCGGCGTGTTCGGCCGCTGGGAGCGCCCCTACTCCACCATGACCCCCGAGTACGAGGCAGTGGTCATTGACACGTTGTTCAAGTTCATTGACCAGGACGCCGTGTACAAGGGACTTCGTCCCGTCTATTGGTGCATTCACGACGAAACGGCGCTGGCCGAGGCTGAGGTCGAGTACAAAAACCACGTTAGCCCGTCCATCTGGGTGAAGTATCGGATGATGAGCGATCCGGCGAAGGTTGATGCGGCGCTTGCGGGCAAGAAAGTTTCCACCATCATCTGGACCACCACCCCGTGGACGCTGCCCGCCTCCATGGCGGTGGCGTTTCATCCCGATGAGGAGTACGTCGCGCTGGAATCGGGCGGCGAGTTGTACATCGTGGCCGACAAACTGGCGCAGAGCACGGCGGAAAAATGCGGGCTGCAGCGCAACCCGGCCGCCCGCTTCCCCGGTCGCATGCTGGAACGCACCACCTACGCGCATCCCTTCCTCGAGCGCTCGATCCTGGGCGTCAACGCCGAGTACGTGCACATGGAAGAAGGCACGGGCGCGGTGCATACCGCTCCCTCGCACGGCGCCGACGACTTCTACACCGGGCAGAAATACAACCTCGACCAGACCTGCAACGTGGACGAGTCCGGACGCCTGCGCCATGGCTTGCCGGAGTACGAGGGCAAGACCGTTTTCAAGGCGAACGATTCCATCGTCGAGTTGCTCAAGAGCCGCGGCGTGCTGATGCACTTGGAAAAGATCGAGCACTCCTATCCGCACTGCTGGCGCTGCCACCATCCCGTGATCTTCCGGGCGACGGAGCAGTGGTTCATCTCCATGGAGGCGAAGATCGGCGGCGGTACGTTGCGCTCGCGTGCGCTGGAAGAGATCAAGAAAGTGCGCTGGGATCCGGCCTGGGGCGAAGAGCGCATCTACAACATGATTGCCACCCGGCCCGACTGGTGCATCTCGCGCCAGCGGGTGTGGGGCGTGCCCATCGCCATCATCTTCTGCGAAGGCTGCGACGAATACCTGCGCGCGCCGGAAGTGCAGCGCACCATCGTGGAACTGTTCCGGCGCGAAGGTTCGGATGCGTGGTACAGGTTGAAACCGGAAGAGATTGTCCCCGCCGGAACCAGGTGCGCCAAGTGCGGCGGCACGCAGTTCCGCAAGGAAATGGACATCGTCGACGTGTGGTTCGAATCCGGATCCAGCTACCTGGCGGTCGAGTCCAGCGAGCCCGATCTGCCGTGGCCGTCCGACATGTACATCGAAGGCGGCGACCAATACCGCGGCTGGTTCCACTCTTCCCTGCTGTGCTCCATCGGCGCGCGCAATTCGGCGCCCTACAAGACCGTCGGAACGATTGGGTGGACACTCGACATGCAGGGCCGCGCCATGCACAAGTCGCTCGGCAACGACGTCGACCCGGTGGATATCGCCAACCGCATGGGCGCCGAGATCGTGCGCCTGTGGGTCGCCTCGGTGGACTTCCGCGACGACGTGCGCTCCGACGAGACCCTGATGCAGCGTATCGCCGAGACCTACCGCAAGATCCGCAACACCTTCCGATACATTGTCAGCAACCTCTACGATTTCGACCCCGAACGCGATGCCGTCCCCTTTGCCGCCATGGAGTTTCTCGACCGCGTGGCGCTGACGCAGACGGCGGAGATCTCGCAGCGGGTGCTGAGCTGGTACGACGCCTTCCTCTTCCATCGCGTCTTCCAGGACGTAAACGAATTTTGCGTGGACGCGCTCAGCAAGACATTTTTCGACGTGCTCAAAGACCGCCTCTACACCTACGCGCCCAACTCGCGCGCCCGGCGCTCCGCACAGACCGTCATCTGGCGCATCGGAGAGGCCCTGGTGCGGCTGCTGGCGCCCCTCATGAGCTTTACCGCCGAAGAGGTCTGGGGATTCCTGCCCAAGCTGCAGAACCGCGAGCCCAGCGTCCATCTCGCCATTTTCCCCAAGCCCGAGAGCATCCCCGGCGAGGGCTTCTCCTTCGCCAGCAAGGAAACGCTGGCGCTGCAGGCGGAATGGCAGGACTTGTCTCGCGTTCGCGACGAGGTGCTGAAGGCGCTGGAAGCGGCCCGCAACCAGAAGCTGATCGGTTCCGCTCTGGAGGCCGAAGTCCGGCTGAGCGTGCCCGAGTCGCTGCTCGGGTTAGTGCAGCGCCACCAAAAGGAATTGCGCTACTTGTTCATCGTTTCCAGCGTCCAATTAGAAGCAGCGCCTTCGGGAAACGGCAGCGGCAGCGGGATTAGTGTTGAAATCCGCAAGGCTCCCGGCCAAAAATGTGAGCGCTGCTGGAATTACTCCCTCCAGGTGGGCAGTGATTCCAGCTATCCCACGGTCTGCGAACGCTGCAGCGCGGCCCTGAAGGAGATCGAAACGGGAGCTCATGGACGCTAGAACCAGCAACGTGTCCCACGCCATGCGGAAGTACCACTTCCTGATTGCCATCCTGGTGATCGTGTTGGACCGGATGAGCAAATGGCTGGTGGCCGGCAGCATCAACCTCCACGACAGTATTTCCGTTCTGCCCGGCTTCTTCCGTCTGACGCATGTGCAGAACAGCGGCGCGGCCTTCGGGCTGTTTGCCGAGTCATCGTCGGAATGGAAGGTCGCGATCCTGATTCTCTTTTCCCTTCTGGCGCTGGCCGTGGTTTCCGCGCTGCTCTGGAAGAACAGCCACAGCATGACGACCACCGGCGTCGGGCTGGCACTCATCCTGGGCGGCGCCGTGGGGAATCTTTGGGACCGCCTGCTTACCGGCCACGTCGTGGACTTCTTGGACTTTTACCTCGGCAGCTATCACTGGCCGGCCTTCAACGTTGCCGACAGCGCCATCGTGATTGGAGCGCTGCTGCTGGTGGCCGAGATACTGTTCGCCAGGTCTCCGGCTGAGCAGAAGGCAGTTCACTAGTTTTTCAGTTTCTCAGTATTTCAGTTGGTCAGTGCCTGAAAGCTATCTGGCTCTGTTGACATTCCCTTGTGCGCGTCGCTCCTGCCCTCAGGATCACCGCGACCCCAGCCCGCAAGGGCGGCACAGGATAGCCCGGTACGTCAGTGCCGGGTACGCCGCCCCAAGATATCCCGAGTCCCGTAGGGACGGCACGAAGACGCTTCCGGCTTGACAGGAGGTCAACCGAGCAACGCTTTCTCACGCATACCGGAAAGCTGGCCGCACCGTGGAAGCGCGGGCCTTCAGGCCCGCGACTTGCGGTGAGTTCAAGTCGGGGGCTTTAGCCCCTGTGTTTCCCGCCCGCCAAATCCGATTAGGTAACGATCCTCCGGCAGAGCCGGAGGCTTTTGCGGTTGCTGGCCCCTCAAAGGGGCCTGATCGCAACCGGTCAAAGTCAAAACCACAAGCTCCACACGCCGATGTGGTAACCCGGACCACAAGAACGGAGGAAAGCGCAC
>DASWAR010000296.1:0-8737 GCA_036391015.1 Terriglobales bacterium
CCGAGCCATCCGAAGATATCAATGTTGTCCCAGCCTTCCTTGTTGTCGCCGCGCGGCGGGTAGTAATTGATCCTCACCTTATGGCAGATGTTGCCGTAAAGCTGCGGATACAGCTCCGGCTGCAGGATGTGCTCCAGCACCGACAGCTTCGATTCTTCCTTGGTCTTGAACGAGCCGGGATCGTCCAGCACCTCGCCGTCGCGGTTGCCCAGAATGTTGGTGGAGAACCATCCGCTCAGCCCGATCATGCGCGCCTTGAAGCCGGGCGCCAGGATCGTCTTCAGCAGCGTTTGTCCGGTCTTGTAATCCTTGCCGCAGATGGGCGCTTCGTTGCGCCGCGACAACTCGTGCATCGCCGGGATGTCGACCGTCAGGTTGGGCGCCCCGTTGGCGTAGGGCACTCCCTCCGACAGCGCCGCATAGGCATAGATCATCGAAGGCGCGATGTTCTCATCGTTTTTCGCCATCGCCTGTTCGAACGACTTCACCGTCTGGTGCACCGCCGTCGGCTGCAGAAAGGTTTCTGTCGAGCCGCACCAGATCATGATCAGCCGCGATGCGCCGGAACTCTTCTTGAAATCGCGGATGTCGTCCCTCACCTGCTCGGCGAGGTCCATCTTCGTTTTGCCCTTCTTGACGTTGGGGCCGTCCAGCCGCTTGACGTAATTGCGGTCAAACACCGCCGGGCGCGGCTTGATCTGCGAGAGAAACGGCTTGATGTTGTCGAGCAGTTCTTTTTCCAGCACGCCTGCCTTGCGCGCCGCCACGTACATGTCGTCCTCGAACGGGTCCCAGCCGGTGAACACCAGGTCGTTGATGCCGGCCAGCGGCACGAATTCGTTGATGCTCGGCGAGCGGCCCTCGGTGCGCTTGCCCAGGCGGATGGTGCCCATCTGGGTCAGCGACCCGATCGGGTGCGCCAGTCCCCTGCGCACTGCCTGCACCCCGGCCACGAACGTGGTCGCCACCGCGCCCATGCCCGGAATCATTACCCCCAGCTTCCCTTCCGCCGGCGCAATCGCGCTCGTAGCCGCGCGCGCCGCGGGCTTGCTCGGCGGTTTGCTCGTTCGCTCGGATGGTGCCGCTGTTCTCTTGCTCGCCTGCTTCTTGCTTGTCGCCATCATCACTTCCGCAAATCAGAATGAATTCAAAACTATTTATCTTCTCGTATCGCGTCCGCTTTTGCAATTACACTTGCGCAGCCGGTGCTGATCTAGATCAGTACCGCGCAGCCCCGTAACTATACGTGATGTCATCCTGAACGAGGACGCGCCGGCGCAGGCACACGCGCATCTAGCACACGGCCTGCCCTCAGCGGCGCCGAAGGGCACCCTCGCGTGTGCAGACGCTGGTAGCCCAGGGCGTTAGCCCTGGGAGAGTTAGAACTAGAACGCCGGAGTCCGGTAGGGACGACGCGAACTACGACGCGCCCTCGCGTCTGCTCGGTGGAAGCGTCGGCCTTTAGCCCGGAAAAGCAGTGCCGCAGGCACGCATGAAAATAGCCCGGCACTTCAGTGCCGGGTTCAGGGCCTGAACACAATCCAAGTCCCGTAGGGACGACTGAAACAGGGGAGCCCGCACTGCCCACACCGGAAAAAATCGCCCTCATCACCGGCTCCTCCAGCGGCATCGGCCTGCTCACCGCCGTCACGCTCGCCCGCCGCGGCTATCGCGTCGTCGCCACCATGCGCGACCTCAGCCGCTGCTCGCTGTTGGACGATGCCGCGAAAAACGCCGGCGTCACCGATCGCTTCGACGTCCGCGCCCTCGACATCTCCGGCTTTGACGCCATCCCCCGCGTCATCAACCAAGTCCTGCGAGACCACTCGCGCATTGACGTGCTGGTGAACAATGCCGGCTTCGCCTTCGCCGGATTCGCCGAGGACATCCGCCTCGCCGAACTCCGCCAGCAGATGGACACCAATTTCTTCGGCCACGTAGCCATCACTCAGGCCGTGCTGCCCGCCATGCGCGCGCAACGTTCCGGGCACATCATCATGGTTTCCTCGGAAAGCGGCCGCATGGGCTCGCCCGGCATCGCCAGCTACTCGGCATCGAAATTTGCGCTTGAGGGTTGGAGCGAAACCCTGCGCCTGGAAACCCATGCGCTCGGCATCAAGGTCGTGCTGGTCGAACCCGGCGCCTTCAAGACCGATATCTGGGACCGCAACGCGCGCCTCAATGAAGTGCTCGTTGCCGGCGCGTCGCCCAACCAGGAGCGCGGACGCCGCCTCAAGGAATGGGCCGTGACTATACCCAAGGCCGACCCGCAACGCGTCGCCGACCTCATCGCCCGCATCGCCGACGATCCCGACCCGCGCCTGCGCTACATGATCGGCCGCGACGCTTTCCTGCGCTGGTGGCTGCGCAACCTGCTGCCCTGGAAAGTCTACGAAAAACTTGTGCTCCGAAAAGTCGGGCTGACTTAGCAGTTTTTTTGATTGAGGAGCCGGTTCCAGACATCGAGGCGCCGGTTACGAAAACCATGAATCCATCCCCGGGAAACGCGTTTTTTCGCTTATCATCTGCGGACAAGAGATGCGATGAGGGGAACTCGATGACAACGCGTACTTGCTCAGCCCTTGCACTTCTACTAGTACTCCTGCAGGTCGGCACCATGCAGGCACAGTCGGCGTCGAATATCCATGCGGCGACACTGGGAGAGAGCAGCGCAAAGACGCCGGAGATCTCGACGGAAGAGCTGCGCCGCATTCTGGCCGAGAAAAGCGCGACCGTATTTGACGCCAGACCCGCGATGGAGTTCGCCACCAGCCACATTCCCGGCGCGGTCAACGTAGCGCAAAAGCCTGGTACGTCAAAGGCGCTCTACGTTTCCGATGTTGCCGAAATCAGCCGTTTGTTGGGCGGCAACAAGGCCAAGCCGGTGGTGCTGTACTGCAACGGTCCGTTCTGCGGGAAGAGCAAGCGCGTCAGTGAAGACTTGCTCGCCGCAGGGTTCACCAACGTGAGGCGCTACCAGCTTGGCATCCCGGTGTGGCGCGCTCTGGGAGGCGTTACTCAGATCGAGCCGGAGGGCGTCCGGTACGTCATGCAGAAAGACCACAGCGCCGTGTGGCTGGACACCCGCGCGGCGGAAAATATCGCCAAAGCTCCCGTACCTGGCGCGAAGCGGATTGGCGTCGAAATCACCAAGGGCGGAAAAGACAACGCCGCCATGCAGCAGGCAAAAAACGATGGCACCCTGCCCATGGACGACCACAATACGCGCATCATCGTTTTCGGGGATGATCAGCAAGCCGTGCGCAGCGTGGCTGAAGCCATCGCCAAAGAAGCATTTCACAACGTCGCATTCTTTGCCGGCAACGCGGCTGATCTGGCGCGAGCAGTGCAGTAGTTACAACCAAGACACGCTTCAAGCCGAGTCTTTGAACAAGCTGTCAGGACGCGATCTCAGCCGCCGCGCCGACGGCTTCCGCCAGGTTTTCCTCCAGCAACAGTGACGTCCCGCTCTCCCCGCGCTTGTATCGCACCTGCACCCTGCAATCCTTCACCGACCGCACAAACCCCGCCGCCGACTCCGCGTCGGAAAACGACCGCCGGTAATATCCCGCGTAGTATCGCCCGCCGACGACATAGGAATATGCCAGGTCGGCCACGAAATAGCGGTTGGTGCCGGTATTGGGCTGGCGCCACTCGGCGCGTTCCACGCGGCCTTCCGCCAGCGGCCACTGCCGCGCCGCTCGCCGCCGCAACCATTGCCAGCCGCGTTCTGCCAGCACGGCTAGAAAGATCGCCAGGACGAAGACGCCGGACTGCTGGACCTCAGGTGCCACTGCCTGCTCCCGTTGTTGCATCCTAGAGTATTGCGGCTGCCGCACATCGCGCTGTGACCCGAGTCACACCGGGGTGGCAAGCGCTGGCTCCGCGTATACTCGCCCATGTCGGAGCCTGATCATGCGTCTCGCCTTTGTCGCCTTGATGGTCGTCGCGCTGGTTGCCGTCGCGTCCGCGCAACAGCCGCGCCGCCCGCGCCCGCCGGCGCAATCCGCCCAGCACCCACCCGAACAAGATCAGAAGGCCATCGCCGAACTGCAGCGCCGCGATATCGAGGCCAACATGGCGCTCGATACCGAAAAGCTCCTTGCCCTGCGGACCGACGATGTCGTTTACCTCGTGCCCGGGCGCGCGCCGCTGGTCGGACAGGACGCCGTCCGCAAGTACCTGGGAGAAATCCGCGGTCAGCTTGCCAACTGGGACATGCTCGCCTACGAGGAAAACTGGCAGGAGGTGCAGGTGGTCGGCGATTTCGCGTTCGAGTGGGGAACGGTCAACATCCGCGCCAGGCAGGAGGGCGAGAAACGCGAGTCGGCGGCGCTGCGAAATGTCATGCAGGTGCTCCGCCGCCAACCGGATGGTGATTGGAAAATTTCGCGCTCCATCTGGAACATCCAGGCGCCGCAATCCGCGCCGCCACCACCGGAGAAACCATCACCCTCTGCGCCGCAAGCACCGGAGAAACCGAAAGACTAACCTGGGATTTGTCGCAGAGGACACAGAGGACGCGGAGGAAGAAGATCAAAGAAAAACCAGGACGGACTAGCAGAAAAGAAATCCTCTGCGTCCTCCGCGTCCTCTGCGTCAAGACCCCTGGGTTCCTGCGGCGCGGATGCGGTGCTGCCAGCGCGACCACACGAACCACGCCGCGCCCGCGACGATCACTGCCAGGATCACAGCGTCGAAGCGGTGGAACCAGGTCTTGAGCCGCGGGTCGGTTTCCCATTTCTCGCCCAGCACGCGGCCGACATAGGCCAGCATCAGGCACCAGGGAAACGAGCCCACGAAGGTGTACACGTGGAAGCGCAGCCGTGGCATGCGCGCGATCCCCGCCGGCAACGCGATGAAGGTGCGCACCACCGGCAGCAGCCGGCTGATAAACACCGCGCTGCTTCCATAGCGGTGAAAGAAGCGATCCGCCCAGTCCAGTTCCTGCTTGCTCAACAGGATGTAGGCGCCGTATTTCTCCACCAGCGGACGTCCGCCGTAGTAGCCGATCTCGTAGGCGATCACCGATCCCACGTTGCAGCCCAGCGCGCCGAACACCGCCACCAGCAGCAGCGCGAAGGGCTCGCGGCCATACTGCACGGCAATCGCCGGAATGGTCAGCGCGCCGGAGAACGGCATGATCACTTCCGACGGCAGCGGTATGCAGGCGGATTCGATCGCCATCAGCAGCACGATGCCGGGATATCCCAGCCGCGAGATGACGGAAATGATGAAGGCGCTCAGCGCCGCGATGATATCGGCAATCATTCAGCAGGTAGCAAAATCAGACAAACAGTCTTCGGGAAGGGCACGGCTTTAGCCGTGCCGATCGGGCACTTTCACAATCGGGCTTTAGCCCCTGAGGGAACGCTGCACGGACTGGAAACGATCGGCGCACTAAAAATCCTGCGAGTCCTGCGTGAATGTGTAACCCGGAAGGCTTGCGCCCTCGTTGCTCTTCAGCACCTTGACGCGCACCGTGTCGGTGCTGGCGGCGGTCGAGTCGGCAATGCGCAGGATCGCCCACTGCGTGAACACTTCGGTGTAAACCTTGGTGACCAGGAAATTCTGCGTCGTCTGGTCGTTGCGCCACACTTGCCCGAGCTGGATGGATTTCACCGCCATGGTGTTGCCAGATTACAGCAGCGATTGAACTGCCAACAAGTCGCTTCGTCGGTTACCGACGACCGATAACCGAGCACCGATTACTGTTTTTCCGGCAGCTTCCCCTCCAGCAGCCCACCCAGCGCCGCCGCCGGAACGCGCACTCCGACCATGAACTGCCCAAACAGCGCATACACCGCGCTGACCTCATCGAAGCGCATCTCGTAAATCAATTTCTTGAACACCAGCGGATCGTCGGCGAACAGGTCAACGCCCCATTCCCAGTCGTCAAATCCGATGGACCCGGTGATGATCTGGCGTACCGTTCCCGCATAGCGCCGACCAATCTTGCCGTGCTCGTCCATCTGCCGCTGGCGCTCTTCGATGGGCAGCGTGTACCAGTTCTTCTCCTCGCCGCGGCGGCGGTCCATGGGATAAAAGCAAACGTAGCGCGCGGCGGGAATCTCCGGCCACAGGCGCGGCTCCATCGCTTCTTTCTGGCGCTCCATGGCTTCCGCAATTTCCTTGTTCCACTCCGCCGAGTGCGGTTCCACGCCGCGTTCGCGCAGCGTGCGATAGAGCTTCACCGACGACTCGTACAGCCCCAACTCCACCACCGACAGGTACGACTTCGTAATCTCCAGGTATTCCGCCAGCGCCGTGCGCCCTAGTTCCAGCTCAATCTGTTTCAGCTCGTCGAAGCTTTTTCGAAAGTGGACCAGCATCAGGTCGCCCTTGTGTCCCAGCACCGAATAGAGCGCACTCTGTTGCGGCTCCAGCCTTTGCAGGACGGCCGTGGCTTCGGCGGCGATCCTGGAGCGCTCCGCAGGCGTCAGCTTCCGCCACTCCGGCCAGCGGAAGCGTGCCACCTGGTGCAGCACACTGGCACCCTCCAGGGTCAGCGGTACAGGAAAAAGCTCAGTGGGCATGGATTTTAGGCGGGCCTCGCCTCTGATGAAAGATGCCATCCTCAACTCCCGTAAACAAACTTGCATCCTGCTGCTGGCATCCATTCTACTCGTGAGGCACGTAATCTACTCCCGGAGATGTGCGCGCCCGCCCGCGCGCATCTGCGTCGGGGTCCCCGACACGCACCTCTTTTGCGCGTCGGCGGGGTGACTGTTAATATTTCCGGCCGGCAGACACGAGGACGTTTTATGCCCGAACTCACGCACCGCGACCCGCCGGACCCGCGCCGCCAGGTGGTCAGCTTTACCTTTTACAAGGTCCAGCCGGAATGGCGGCGGCTGCCGGCGGCGGAAAAGGCGGAGCACCGCCGCGAGTTCGCCTCGGTCCTCGGCAAATGGCGGCAGAGCGAGCAGATGACCGCGCTCACCTATTCGCTCTCCGGCCTGCGCGCCGACGTCGACATGATGTTGTGGCGCATCTGCTACTCCCTGGAATGTCTGCAGCAGATGCATGCCGAACTCATGCGCACGCGCCTGGGTGCCTACCTGGAAACGCCGCACTCCTACCTCGCCATGACCCGCCACTCGCAGTACAAGATCGGCCACGGGCGCGCCGACGAACACACCATCAAGTCCGGCGGCTATCGCTACGCCTCGGTGCTGCCCTTCATCAAGACGCGCGTCTGGTACCAACTGGCGTTTGAGGACCGCCAGCGGATTGTCAACGAGTACATTGACGTCATCGCCGACTTTCCCCGCGTGCGCATGAACACGCTTTACTCCTTCGGCATTGACGACCAGGAATTCGTGCTTGTCTTCGAGAGCGATCACCCCGCCGACATTGTGGACCTGAAAATGCGCCTGCGCGAAACCGAGAACGCACCCTATATCCAGCAGGACACGCCGGTGTTCACCGGCATCCAGTGCGACACCGACCAGATGCTGGAGCAGTTGGGATGATGGCACGCGGCATCATTCCCCGACAGCCGTCCAAGAGCGGACGCCAGGAGGGCCGCCGAGCCCCGGTGCGCGGTGCCCTGCCAATTCAGAAATCATCGCGCCCCTCGCGCTTCAAGCCTCCGGTGAAATCAGAAGCCAAGGCCAAGCGTGCGGCGAAGACCGTGAATGCGAAGTCGCCGAAGTCTTCTGCGGTGTCTCCGGCACGCGCCGCTGTTGCGCGTGCTGGGGTGCCGTATGATCCGCTGGCGCCGGAGCGCGTGCAGGAAATCCTGCAGCGGCTTGATACTACCTATCCCAACGCCACCTGCGCGCTCCACCACAACAACGCCTGGGAGCTGCTGGTGGCGACCATCCTCTCGGCGCAATGCACCGACGAACGCGTCAACAAGACCACGCCCGAACTGTTTTGCAAATATCCCACGGTGCAGGCGGTCGCCGCCTTGAAGCCGGAGCAACTGGAACCCGACATTCGCTCCACCGGCTTCTTCCGCAACAAAGCGAAATCAGTGGTCGGCGCGGCGAAAATGATTGTCGGCGATTTCGGCGGCGAAGTACCGTCGGAGATGGAGCAGTTGCTCGCCCTGCCGGGCGTGGCGCGCAAGACGGCCAACGTCCTGCTCGGCACATGGTTCCACAAAAACGAAGGCGTGGTGGTTGACACCCACGTGTACCGCATCTCGCGGCGCCTGGAACTGACCACCAACACCGATCCCAACAAGATCGAGCAGGATCTGGTGCGCATCATCCCGCGCCAGCGCTGGACCAGTTTCTCCCACCAGGTGATCTGGCACGGGCGCAAGCTGTGCGCCGCGCGCTCGCCCAAGTGCGTGGATTGTCCGCTGGAGTCTGTCTGCCACGCCGCCGACAAGACCTGGAGCACGGTGGACATTCACCAGAACGCCAAGCCGTAGCTTCCGCTCGGAGTATTTCGGAAGCTAACCTTCGGGGTCGGTGGTGAGAGGGCTGTTCTCGACAGTTATCTTGCGTATCAGTCTAATTGGTGGGACGCTTCTGTTTTGAGCGCAATGCCATCGCATGGATGATGAATCACGACTCACGTCACCCACCCGTCGCCTCAGGAAACTCCGACTAATCCTGTTTGCGTTTCTTGCGCCATGCGTGCTAGTACGAACGGGAGACCCCCCGGCTCTGCCGGGGAGGCAGTAGAAGTTTGACAAATCCGGCAGGTGCGCTTTCCCCCGTTCTTGTGGTCCGGGTTACCACATCGGCGTGTGGAGCTTGTGGTTTTGACTTTGACCGGT
>DASWAR010000297.1:0-15483 GCA_036391015.1 Terriglobales bacterium
TCGCCGAGGCGCGAGAGGTTAGCGGCAAAGTCGCCGCCAATCCGATTGCTGCCTTCGCCGATGGAGTGGCAGCCAAGGCAGCCGCGGGTTTCAAAAAGCTCCTTGCCGCGCGTTGCGCTGCCGGTTTGCTGCCGGGGGAGCGGATCGTTGAGTGCGGTCTGCCACAGGTAGGCCGAGATCGTCTTGACCTGGCCATCATTGAGGCGGAAATTCGGCATCTTGGTGCGGGGGCGGAAGTCGGTGGGCTTGTTCAGCCAGACCGGCACCCAGTTCTTGTTGAGTTTTTCGCGCACTTCCTTGAGATCGGGGCCGATCTTCTTCAGGTCGCGCAGCAGCGAGGAGGAGCGCAGATCGAGTTGCTCGATGCGGCCGGCGATCTTGCTGTTCTCGACGCGCATGGACTCGGCGCGCTGGTTAAGTCGGTTGGCTTCCTCGTTGGATTCGGCCTGGTCAGCCTGCTTCATGGAGATGGAAGCTTCGCGCAGGTTGTCGCGCTGCTGCTGTTCCATCTGCTTGATCTGCTGGCCGATGTTGAGCAGTTCTTCGGGCTCGCGGTCGTAGCCTTCGTAGCGGTGGCAGCCGTTGCAGCCGCGCTGGCGGAAGAGGAACTTGCCTTCGCTGATCGTCTGGCCGACCGAGCCGGTCTGGATGAACATGTCGGCCTGGTGGCAGGTCTGGCAACCGGCCTCGACGTTCTGCTTGCGGAACATTGGCCACAGCCAGTGCTCGTAGTTGCCGTGCGCCTTTTCAATGCTGGTGGTGGCGCGGCCGTTGCCCTGGTGGCAGGGCGAGCAGCCGAACTTGTCGGGATCGTGGACCTTGAGCAGGTCAGGCTCGGGATGGCTGGTGGAGGCGAGGGCGTAGTCGTCGGGACTCTTGCGGCCCTTGGGCGTCATCAACGCGGCGGTCAGGCGCACCGGTTCGCGCGTGCCCATGTGGCAGGACTCGCAGCGGTCCACGATATTGGCTTCGGCGACGTTGATCTGCACGATCTGCGGATCCCATTCGGCGGTCTTGTTCTGCAGGCCGCGAAGCGCGTCGGGCGTCAGCGACACCATGTGCTCCTTGATCCAGGTGTCGCGAGCGAGTTTGGCTTCGTTGATGGGCTTGAGCAGGTCGCCGAGTTCACCGCCGAGCCGGCCTTTTTCGTTCTTCAGCTCGTTGTAGGTTTCCTCGAGTTGCTGGAAGTTATATTTCTTGCGCGTGCCGTCGGGATACTGAACTTCGAATTGCTGTGCCTTGTACTTGTCCAGGTCCTTCTGCTGGGATGCCTTGGAGCTGGCGCTGTCGGTAGTTTCGATTTCGTAAGTAAGGGCGTTGACGTAGGCGCGCTTGTCGGTAAAGACGCTCTGGACGGCGAGAATTTCAGCGGACTTGTTGGCGAGCTGTTGGTTGATTTCCTTAATTTTCGGTTGCGCGGATTTGTAGGCGGACTGGTAGGCGTCGTCGAGGGCGCGGAAGTCGGGGTTGTTCTGCAGGTCCTTTTCGGCGTCGGAGGATTGCGAACGCGCCTGCTTCAGGAAGGCGGTGTAGCGTTCCTGAAAGGCGCGCTGGTAGCGCTTCCACGGACGCTGGCCGTAGGCCTCGTCCCACATCGCCCACAACAGCGTCCCGGTCAGCACCACGATGGCGATGGTGTAGTGCAGGGCGTACGACTTGGTGGTGATAGGGTCTTGCTCGGGAATTTGACCTTCTGGCACCCTTCTCCTCCTACAAGTAAAGGCGGGCCCGTACCGTGCCTACGGGACTCTGAAATCTCGTGCGCACCGCTACCCGGGACTTACGTCCCGGGCTATGAACTGTCGCCCCTGCGGGGCTCCGATTCTTCGGCCATCGACCATCGACCGTCGGCCGTCGACTCTCACACGTTGAACCAGGGCGTAATCCACACGTACTTGATATGCAAGCTCAGGCGCAGCAGCATCTTGATGGGCAGCGCGACCATGGTGAGCATGAGAAACATCATCAACTGGTACTGGAGCAGGCTCATGCGGCGCCAGTCCTTGGGCATTTTTCGGCGGAACAGCGCGGTCATCACAAAGCCGCCGACCGCGAAATAGCCGCCCACGACAATCGCGCCGAAAATTCCCTTGCCCAGATTCGAGGTGATGCCGAACAGGTCAGGCAAGTCGCGGTTCACCTCGTAAATTAATCGGTTGTGGTCCCAGGTCTGGCCCGGCCAGAACCACTGCCATCCCGGACCGCGAATGAAGGTGCCGATGATGATCATCGAGACCCAGAGAATCAGAAAACCGAAACAAAACGTTGCGATGGAGAATTTGCGCTGCTTGATGGTGTAGTAGCCGCTGCCCAGCGGGTTGGTATCAATGTAGGGAATCACCATCAGGCCGATGATGATGAGCGTCGGCATCACCACGCCGGCGATCCAGGGATCGAAGTACACCAGCATTTCCTGCAAGCCGAGGAAGTACCACGGCGCCTTGGCAGGATTCATCGTCAGGTTGGGATTGGCGGGCTCCTCCAGCGGCGCGTTCATGGTGATGGACCAGACCATCAGGATGGCGGTGACGATGATGGCCGCTAGGAATTCCATGCGCAGTAGAAACGGCCAGACGTGGACTTCCTTCTGCCATCCGGGATGGAACGGCCAGGTCTTGCGATGGTGCGTCTTGGCGAGCGCGGGATCGGCTTCCAGTTGCTCGATAAGCTGGTCGTTGCCCCTGGCCTGACGGAAGGCCAGCCACAAATAGAACAGCACCAGCGGCAGCAGCGCCGTGATGGGGATGTTGTCGGGCGTGGTCGCGATCGTCCAGAGCTGATGCCAGTTCATAAGTAAATCCAAGTTTCAGTTTCAGTTTCGGTTTCAGTTCGTTAGCTTCTGACTTTCCCGCTTTGCTGAAACTGAAACTGAAACTATTTGTCTATGCTCCTGCCGCCGACTGTGCTCTGCGCGGCTTGTCGGCTTCGGAGGTGAGCATCACCGGCGCCGGGCCGGAAATGCCGCCGTCCTTCCGCACCCGCCAGAAGTGCACGATCATGAATACTGAGGCGATGATCGGAATCGCGATGCAATGCCAGATATAAGCGCGCAGCAGTGCGTTGGCGTCCACGATGGAGCCGCCTAACAGCCCGAAGCGGACGTCGTTATACGGCGTCATTCCTAACTGCGGGCCGAACGGGCCTTCATGTCCGAGGATCGGCGTGGCGCGCGCCATGTTGGTGCCCACGGTGACCGCCCAGAATCCGAGCTGATCGTCCGGCAGCAGGTAGCCGGTGAAGGAAAGCAGCAGCGTCAACACCAGCAGGATCACGCCCACGTTCCAGTTGAACTCGCGCGGCTTTTTGTAGCTGCCGGTGAGAAACACGCGGAACATGTGGAGCTCGACGGCGATCACCATCAGGTGCGCCGCCCAGCGATGCATGTTGCGCAGGATCTTGCCGAAGGGGACATCGTGCTCCAGGTAGAGCACGTCGCGGAAGGCCTGCACCTTGGTCGGGTGGTAGTAGAACATCAGCAGCACGCCGGTGAAGGTGAGGACGATGAACAGGTAAAACGTGATCCCGCCCATGCCCCAGGTGTAGGGATAGCGCACGGCGTCGCGGTTGATCTTGGCCGGATGCAGGTGGAGGAAGACGTTGGAGAGCACGCCGAGGGCGCGGTTGCGCGGCGTCTCGTCGTGCTTGTGGCGGAAGATCGAGGTGAAGACCTGCGTCTTGGTCGGGTCCTTGACGCTCTCGATCTGCTCCTTGACCTTGCCCGGCATCTCGGTGCGGAAGGCTTCCACCTCTTCCTTCACGATCACCGCGATGCCTTTTTTCCCGTTTTTCGGCGCCTCGGGACCTCCGTCGCCGGAGGCGCCGTTACCGGAAGCGCCCTTGGCTCCGTTTCCGCCTGTGACCTTCAAATCATCATCGGCCATAAAGCCCTCTAAAACACCCCAACTTCTTCTGCCGCCCGCTGAAGCGGGCTTGGAACTTCTTCTTATTCGCCAACCCACGGCTTACGCCGTGGTCTACGTTCTGTCGCGCGCTGCGCGCGCTTTGGTCTCGAGCACATACAAAATACTTTCTCAACAAAAACCTTTGCCGGCCCAAAGCCTAATACCTAAAACCTAAAACCTGCTTCACTACACCGAGAGAAATGCTCCCGGATCATCAAAGCGGCTGGCCTGCCCCTTGGGCCATTGATACAAGCGGCTGACGTCCACCAGGACCTGGCCGTCAGGAGCGATCTCGACGTGCGCGCGGTCCATGGGGCGGGGCGCCGGGCCTTCAAAATTCACGCCTTCACTGTCATAGCCGCTGCCGTGGCAGGGGCACTTGAACTTGTTCTCGCTGGGCTTCCAGTCGGGCGTGCAGCCCAGGTGCGTGCATTTGGCGTAGATCACGAACAAGCGGCCGGGGGCGCGGTCAACCCAGATGCGGTATTTCTGCTGGAACTTGGTGTCCACGCCGAGGCCGAAGTCGGAGGGATATCCGATTTTAAAAACCGTGCTCGGCTCGAACAGCGTCCGCGGCAGAAAGAAGCGAAAGAAAGCCAGCAACCACGTCGCCAGGAAGGCCGCCACACCGGTCCAGACCAGGCGGCGGCGCTTGGAATCAATTTCCGTGCCGATGCGGCCTCCGCTGCTGATGCCACCGGCGGCGGCGGCTTTCGATGTGCCGACCGCGGGCGTGCCGACGTACTTTACGGCTGATCCGGTACGCGCCACTTGGGAGACGATCGGCATGGCGGGAGCGGGTCTGGCCGCGGCTGGAGCCGCGGGCGCGACGGCGGCGGCGGCATCAGCAGCGGCGGAGGCCGGAGCGGCAGGCTCGGCTGCCGGCGGAACTTCGCCCAGCAGCAGGGCGGCGTCATTATCGGTGAGCAGCGGAAGATTATTGCGTTTGCGGCGCGCCTGCTCGGCGGCAATGGATGACTTGCTCCACTTGAAGCCGCCCTTCATCAGTTCGGCGGCGGCGGGGCTGGGAGCGGTGGAAGCTGCGGCGGCTGCGGGCGCGACGGCGGCGGCCATTGCAGCGGGAGCGGCAGCGGCTGGAGTAGGAGCAGCGGCAGGAGCGGCGGGAGCGTCGCCGCGCTCAAACGACATGGGCTCGCCGGCCGTCAGCGCTGCGACATCTGCGTCGGAGATCAGCGGCAGTCCGGAGCGCTTGCGATACGCCTGTTCGGCCGCGATCACGGAGTTGTTCAGCGGCTTGCGCGGCCACCCCGGAAGCCGGCCCAGTTCGCCGCCGGCCACAGCCTTGGATCCCTCATCAGCCATTCTTTCTTACCCCTTTGCCGCGACCCGCATTGCCGACGTGGCAAAGGCAGGTTCCTTCCTCAAGCCCGGCTGCACGCAGGCGGTCACCAGTTGAGCGAGCGCGCCGATGAACACCGGTGAATCGTTCAGGCCCGCCGTCATCTCGAAGCGCGTGATGCCGGCCCGCGCCGCCAACTCACGGACTTCGTGATCAATCTCGCCCAGCGTTTCAACGTGGTCCGAAACAAAGGAAATCGGCACTACGCAGATGTCCTTGATGCCGGACGCGCCCAGTTCGCGGATGGTCGAGCGCAACGACGGTTGCAGCCACTTGCTGGCGCCGACCTTGCTTTGATAACAGAGGCGGTGGCAATTGAGCCATCCGCCGCGCCGCTTGACCAGCGCAACCGTTTCCTCGATCTGGCGCTGGTAGGGATCGCCCTGCTCGATGGCCGACACCGGGACGCTGTGCGCGCTGAACACCAGCACCACGTCGTCGGGATCGGGAAAGCGGGCAAGGGCGTCCTCAATGCGCTCGGTGACGGAGTCAATATACAAACTGTTGCGATAGAAGTCATGGATGCAGGAGACCTGCCGTCCGGTTGCGGAAAATTTGCGGTTCCACTCGTTGAGGCTGCTGCCGGTGGTGGTTTTCGAGTATTGCGGGTACAGCGGCAGCAGCACGATTTGGTCGCACTGCGATGCATCGAGCGCGGCGACGGCCTCCTCGGTGAACGGGTGCCAATAGCGCATGGCGACAAAACAGCGCGCGTCCTGGCCTTCGGCGCACAGCCGCTTTTCCAGCGCGCGCGCCTGGCGCTCGGTGTTGCGCCGGATCGGCGAGCACCCGCCGATTGCCTGGTAATGGTGCGCGACTTTGCGGGCGCGAGTGACGGAAATCAGCTTGGCCAGCGCCTTGCGTCCGATCCGGGCCAGGGGGAAATCGATGATGTCGGGATCGCAAAACAGGTTATAGAGAAACGGCTCGATGGCCTCAGGCGAGTCCGGGCCGCCAAGTTGAAACAGGACTACACCCGTGCGACGGTTTGTCCAGGCCACCGAAGGAACACCCCACAATGCGCCAGCGATGATATTCAAAACCTCGCCTGCTCGTCAAACCATGCGGCGTGAAATAGTGCTCGGAAAGCCGCGCTGGGCGTGGTTCTTGGGCGACGACAGTTTTGTTCGGAGGAGTTTCAGTTTCAGTTTCAGTTTCGGCGGAGTTTGAGCCCGTTCCGATCAAGCTGAAAACCGAAACCGAAACTGAAACTTGTTTTCAGGCTTCCTTGGCAACGGGCTCGGGCGCAGCGGATTCGGGCTCGGCCGCCATCGCCTCGATGACCGCATCGGCGAACTCGGAGGTGCTGGCGGTGCCGCCGACATCGCGGGTGCGCTTGGACCTGTCGCGGTAAACCTTCTCCAGCGCGTTGCGGACGCGCGTGGAAGCCTCATGTTCGTTCAGATAACGCAGCATGAGCAACCCGGAGCGGAGCAGCGCGGTGGGATTGGCGATGCCGCGCCCGGCGATGTCGGGGGCGGAGCCGTGTACGGCCTCGAAGATGGCGCGGCCCTCACCGAAATTGGCGCCCGGGACCACGCCCAGGCCACCGACAAAGGCGGCGCAAAGGTCGCTGATGATGTCGCCGTAAAAATTTTCCAGCACCAGCATGTCGTACTGGTACGGATTAGTGACCAGTTGCATGCAGGTGTTGTCCACGATGTGCTCGCCGTAGGTGATCTCCGGGTACTCGCGGGCGATGTTGCGCGTGCAGCGCAGGAACAGCCCGTCGGAGAGCTTCATGATGTTGGCTTTGTGAATGCAGTGGATGCGCTTGCGCTTGTTCTTGCGCGCGTACTCGAAGGCGAAGCGGGCGATGCGCGTGGACGCCTTCTCGGTGATGATCTTCAGGCTCTCTACCACGCCGGGCACAACTTCGTGCTCGATGCCGGAGTAGAGGCCCTCGGTGTTCTCGCGAATAATGATCAGGTCCACGTCGGGGTATCGCGTGGGGATGTGCGGCAGATTGCGAATGGGACGAAAGTTCGCGTACAGCTCGAAGCGTTTGCGCAGGGCGACGTTGATGCTGGAAAACCCGCCACCGATGGGCGTGGTGATCGGGCCTTTCAGCGCGACATGGGTGCGCTCGAAGGAGTCGATCAAGTCCTGGGGAAGATACTCGTGGTATTTCTCGTAGGCCTCGGCGCCGGCCTCCTGGCGCTCCCACTGAAACTTCACCCCGGTAGCCTCGAGGATGCGGACGGTGGCCGCGGTAATCTCGGGGCCAATGCCATCGCCGGGAATGAGGGTGACTGTGTGGGTGGTTGACATGCGTGTCACCTTATCTTGATGCGCCGGTTCAGCGGTTCGACCCAGCAGAGTTTAGCAGCGTGAGAGCGATGGGATCAGTCGTTCCCGTTCAGGGACGGCAACTGGTGAGAAGAGATTTCTCAGCAGTGATCGGCACCTTCGCGGAGGTCCTGCGTTACACTGTCGCCGCGATAGTCGCGAAGGAATCCGCTCGGAATGCCCGCGAGAAGCGTACCTTGAAGCTCATTGCCGCAATCGGCGCTGGTTTGCTCATCCTCGGATTAGCTCTCTTCCTCCATTCCCTTGGGAGTGGCGGAGGTTTCTTTGCAGTGTCCCTGGTGCTGGTCGGAGCGACTGCCGTCGTTACTGCCATCGTGATGGCCATCGTCAGAGCCCTAAAGCCGGACCACCGGCGGCCGCCCGAATAACCACGACGACTGTCGTGTGTCGCCGAGACAGGCACGGAGAGCGGGAGGGTTCGCCTTCTCCACACCAGCAATTGTTCCCGTGTGGTCATAACCGCACAGACGGAACCTCCGCAAACACAGATAATCAATCCATGCCAGACACAGGCGAAAGAAGAGAGATCGCTGCGCGAACGAACGCGAACGAAGCAGAAACAGTCCAGCGTTCGAAGAAGCTGTTGTCGAAAACAAAGCAGCTCTTCGCAACTGCGAACGCGAAAAACCTAGCGCGAAAGGCCTATCGCGGAGGCCCGGCCGGGACCTCTCGTGAGGACTCCGGCAAGACCGCGCAGGATCCCACCCACGTGGCCGCACTCAAACCATTCGCCCATTCCTACAAGGGCGGACACCACACTGCCAGACGACCCGAACTGGCAAGCCGCGAAGACGTGCGCCGGGCAGTGCGGGGCATGCTGGCATCGAACGACAAATAAGTTCGGTCCACCGGGCCGCAAGCGAACGTTCAGAAGATGGAAGAAAGGAAGAACGACAATGCTGATACTCATCATCGTTCTGGTGTTGGTTTTTGGCCTCGGTGGAGGGTACTACGGCCATACCCGCTGGGGTCCCGGCGGCGGGGCTGGCATGGGACTGGGGACAATATTGTTGATTCTCCTCATCGCCTACATGCTTGGCATGTTCCGCTGAGCAGGAACATTGCGATAAGGAAGCCGCGCTTCGTAATGGCACGTTGCGCCCGTAACCGATGCTCAGTCAGTGTTCCGCGTAACTGTTGAGAACACCTTGTCACTAGTTGCACAGGGCGACGCTCGACGTCTTACTGGGTCTTTGTCCCTGACGTCTTAACCTTCGCAGGTCCTGCCGCATCTTTCGCTTTCAGCAGATCCTTCAACTCCAACATGAACTCCTGCACGTCCTTAAAATCAAGGTAGACGGAGGCGAAGCGGACGTAGGCGACTTTGTCGTGGCGGCGCAGGCGGTTCATGATCAACTCGCCGATCTCGCTGGTCTTGCGCTCGCGCTCCGGCGAGTTGATGACGAAGTCCTCGGCCTCGTTGACGATCTCTTCCAGCTTGCCGATGGAGACGGGCCGCTTCTCGCAGGCGCGCAGCAGGCCGTTGAGGACTTTCTGGCGGTCGAATTTCTCCCGCCGGCCGTCCTTCTTGACCACCATGTAGGGAATTTCGTCGATGCGCTCGTAGGTGGTAAAGCGCTTGTTGCACTTCAGGCACTCGCGGCGGCGGCGGATGCTCTCGCCTTCCTTGCTCTCCCGCGAATCCACCACGCGGTCGTTTTCAAACGCGCAGAAGGGACACTTCATCTTGGGTAGTCTACTTTCCGGATCGCAAGAGATTGTATCAAGGCAGTCGCCAGTCGGCAGTCGCCAGGCGGCAGCCGTTCGGTCTTTCGCCTGCCGCCTGGCAGCTGGCGACCGGCGACTAGCGATTAGGTCACGCTTCGAGGTGCGATTGGGCGTGCTCCAGCGCTTCTTCCTCGTGGGCTTCGTGCGAGAGCTTGCGCAAGGACAGGTGCTCGCGGCGGGCCAGCACCAGGCCGACGGGAATGACGGCCATGAAAGTCACGATCCAGAGCAGGATGCCGCAACTGACCGCGAGTTCGGGCGGAATGCCGTAGATAACTTGCAAAGCGCTGATCACGGCAAGCTGGCTGCCACCGCCGACGGCGGGCAACTGCACGATGGATCCCACCATGCTGAAGCCCATCAGCAGCAGGGTATGGCCGATGTCGAGATCGGAAAGGTGCGGCCGGTCGCCGATTCGCCTTTCGCGGTGCTTGCCCTTGTAAAGCCAGAAGCCGTGTTCGCGGGGTTCATCGTGACGTTCGATGCGATAGCCCTTGGGTTCCAGAGCGCTGCGCAGGTCGGCAACCGTGGTTTCATCCAGCGGCTGGCCGGCGAGCAGCGAATTGCCCGCCAACTGCGCGGTCTCCACGTCCACCGACCGCGGCTCCGGCCTTTGCCCGGTGATTCGGGCCTCGCGCCGACCGGGTTCCGGCGGATAGGCGTGACAAACCTCGCGGTAGGCAAGCGCGATGGTGAACCAGATGGCCAGGGAGAGCGCGGTGACCTGAAGAAACGAAAGCCGGTCGTGGATGGTGTTCAGACCGATGCCGAAAGCGCGTGTTTTTTCCTCCAGGTGCTCCGCCAGCTTGCGCGAAATGGGGCTGACCTTGCGGTGGAGAAAGGCGGCGACCGCCGGCCCGCGGGTGCGGATCAAATAGCACAACCCGGACATGGCCAGGACCAGGCCGAGGAGCACCACCGCGGCTTCGCGGAATTTCCCGATGTAGGGGTTGGTCTGAATGCTTCCGGGCACGAAAACATTCACCGTCATCAGCACGGCGAAGGCGCCGATGTCGAAGATGCGCTCCACCGTCCAGACGCCGATCTGCGACGAGAGCGAGACGCTTTCCTTTTTCGCGATCAGGTAAGGGCGGACGAATTCTCCGGGGCGGCCCAGCAGCGCCAGTCCGGTGAAGCCGATAATTGTAGGGCCCAGCAGGCGGCTGATGCGCGACTTGCAAATCGGCTTTAGAAACACCTTCCAGCGCAGGGCGCGCAGCAGGTAGGTGACATAGATTAGAACGACAGCGGACAGAATGTGAAGCTTGCTGATGCCGCCGGTCTCGGCGCGGAAGCGGGCCCAGTCGAAGGCGCGCCAGTGCTGTACCTGGAAGTAGATGAGCACTCCGAGGACAGCAACCACAATGGCGGTCGTGAGGATATGCTTTCTGTTCATCCGCACCGCGAACCGAACATTCAACTTAAACGCACGCGCACCAATGGGTCAATGCAGCCTTCGCGGGTTGGATGCGAGTCAGGAGCCCGGAACGAGGTTTACGGCTGGTTTGGCGGCGGCGCGGGCAGATTTTGGCGGGACGGATTTCTTCGCCTGAGACTTGCGTGCGGCCAGCTTCTTGCGGTTGAAATCGCGAATCACGTTGGAAACGTAGGCGCGGGTCTCGCGATAGGGAGGAACGCCGTGGTACTGCTCCACCCTTTGCGGGCCGGCATTGTAGGCGGCCAGAGCCTTGGCAAGATCATTGTTGTAGCGCGCCAGCAACTCGCGCAGGTAGCGCGTGCCGCCATCCACGTTGGCCTGGGCATCGAAGGAATTCTGCACTCCGAGTTTCGCCGCGGTGCCGGGCATAAGCTGCATCAGGCCGCGCGCACCCTTGGGCGATACCGCCTTGGGATTGAAGCCGCTCTCGGCGCGAATGACGCTGTCAATCAGGTCAGCGTCCACCAGGTGCTTGTCGCTGGCGGTGGCAACTACCGATTTCATGTCCACCGCAGCGGCGGGCAGGGCTGCGGCAACTTGCGGCGGAGGCGGAGGCAGTTGCTCCTGCGACAGCGAATTGATCTCGGCGGTGGGGACATCAATGTAGCTGTTCTCGTCAGCGGTGGTGTACAGGCGCGAGGTGTCCTCGACCAAGCGCCGATGGTCGAAGCGCATGCTGAAGCCGTTGCGTAGTGCGGCGACATATACCATGCCGGGTGTGGCAGCAGTCGCGGCAGGAAGCGGCTCGGTGGGCGCGGCGGCCACAGCGGCCGCCGTCAACGCCACCATGCAAATGAATATGTACGCCAATCTCTTCATTCTGTCTTGATCGCTGCCTCAGCCATGCCCAATGCTTGCTCGACCGCCGCCGCCACGCCGCTCTGGTCGTTGCCTGCGGTCTCTATCCAGCCATGCTGCTTCAATTCCGGGCAGGCGTTGCCCATGATAACCGGGACGCCGGCAAACTCAAGCATTTCTACATCATTGTAGTTATCACCAATGGCCATGACTAGGTTACGAACGATACCCCGGTGGCGGGCCCAACGCTCCAAGGCATGACCCTTGGAACAGCCGTAATTGAGGATGTCCACGATGGTGAGATCGCGGGCGACATACTCGGTTTTCAGAACTGTGATCTCGTTGGCCATACCGGCCGTGGCGAGCCGTGCCTGCGCCTGCTGCATGCGCGCCACCGTGCCGCAGAACATCGCCTGGATGGGATCGGTGACCAGGGCGGCCTCCAGCGGCGTCACGCGCTCGATGTAGGCTTCGTTCTTCTCCATCCAGCGGCTGATGGAGCCGTGCAGTTCGTCGGTCCGCTCCAACACCAGCGCGCCGCGGCCTTCGCGTTCGAACGTCAACACCGCATTACCGCGGAATTCTTCCATGTGGCGGAGCAGCTTGCGCGCGGTTGTTGCCGGCAGCTTGTCGGTGAAGAAATGCTCGCCGCGAGTGGACTTGATGACCGCGCCATTGGAGCTGATGAGCCACAGGTCGAAGCCCAGCGCCCCGGCGATCGGCATGGCAAAGATGTGCCGGCGTCCGGTGACCAGCAGGATCTCGACACCGGCCTGGTGTGCGCGCCGCAGCGCCGCGAGGTTGGCATCGGAGACCTGGAACTGGGGATCGAGCAGGGTGCCATCAATGTCGATGGCGATCAGTCGGATGTTCGGCTTCACTGGCGTAATTCTACCGGGGCGAGCGGTGGATGTCTCGTGGGCAGTTTGTAAGTTTCTCAGGATGTCAGTTAGTCAGTATTTCAGTTCCTTTCTCCCTGTTGTTTCTCGATAGACCAGAAAACAACAGCAGATTCCTCGCTGCGCTCGGAATGACAAACCTCTACTGACGTACTGACCAACTGACATACTGACGAACTGAAATACCGACGAACTAAAACCGGAACACCAGACCCGCTGTGGCCACGACATTGTGCTGGCGCTGGTTGAAGGTGGCGAGGTTAAAGCCGGGCCCGCCGGAGTAGAAGTCGCGGACCGAGCCGCGCAGGCTGAGATACGGGGCGATTTTCATGTCCAGGCCGCCGCCGAAGTCAAACACGCCGGTGTTGGTGGTGTCGGTACCGCTGAGCAGGCGGAGGCCGGAATTGCCGCTGAAGTGCGCCAGTCCTCCGCCCGCCGCCAGCCATGGCGAAACGAAAAATCCGGGCGCAAACTTCACCCGCAACCCGGGCGCGACGAACAGCGCCGAATAGCTGGCCGAGGAGGTCAGCCCAAAGGTATTCACGCTCGAATTCAGTGTCCCGACCACCGGCAGTTCGATGTAGGCCGACAGCAGCGGTACGGAGGCGATGCGATGGGCGAAGCTGCCCTCGATGGCGACGGCATTGCCGACTCCGGAGAGATTGACGGGAAAATACCCGCCGGCGCCGATGGCCAGCTCATTCTTCTGAGCATAAGCGGGCAGGCCAACGAGGATGACGGCGATGGCAATCAGAACTGCGGTCTTGGTGGTTTTGCGCACAGAATTCTCCTCCCGGTACTCGGTTGGATGCGCCGGCGAAGGATTGTGGGTGACGGAATTCAAGCACGGCATTTATTCTGTTCGCGCCGTCGGTCTGGAAGTTCTGGCACGACCAATGAAACGATGGGCGAAGCGGCAGCGAATCCGGATCCTTATCTTCCTGGCGGTAGTCGGTCCGGGATTCATCACGGCGAACGTGGACAACGACGCCGGGGGAATCCTCACCTACTCGCAGGCCGGGGCGCAGTTCGGCTATTCGCTGCTGTGGACCATGATCCCCACCACGATCGCGCTCATCGTGGTGCAGGAGATGGCGTCGCGCATGGGCGCGGTGACAGGCAAGGGGCTCAGCGACCTGATCCGCGAGGAGTTCGGTTTTCGCATCACGTTTTTCATGATGCTGGCGCTGATCGTCATCAACTTCGGCAACATCCTCAGTGAATTCGCCGGCATCGCCAGCAGCCTGGAGCTGTTCCACGTATCCAAGTACGTCAGCGTTCCACTGTGCGCCGCGTTTGTGTGGCTGATCGTGGTGAAGGGAACGTACAAAGGCGTCGAGAAAATCTTTCTGATCGCTTCCTTCTTCTACATCGCTTACATCATTTCCGGCGTGCTGGCAGGTCCGGACTGGGTGAAGGCGGTGGTGAGCACGGTGACGCCGCCGCCGCGTCATGAGTGGCGCGAATCGTCCTACCTGTACGCGACGATTGGAGTAGTGGGCACTACGATTGCTCCCTGGATGCAGTTCTACTTGCAAGCTTCGATCGTGGAGAAGGGCGTCACGGCGCGGCAGTACGCCGCCTCGCGTCTGGACGTGATCCTCGGCTGCTTTTTCACCGACATCGTGGCCTGGTTCATTATCGTGGCCTGCGCGGCGACGCTATTTGTCAGCGGCCATCGCGATATTCAAACCGCGGCGGAAGCAGCCGTTGCGCTACGCCCGCTGGCCGGCCAGTACGCTTACCTGCTGTTCGCCGCCGGATTGTTTAATGCCTCGCTGTTTGCCGCATCCATCTTGCCGATCTCGACGGCATATTCGGTTTGTGAAGGCCTGGGCTTCGAGTCGGGAGTAGGGAAGAAGTTTCGCGAGGCGCCGGTGTTCTACTGGCTCTACACGGTGCTGATCGTGGCCGGGGCGGGAATTATCCTGGTCCCGAATTTGCCCTACATCAAGGTGATCCTGTTTTCGCAGGTGCTGAACGGCATCGCGCTGCCGTTCGTGCTGGTGTTCATGGTGCTGCTGATCAACAAGCGCGAACTCATGGGGAAGTACGTCAATTCGCATTTTTTCAATGCCGTGGCGTGGGCGACCACCCTGGTGCTGATCATCCTGACCGTCGGGTGGTTTTTTACCCTGTTCAAGACGTAGAGTCACCGCGCGCCGGGTGCACCCACGCAGAATTTGCGGCGCGACAATTCCTGAGTTCCTTACCTGCGGGTCGTTTGACCTGCTCCACACCGCGTGAGATATTGATTGGTTTCCATCCAGCAGACGGGCCCATCTGTTCGTGCCCGGGAAAGTGGCCAAGGAGCCGAGATGGTTCGCCTCATTCCCCGCGAAACCAAGTTTTTCGAAATTTTTGAAAACATGGCGAGTAACGTCACCGAGGGCGCGCGCGTGCTGCACCAGATCCTGCAGACTTTCGAGAACGTGGAAGCCGGGGTGCAGCGCATCAAGGAGATCGAGCACCGCGGCGACGACATGACCCATGCGGTCATGACCAAGCTGAACCAGACGTTTATCACCCCGTTCGATCGCGAGGACATCCATCGCCTGGCATCGTCGCTGGATGACGTGCTCGATTTCGTCAATGCCGCCGGACAGCGCCTGGTGCTCTATAAAATCCGCCGCGCGACCAGTCCGGCCGCTGAACTGGCCGGGTTGATCGTCCGCCAAAGCGAGGAGCTGACCAAGGCGGTCTCACTGCTGGAGAAGAACAAACACGTGCTGGAACACTGCGTCGAGATTAACCGTTTGGAAGACGAGGCCGACAGCGTGTGCCGCCAGGCCATCGCCAACTTGTTTGAAAACGAAAAGGATCCGATTGAGCTGATTAAGATGAAAGAACTGTTCGAGGTGCTCGAAATGGCTACCGACAAGGCCGAGGACGCCGCCAACGTGCTGGAAGCCGTCGTCCTGAAGAGCGCCTGATCCGCACCCAAGTCAATTCCAACCCACGAGGAAAGCAAGGCTGGTGAACTCGTCACTCCTACTGGTCGGTGTCACCGTTCTGTTTGCGCTGGCGTTCGATTTTCTGAACGGTTTT
>DASWAR010000298.1:0-3195 GCA_036391015.1 Terriglobales bacterium
GCGGCCGCGGCCCACAGAATGCCTGCCACGTGGACGACGTTTGGCGGATTCAGCGTGTGCTTGGTGAGCGTCGTGGTCGGAGGCGATGGCACTGTTGGCGATATCAGGATCACCATCAGAACACAGGCTACGCCTATTGCAATGACACCTTGAGTGCGTCCCAGCATCGCTCAATTACTATCCTGACAATAATCCATGGTCAAGTGGAATTACGCCTTAGAGGCTGGCAACAAGTCCCTTTCTCACGAGCAACGGCATGTTGTGGCATTGGACGTCGCGTCTCGCGGCTCGGGAGTCGTTACGATATTATTTCTGTCTGCGCGCGCCCGTGGCGCATCTGTAAGATTGCGCTATCCTTCCCTGCGTGCCCAGCGCGCTCCTAGGAAAATCTGAGGAGGTTTGAGTCCATGGTCCAGCGGGACGTATTGCAAAATTTCCCCGACCTGTTCGGCGACAAAAAGTTGAACGGCCGCGACGTCAATGTCGAACAGACCATCACCACCCTCACTCGCGAGCTGCGCCCCGACATCGCCGCCGTCCTCACCGCGCGCCGCGAGCTTCTCCACTCTCCCGCGCCGGTGCGCCAGAAATATGGCTGGCCGAAGTGGGACGACCGCTTCGACGATCCCGTTACCGGCAAGCCGTGGACATTTCGCCAGATCGTGCAGGGCATGATCGACAATTTTCTCGGCCGCGACACCCAGTGGCGCTGGCGGCTGAACGATGAAGCGCCCATCCCGGCGGATGCGCACCCGCTTACCAATGCCGGACTCGAACTCACCGGTCCGTGGCATCCGCTGGACATGGCCTTCAACGCCCTCAACAGCCCCGCGCCGGTGAACATGCCGGATTGGGAAGACGCCTCGCCGCCTCACTTCCGCCCTGACGGCACGCCCGAGGACCAGCCCATCGGCGTCTACGCCGCCCTGCAGAACGCCAAGGAAATCCACGAAGGCCGCTGGAATGACCGCCCCTACGAGGTCGAAAAGAAAGGGAAGAAGCGCAGCTACAAGATCGCGAAGCCGCCGGCGCAGTGGCCGACGCGTTTCAACCGGCCTCCCGGCATGCACGTCCGCTGGGATCATATCGACGTGGACGGCAGCCCCTCGCCCGGCATGATCGCCGTCACCGTCCTTTGGACCTTCAACAATTACGACGCCCTCAAGCGCGGGGGCTCCGGCGTGTACTTCTACATCCCGAAACTGCAGACGCCACGCGAAGCATTCGTGCTGGAAAAACTGCTGTCGCGGATCGAAGGCCTGATCGGCGTTCCCGCCGGCACCCTCAAAATCAAGGTCCTCTACGAAGAGGGAAATGCCGGCAGAACTCTGCCGGCGATCGCTTGGGTCTTGCGCCGCCGCCTGCTCGGCACCAACGTCGGCCGCTGGGATTACCTGGGCAGCATCATCGAAATGTGGAAGGACGATCCGAAGGGAGTCTTCCCCGACCCGCAGACCGTCGGCATGGCCTCGCCGACCATGATCGCCTACCAGCGCTACAACGCGCTCATGATGCTCATGGCTGGCATGAAGAATGGCGAGCTCACGCAGGCTGCGCCCATCGGCGGCATGGCCGCGGTCATGATCTATCAGTCCAGCGACCCCTACGGCCGCTCACGCTACAACCCGCTCGCTTTGCGAGCCATGGTGATCGACAAATTGCGCGAGCGCCTGCTCGGGCTGATGTTTGTGCCCGATAAGCCTTTGTCAAACCAGCAGCCGACGCTGGACGATATCATCGCCGGACGAGTGCAGGGGAAGCTCTACGATGCCTATCGCCAGAGCTGGGTCGCCAGCCCCGAACCGGCGTATGTCGCCGCCGGAAATGAACCGCTTCGCGTTCCGATCGCGCAGCTCGAGGCTCGGCTCAACGCGCCGCAAGAAACCACCGACGTGAACGGAAAGCCCGTGCCTACGGTCGCCAGCGGTCTCAGCGATGGCGAGCGCTCGCTGCTGCAATCGCGGGGATTGATCAACGCGCAGCGCAAGATCACGCCCTTGGTCCTCGCGAAAGAAGCTGTCGATACCCCGGAGAAAATTTTCACGCAAAAACTTTGGGACGACATTTACGGCGTGCCCCAAGGCGACGTCACCATCGAGCACATCCAGCACGCCTTCTACATGGCAGCCAATTACGGCTTCCAGATCCTCAACGGCAACTTCGCCGCCGCGATCGACGATTACGAGCTCAAGCTGCGCTTCATGAACGACCTTGCCACCTATCGCATTGACGTGTCGTGGCTGTGGACGGTGGCGCATCGCCAGGCGGTCATCACCAGGGACGGGTATTTCAAGCGGCAGGCGCTCACCGAAGACGGCGTCGAACTGGCGGCCAATGCCGAGCCGGTGAAGGCGGGCGCGCGCTTCACCCGCGAGATGTTCGACAAAGTCTGGAACTACCACAATGAGTGGACGGCGGAATTTTTCGCCGAGCTCGACCGCCGCGGCGACCCCGGCCGCTTCGACCGTTCCAAGGCACCCGTGATCATGGACCTGCTGAAGTGCCAGTTGTTGTCGCCGCGCTATATCCAGCACAGCGCCCGCGTGCTGTTCGAACTGGGCAAGGCGAATCAGCAGGAGCGCGCGCAGATTCTCGACGCCGTCTTCGATCTCTCGCGTGACGAGGTCGTCAGGCGCGTCCACGCCGGCAAGCTGGACAAGATCGCCCTCCAGGCCCACGACTATATCTTCGACATTTTCACGGCTTCGAAGGAAAACACCGCACAGCAACTGAGTGCGGATTAGAGGCATTGCAGCACTGGTGCTCCACATCGCCAAGCACCTTCGGGCTTCCGCGCGCGTATTGACGCTCGACGCAGGACCTTCGTAACCACCACCGATGTGGCCGCTCGTCATACAATCGCCGAGCGATGCCGCAAATTGACGTGCAGTCCTCCAATTCGCACTGGACCCTTTTGGCCGCTCGCCTCCGCGCGGATTACAGCCGGGCGCTGCAGCGAATCCCCCGGAAGCTGCGGCTCGCCGTGCTGACCGCATCCATTGTCCTGGTCGGGATTTTTTTCTACACGGTTTTATTCAGACCCTCCGCCACTTTGAATGTTGTTTGCCGTCACAACTTGCGCAATGCGGAGTTGTCGGTCCTCATTGACGGCAAGCTCGCCCACACCGAGCAAATCTCCGGTACGGCCAGAAAACGCTTCGGCCTGTTCGATACCCGAATCGAAGGCGCATTCTC
>DASWAR010000299.1:0-3656 GCA_036391015.1 Terriglobales bacterium
GCTCGGAATGACAAGGCTTTTCGCTCAGGAACTGCGCGCTCGGAATGACATTAAGTTTTGACAAAGCCTTAAGTTCCCCGCAAAAGTTTAGCCCCGGCGAGGGCGCCGGGGCCTGCAAGTTCAACTTAGTTGCATTGCCGCGTGGGCAGCGCGTCGCTGGTGCAATTGCACCGCGTCTCTACCACTACTGTGGCGGTGGCGGCTGTTGGCCTTTGCCCTTGGGGTCCATGACGTGGTCGTGGCCCATGCCTTTGCCGTGGCCCATGCCCTGCTTCATGGAATCAAGTTTCGCCTGCTGGTCGCTGGTGAGCAGAGGACGGACCTGGCTCATGGTGGTGTCGTGAATGCCGCGCATCTTGGTGTGGCGGTCCTGCGGCGACATCGAGGTGTCCTGGAAAAGGCTTTTCACCTGCGTGGACTCGTTTTCCAGGATGGGTTTGATCTTGGCTTTCTGGTCGTCGGTGAGGCTCAACATTTGCGAGAGGTGGTCGAGGTGCTGCTGCGGGCTAGGCGGCCCACCCATGCGACCCATGTGGTCGTGGTGCTCGCCCATCTGACCCTGCGGCTGGGCAGGCGGCGCTTCGGTTTGCGCGACCATGGTGAGAGGCAACGCAATCGCGAGCAGAATTGCAACGGCGAACGCTGTACGTGCTTTGGTCATCGGTGCCCCTTGTCGATCTGCGGCACGCGGCGGATTGCATGCCGATGCGGAAACGTGAACGGTTGAATGCGCCGGGACAGACTCCGACCCCGCATCCTGTTACATGAGAACACAGGGCAGTGGAGAAAGTTGCCGGTTCATGGGGAGAGCGGCACCCGTCCTATTCATGACGCAAGGCAACGACGGGATCCATGCGGGCGGCCTTGACCGCGGGATACATGCCGAAAAAGAGTCCGACGCTGGTGGCGACGGTGAAGCTGGACAGGACCGCCCAGGCTGGCACAAAGGTGGGCAGGGTGGGCACGAAGAAGTTCACGGCCCCGCTGATGGCGTAGCCCACGAGAATGCCGATGACGCCGCCGGTGGCCGCCATGACCATGGCCTCGGTGAGGAATTGCCAGATGATGTCTCGCCTTCGCGCGCCCATGGCCTTGCGCACGCCGATTTCGCGGGTACGCTCGGTGACGCTGACCAGCATGATGTTCATCACCCCGACACCGCCGATCATCATGCCGACGGAAGCGATGACGATGATGGCCAGGGCGACCATGCCGACAATGTTGTGGAAGTCGCGGATAAGGGACTCCGAGGTGGCAAAGTCGAAGTCGTCGCGCTTGTCGAACATGACGCGACGGCTGCGGCGAAGGGCGACGCGAGACTCGTCGATGGCAACCTCGAGCTTGCCGGGTGAAGCTTCGATGCGGATGCCGTGGAATTTGGCGTTGGGATAATACTTGTGGAACGTCCAGTAAGGAATCACGACGCGGCGATCGCTGTTATCGGGGCCACCGAGGCCGCCCTTGGGCTTTTCGAAGACCCCCAGCACCTCGAATTCGTGACCGCCGACGCTGACCGGCTTGCCGATGGGATTCATGCCCGGGTAAAGGCCGGTGGCAATATCGGCCCCGATCACCGCGACCTCGCGGTGGTGAAGGTTTTCGGGTTCGGTGAAGGCGCGGCCCTGGGCGACGATGGCGTTGGCGTACACGGAGAAGAACTCGCCGGTGGCGCCGCGGAGGTCCAAGGCGGCGATCTCCTGGCCTTTGTAGCGCGCGGTATTGATGCGCTCGTCATTGAACAGCGACACGGTGACGTGGACGCAGGCCATGCAGGAATCGCGGACGGCGAGATAATCGTCGTAGCTGAGGGGCTTGCGGGTGCGCTCTTCCTTGCTCAAGCGCCCGAAGTGAGGGCCGGTGGGCAGGTGCGAGAAGAACGCGGTATTGGTGCCGTAGCCCTGGATGGATTCCTGGATGTTGCGGTCCAGGCCCATGAGGAGGGCGACGACGGCAATGAGGGTGGCAACCGCGACCATGATGCTGAGCAGGGTGAGGGCGGAGCGCAGCTTGTTATTGCGCAGCGTGTCCAGAGCCATGATCACGTTCTCGAGCAGGCTTTGGCGCTTCGATGTTGCCAGCAAGGGCATGGCGATTACCAATTACAGCTCGGCCCGGAGCGCGACCACGGGGTCGAGCTTGGCCGCCTTAACGGCAGGCCAAAGACCGAAAAACAGGCCCACGATGGTGGATACCGCGAGGGCAAAGAAAACCACGCTCAGCGGAGTGCGCATGGGCATGGCAGTAAGGCCGCGGATGATTTGCGTGACCAGCACCGCCAGCACCACCCCAAACAATCCGCCCATCGCCGCCATGACCGAAGATTCGACGACGAACTGCATCAGAATGTCGCGTTTGCGCGCGCCCACGGATTTGCGCAACCCGATCTCGTGAGTGCGCTCGGTGACCGACGCCAGCATGATGTTCATGATGACGACGCCGCCGATGACGAGGAAGATGGACACGATGCCGATGGAAGCATTCGCTAATCCGCCGAAAATCTGGTTCCACAGGCCGGTAACGGATTCGCTGGAGATGATGCCGAAGGCATCCTTGTCGTTGAAATTCTGGTGACGGCGGGCGCGCATGAAGGCGCGGGCCTGGTCCTTGGACTGCTCCATGACGCCGGGCGAACTGGACTTCACGGCGATCCAAAGACCGGAAGCGTCGGGCCCTTCCTGTCCCCAGGACTTCAAAACCGCGGTCATGGGGACATAAACAAAATTGTCCTGGCTCTGGCCGAAGGCGCTGCCGTTCTTTTCCGCGACGCCGATGACCTCGAAGGGAACGCCACCGACCATGATGGTCTTGCCCAGCGGGTCGACGGTGCGGAAAAAGCGATCGGCGAGATCGTTACCGATGACGGCCACCGAGACGCGGTGCTGGTACTCGGTCTCGCTGAAAAAGCGGCCGCGGGCGATCTTGTCGGTCGAGAGATCGATGATGTTGGGAGTAGCGCCGCGGATGGTGACGTCGTCAATGTTTTCGTTGCCGGCGCGGACGTCCTTGGTGCGCCAGTCCTGCGCACCGACCTCTTCCGCCAGGACCATGTGGGAGCGCAGGTACTCGAAATCGTCGATATCGAGCTTGCGGTTGCGGCGGCGCGCCTCGAGGAAATCCTTGGCATTGGTGATGATGGGAAAGCGGGCAACATAAAAGACGTTGACACCGAAATTGGCGAGGCGCTCGGCGACGTAGGTGTTCAACCCGTTGACGGCCGAGACCACGCCGATGAGCGCGGTGACGGCGATGATGACGCCCAGCAAGGTGAGAAACGAGCGCAGCTTGTGCGCCCACAGGCTTTCCAGCGCAATGGTGGCCGGCTCGCGAAAGCGGGAGGACCGCCTGATTTTCATCACTGCCCGGGCTGCGGCTGCGGCAGACACAAATACATTAGGCGCCGGAGGGACATACGAGTCAACCGGGTTGAAGGTTCCCGCGCGAGGGAAGAAATACAGGGAGGAAGCTGCTCCACTGGTCCCAAGGGTCGCACCCGCCGCCGGGCCAAATCGGGAGTACGCACACGCACCGGTGATGCAGGTCACCGCTAGGGGAACCGGCCAGGGGGAAGAATTTTACTTAGCGAGCGGCGAAAAGAAACTGCCTGCCTGACGACTGCAGCAGCGAAAACAGACTGTTGCGCTGGCCGCCAACCGCGG
>DASWAR010000300.1:0-2744 GCA_036391015.1 Terriglobales bacterium
CTGGCGTGAAATCGCCTTAGCAGAAGTTACGCCGCGGGAGACGTGCACTTCCTCAAAGGGACTCCCCCATATGGGGTTCTTGCCCGCAGTGACTTGGCGGGGTGCGGCCTGTCTGCCCCTCGCCAATTTATCCCGCATGCGACGGGTAAGAACGCCATCTTCCTCATGTGCTTGGGACAGAGCGCGTTGCGAAAGCGATGATCGCGTCTGGCCTGCCTTACTTAAGTGCACTCTCCCGCCAACACCATTGATAGTGGCCAGCCGGGGTCTGTGAAGCCGCGTTACCGGCATTTCACCCTATGATCGTGGGTGCAGGTTTGCGCCGGTTACCCGTCATGAAGATTTGCGACCGCTGTCACACCACTTATCCAACCGAATTCACCACCTGCCCGAAGGACCAGAGCGTCCTGCGTGCAGTGTCGGAGTTGGAGCAGGGAACGGTGCTGCGCGGCAAGTATGAGGTGCTGCAGCGGATCGGCGCCGGAGGCATGGCAGTGGTGTACCGCGTCCGGCACCTGCATTTGCAGGAGGAAGTCGCGATCAAAGTGGTGAATGGTTGGGTTGCGTCCGACCGGCAATTTCTGGAGCGCTTCAAGACCGAAGCGGTGGTCACGCGCAAGCTACGGCATCCCAACGCCGTCCGCGTGGACGATTTCGACCTCACCGATGACGGACGCCCGTTCATCGTGATGGAGTACGTCCAGGGCAGGTCGCTGCGTGACGCCATGCGGCAACAGGGCCGGCTGCCACTGGCCGTGGCGGCTGACATCGCGCGCCAGGTCGCGCTGGCGCTGGCCGCGGCGCACGAGCTGGGCATCGTTCACCGCGACATCAAGCCCGAAAACATTCTGCTGGTGCCGCAACCGGGCGGCGGCGATCTGATTAAGGTTCTGGATTTCGGAATTGCCAAGGTGAGCCGCGGGTCGTTCGAGGAAGACGGCCAGCACACTCCCACGCAGACCGGCATCGTCCTGGGCACGCCGCAGTATGTCTCGCCCGAACAGGCGCGAGGCAAGCGAGGTCACGCCGAGGTGGATGGGCGTTCGGATTTGTACACGCTCGGAGTCGTGCTGTACGAGATGCTGACCGGCCAACTGCCCTTCACCGCGGATTCGCCATTCGACCTGCTGCTGTGCCACCTGGAAACGGTCCCCACGCCGCCGCATGTTGTTGATCCGGCGATTTCGCCGGCAATGTCGGAGCTGGTGATGAGGGCGCTGGAGAAGGATCCGGCCAAGCGGTTCCAGAAGGCGACGGAGATGGCGGCGGCGCTGGCGAATCCTGATGTGGTGCAGACGGCGAGCGCGCAGGCGTACGTCTGCAGCACGGAAGCGCTGGCCGCGGTGGCGAAGCAAATCGAAAACGAACGAGTTGATGTGACCCACACCGCTGTGGCAACAATTCCCCTGAGAGCGACGGGAGCCGGACCGGCGGATGAGCAGCGCAGGCCCGGCCGGTGGAACAAAGGGATGTTGGCAGGCTTGGGCGCCGCTGCGGTCGTTGTCGTCGCGATGTATTTGGGTATGGCGGCGCACCGCAAAGCGGCGGCGGCGCAGCCGGCGATCGTGCCGGCAAATTCTTCAGTGGCGGAAAAATCCAATGCGGTGAAGCCGCGCCGGCCGGCAGTGCAACCACGGCGTCGGCCCACTGGCGAGGCGGCGGCGAAGCCTTCCAACGAACCTCTCGATCATGTTCGCGCGCAGGAGTTGATTGCCGTCGGATACCGCCGAATGCAGCAGCGGGATTTTGAGGCTGCTCACGACGCGTTTCAGGAAGCGCTGGAAATCGAGCCGGGAAATCCCGCCGCGCAGAAGGGCCTGAAAGCGTCGGAGACAGCTCAGAACGTGCAAGGAATTGTGGGCGTCTTCCACAACTAAACCCTTCACCAATTACGGCTCGTCCGCCGGCTCCCCGAAACTGACGCCGCGGCCGGATGACGTTAACTGGATTACTGGCGTGAAATCGTCTTATCACAAGCGTCGAGCCGGGCGGAGGCGTTTCGGACGTAACAAGTGATAAGCGCTGTTATCAATAGTTATGGGTGCAGTCGGCGGTCAGGTCACCATGGCTCACGACATGAGCCATTCTGCACAGTATTGCCAGAGCAAGTGAGCGAATCTATTGGTGTCTCAAGAGGGCAGTTGGCCCGCCAAACCAGACGGCCTGACCTACCCTCTTGAGGCAGCTAGGCAGAAGAGATCACTCCGTTGTCGGGGACACGACGTGATTGTTTGCCGACCAAGTTTTGTTCGAATGCATTTTCTGTACCAGACCCAGGCCCCGGGCGATAACTATGCTGGTCAGATGGGCGCACATCCGCGTCATCAGACGCTTATCCGGACTTGGACCTGGCACCTCGTTTGGTTTTTATTGTCGGCAATGCTGCTCTGCCAGGCGCGCGGCTATTCGCAATTAGGACCGCAGCCGCCATGCGGAAAGGAACCTATTCCGCCCTATCCGGGTCTGAATGATTTGGCCACAGTGAAATCATGGAGCAAGTCTGAGTTCGGCCGCGACTGGAAACCGCCCGCGTGCACCGGGTGGGCTGCGGTGGGCTTTACAACGCTGGTAACCACAGTCGCGCGATTTCATCACACCTCGGAAGCTGAAGGCTTGCTTCGCCACATCGGGGCCATTTCAGAACTCGCGGGCATGCGCTACTGGTCGGCCACTCGCAAGCAGTGGCAAACATTAATTGTGGACGCCTACGCTCTGACCGGCTTGCAGCCTAGTCAACGCCGCGA
>DASWAR010000301.1:0-6267 GCA_036391015.1 Terriglobales bacterium
CAAAGCGGCTGAACAGCGAGAAGGCATCGGCGGTTGACCCGGCGAACCCGGCCAGGATCTTGTCCTGGTAAAGGCGCCGGATCTTGCGGGCCGAGTGCTTGATGATGCCTTCACCCAGCGTGACCTGGCCATCTCCAGCCATGACGACTTTGCCATCCTTGCGAACGGCCAGCACGGTCGTGGAGCGGATTTTCGGGAAATGACGTTCGGATGCTGCTCGCGGCGCTTTCATTAGGGCTGCTTCGATTATAGCAGCCGCAATACGAAGCGTTCGGCGCGGAAGTCCGGGGTGGAATTCAGATCCTCAGCTTGAACCTGTCGGAATCAGTGCGCAGCTCCGGCTCCTGCGGAAGCTCGTCTTTTTCATTCCGGTAGTGCTGGCTGTAGGATTCGCTTTTCGCGATCGCGGAGGCCTCCAACTCGCCCTCCGGTTCACCATGCTCCCACTTGCGATGGCGCCGGTGATGATACAGCGACCCCAGCCCCCAGTTTTCTCCCGCGTGCCCGCAGCCGAATAGCACGAAGAGGAACAACAGCGCGATCAGCTTGCCGCCATTGTCGAGGTAGCGCCACATGGGTTCGTTCGGTCCGGGCACATTCCAGGTGGCGAGCATCAGGTGAACCACGTACGCCGAGCCCAGGATGGAGATGGGGCGAACCGCCAACCCAAGCACCAGCCCCACGCCGATGAACAATTCGATCAAAGCGGCCAGCGCCGCGAATCCCGCGAGATGCTGCCCGGCCACGCTACTGAGGAAATCGCCGTAAAACCCGGCGGCGGCGCCGTGAGACGCTTCCGAGACAAATTGCGGGAACTCGATTTTGGCGAATTCCCACGACGAGATCTTGTGCGCGGCGGCGAACAGGAACAGGGCACCCGTTAGGGCTCGAACCACGGCCAGTGTCTTGCGCAGCCGCGAGTGTGAATATGCCATGGCAGCTCCCGGCGTCCGGGGGCGGGCTTTCCTGCTCGCCATCATTTAGCCATTCCGTCCCGGACACCAAGACATTTCTGCACCACAATAGTTACAAAAGTTTGTTCCCCCAATTACCTGCAAAGCTTTGCACCGTCAGCAGTTGGGCCGATATCCAGGCAGCGCTGGATTGATGGGTGGTTATCAGGACATTGCGAACCCCGTGCCAGCCGTGGTGGGGCGACCGCTGGCGCATCGTCAAACTGTTACAATCTCCGGTTTTGCCGGGCGCCCGACAAACTCATGGAAACGACGGAGAGAACATGCGCGAAGTGATCGCCACCATCCACGCTCCCAAAGCTATCGGCCCGTACTCGCAGGCGATTCGCGCCGGTGGGATGATCTTTTGTTCCGGCCAGATCGCGCTCGATCCCGCCACCAACCAGCTCATCGAGGGCGAAATCGCCGCCCAGACCGAGCGCGTATTGAAAAACCTCTCAGCCGTGTTGTGGGAGGCAGGAAGCAACCTGGAGCAGGTGGTCAAGACCACCGTCTTCCTGAAATCGATGAACGATTTCGCCGCCATGAACGAGGTTTACGGCAAGTTTTTCAGCAAGCAGCCGCCGGCCCGCTCCACAGTTGAAGCGGCCCGCCTGCCCAAGGACGTGCTGGTGGAAATTGATGTGATAGCCGTGTTGTAGGCGATTCAGTTGGGTTTCCTGCGTTGCCCGATAACGCTGAAGGCAAGCAGCGCCAGCCGCTGTTCCCGCGACAGATTCAGAAACTGCACACCGATCGCTCCGCGGCGGCAATACCGCACCAGCGCCTTCACATGAATCGGCCCGCCGGGTATTCGCAACTCCAGTGACACGATGGTGTCCACGGCGTAGGGTGCGCTGCTCAAAAAACACATCCCGTCGTCATTGATATCGGAGGCCAGTCCGAAGTGAGTGGCCATGCCTTGCCCATGCAATAAGGGGAACCGCACCAGCCAGCGTGGGGAAGCGCGATCTTCATCTGTTACCCGTTGTGCCGGCATCAGCACCCGGCACGCCAGCGCGAAACTGTCTACTTCCACCGGATCCATACCCTCTCCTTACCCCAGGAGCGACGTGGACCCAAGCTACCTGCACTTGGATGGCGCAACAACGTCACGCAGGTAACAGCTTCGCAGCCGCACGGGTAACGGTACCGAGGTGGAATTGACACCGGAGAAAGCAAAACCGGCCATCTCGGCCGGTTTGCGAATCCATATTCTGATGTTGCCCAGATTAAGGTGAGCTTATGTCACTTTGGCCCTAACCGCCTGAAGACTGACGACTGAGGACGGGTGACTGCGCTACGCCTTCACCACTTTCCCGCTGCGCAAGTTGAGGCGTTTTGGCGGCGTCTGAGCCGCCAGCCGAAACCCCGAGCGAAGAGAGGGGCCTCTATGCCTTTACCACCTTTCCACTACGCAAGCAGGAGGCACAGACCCTGAGCTTCTTGGTGGCGCCCTTCACCTTGGCGCGCACCGGGCGCAGGTTGACATTCCAACGCCGCCTGGTGACGTTGTGGGCGTGGCTGATGTTGTTGCCGAACTGCGGTCCCTTGCCGCAGACATCACAAGTTTGTGCCATGACTGCTCAGAATCCTTCCATTCCCAGTGGGGCAAAACATAGATTCTACAGGAGCTGCGCTGATTTGGCCAGCCTCAAGCCGCACTGCCTTTGCCCATCGGAGCGATCTTCTCCAGTTGCTTCTTGAGTGCCGTGTGGGTGCGGCGCAGGTCAAAGGACGACTGCAAGCTCATCCAGAACTGTTCGGTTGTGCCGAAGAATCGCGCCAGACGGACGGCGGTGTCGGCGCTAATTCCCCGCTTCTCCAGCACGATGTCGTTGATCCGCGGCGCCGGCACGTGCAGCCGCTTCGCCAGTCCGTAAGCTGATAGCTCCATGGGCTTCAGAAACTCTTCCCGCAGGATCTCACCGGGATGGATGTTCCATTCTCGTGATCGCCGCTTCATCTCTGCCTCTGATTTGACTGTATCCCAATATGCGATACTAATTTCATGCCTCCCACTCCCCAGCCCAGCCCCAGGTCGGTGAAGGTCCACCTCTCCACCGGCGCCGGCATGGACATCGAGTGGATGGACGGGCACAAGAGCAATTACACGTTTCAGTACCTGCGCGACGCCTGCCCCTGCGCCCTGTGCAACGACGAGCGCGTCAAGCAGGACCGCGAGCCCGGCGAGCGCCCCAAGCCCGCCCCCGGCGTGCTCCCTATGTATACTCCGCCACCGAAAGCGACGGTCGCCGAAGCCGTCGGCAAGTACGCTATCCGCTTCACCTGGAGCGACGGCCACGAGCACGGCATCTTCTCCTGGGACTTCCTGCGCGAGTTCTGCCCCTGCCGCGAGTGCTCCAGCCTGCGCCGCGAAATGAAACCTCCGGACGCAGGCGTGACCCGCACCGTGCCGCACTGAACAGCCGCGGAGCGGCGGAATTCGCCGGGGTCCCCGACACGCGCCGCTTTTGCGCGTGACGGGGTGGTCGTTAGCCCACCGCGGAAGCGGTGGGATTGCCATCAAAACGGAGACGAGCGCCGGAGGCGCGGCACGCTTCGCTCGCGGTAAACTGGTAATAGTGACCTTCCTCGACGAGCTCAATCCCCAGCAGCGCGAAGCGGTCGAAACCGCCGACGGGTCTATCCTCATCCTCGCCGGCGCCGGCTCGGGCAAGACCCGCGTCATCACCTACCGCATCGCTTACCTGATCGAGCAACTCGGAGTGCAGCCCGAGGCCATCCTGGCGGTCACGTTCACCAACAAAGCCGCTTCCGAGATGGCCGAGCGCGTCGAGCACCTGGTCGGCGGGCGCTCTTTCGCCAAGCCGTGGATTTCGACCTTCCACTCCATGTGCGTGCGCATGTTGCGCCGCGACATCGAGGCGCTGCGCGTCAACAACGTCGGCTACCGCAAGGATTTCGCCATCTACGACGAAGCCGACCAGCAATCACTGGTCAAGCAGGCCATCCGCCGCCTCGGCCTCGACGACAAGCAGCTCACGCCGCGCTCCGTGCTGGCGCGCATTTCCTGGGCGAAGAACCACATGCTCGACCCGCAGGAAACGTTCCTGCAATCCTCCGACCTGAAATCCGAGCAGGTGGCGCACGTCTACGAGATCTACCGCCAGGAACTGCGCAAGGCCAACGCCATGGATTTCGACGACCTGCTGCTGGAAACCGTGCGCCTGCTCAAGGTCGCCGAACCGGTGCGCCATTACTGGAACCGCCGCTTCCAGTACATCCTGATTGACGAGTACCAGGACACCAACCGCCCGCAGTACGAGCTCATGCGCCTGCTCGCCGGCGAGCGCCACAACATCTGCGCCGTCGGTGACGAGGACCAGTCCATCTACTCCTGGCGCGGCGCCGACATCCGCAACATCCTCGAATTCGAAAAAGACTTCGGCGACGCCAAGATCATCCGCCTGGAGCAGAATTACCGCTCCACCCAGAACATCCTCAGCGCCGCCAGCGCCGTGGTCGCCAACAACGTCAAGCGCAAGGGCAAGAACCTGTGGACCTCGCGCCAGGGCGGCAGCAACATCGGGTATTACGAAGCCCCCGACGGCGAGAACGAAGCCCTGTTCGCCGCCGACCTTTTCTCCAAGTACCTGCAGCAGTCGGCGCAGGACGGCAACGACCGCGCCCGCGCCGCCGTGCTCTACCGCACCAACGCGCAATCGCGCCTCTTTGAAGAGGCGATGCGGCGCTACCAGTTGCCTTACCACGTGGTCGGCGGTTTCTCGTTCTACGAACGCGCCGAGATCAAGGACATGATCTCGTATCTCAAGGTCGTGCAGAATCCCGACGACTCCATTGCGCTGATGCGCGTCATCAACACCCCGGTGCGCGGCATCGGTCGCACCACGCTCGACACCATGGAGCGGATCGGCCTGGAAACCGGAACCTCGCTGTGGGGAGCGATTGGCAACGCCATTGACGGCGTGCTCGTGCCGCCGCGCGCGGTAGCCTCGCTCAAAAATTTCCGGGACATCATCGAGGGTGGACGCGCCATGCTCGCCGGCACTTACGCCCAGTGGCTTGGAGATTCGGTGGACGAGAGCCCGAGCGAGCCCGAAGACCGCACCGCGCCCGACGCCGCTCCATCTGCCGGCGACGATGAATCCTTCGACTTCGGCGCCAACGCGGGCTCCGCCGATGCTGGCGACTCAGAAGCGAGCGATGTGCCCGCCCAAGGCGAACCGCGACCCGGCACCACCGCGGAGCTGCTCAAATACCTCCTCGACCGCACCGGCTACATCAAGCAGCTCGAAGAAGAGGACACGCCCGAATCGCTCGCCCGCGTCGAAAACCTGCGCGAACTGGTAAACGCCGCCATGGACTCGCGCGACCGCGGCGAGTCGCTCCAGGAATTCCTCGATCACGCCGCCCTCGTCAGCGACCAGGACCAGTACGTCGCCTCCGCCAAGATCACGCTCATGACCCTGCACTCCGCCAAGGGGCTGGAGTTTCCCCTGGTGTTCCTGGCCGGCATGGAGGAGGGCCTGTTCCCGCACTCGCGGACGTTCCTTAATCCCGACGATGTCGAGGAAGAGCGCCGCCTCTGTTACGTCGGCATGACCCGCGCCATGGACCAACTCATCGTCAGCCGCGCGCGCTACCGCCGCCGTTACGGAACCGATATGCCGGAGGCGTCGATCGCGTCGCGTTTCCTGGAGGAGATCCCGCCGCAGTTGCTGGCAGACCTGGGTGCGCCTCGCCGTTCAGCCTGGAGCGAAACCGATCGTGTGGCTCGCGCGCCCGGTGTGGCACACGCGCCCTCGCGTGTGGGGTCCGATGACGACTACTCCTCGACCCACTACGACTACGAAAGCGAAGACCAACGCCCGGCGTACCCCCGCCAGCAGCGCGCCGCGCACTCCAATTCGCATCCGACCTACAACTCGATTGACAACATCGCCGAGTTTTTCGCCTCGCGGGGAAAGAAATTCACGCGGCCGAAAATCGATGTTCCTGCCACGCCCGGGCGCACCGGATTTCGTCCCGGCCAGCGTGTCAAGCACCCGAAATATGGCGAGGGAACGGTCTACAAGCGCGAGGGCGACGGAGACGACGCGAAGATTACGGTACAATTCCCCAGATTCGGCCTGAAGAAGCTGGTGGAGAAGTATGCGCAACTGGAGCGCGTCTGAGCGCGCGCAGCGCGCGATAGAACGTAGCCCACGGCGTAAGCCGTGGGTAAGCGCATTAAGACGGTCCCGAGCCCGCTTTAGCGGGCGGCAGAATTTCGAATCCAACGTTAGCGAGAACTCATGGCAAACACGGAAGCACTGTCGAAAGAAGAACG
>DASWAR010000302.1:0-3847 GCA_036391015.1 Terriglobales bacterium
GCGCTTTCCCCCGTTCTTGTGGTCCGGGTTACCACATCGGCGTGTGGAGCTTGTGGTTTTGACTTTGACCGGTTGCGATCAGGCCCCTTTGAGGGGCCAGCAACCGGAAAAGCCTCCGGCTCTGCCGGAGGATCGTTACTCTGACAGTGGGCGATCCGTCGTGCGCTGCTGCGTGCTGTGTCACCTGAGCAGCTTGGATTTGATTGGCTGTGATTGGCATTCGGTTACATTAGGCTACATTCTCGCGGCGGATTTTGAGTAGTCTTAGTTTGTAGCTCCTCCAAAGTTTGGAAACGCTACCGTGTAGGATCGGCGGTTATTGGAGTAACGAAGGATCACTCACGTTTCTTGCCTTCGTTTTCCGCGATCCGCGCCTTCACCAGGGAACAGGCGTCAGTCGTCAGTCGCCAGTCGTCAGGAAAGGCAGTCGTCGGTCCCCTCGACTTTGCTCGGGGCAGGCTCTCGTCTTCAGTCGTCAGCAAAAGCAGATTCCTCGCGGGCTTCGGCGCTTCGCGCCTCGGTCACGGCTGAAGCCGTGACCTACCGAGCCCGCTCGGAATGACAAAAATAATGAACTTGCCCGGCGCGGCTGAAGCCGCGCCCCTTCAAAACGACACCGGAATCCCCATTTTTCTCAGTTTGGCACGCTGAGGGAAATTCTTGTCAAGCCCCCTTTTTCTGTGAATTCGAGCTAAGTCGCTGTAAGCAAGACGAATAAAGAGTCGGCGGATGTGGCGGGTTTACCCCTCGGAATTGGTAAAATATAAGTAGAAGGTTGGGCGCAGGGAATTTTCCCGTGCGCCCTTCTTGCTTTAGGGCATGGCTGCGGCTGTGCCCTTTTCATTTGGTCGACGGTCCCCTCGACTCCGCTCGGGGCAGAAGAGAATCGGGTGATCTGGTGATCTGGCGATCTAGAAACCAAAACCAAAGCCAAGAACCGCTTTGCAAGCCCGTCGCAAGGCCAATGCGCATTGCAGCTCAACAGGAAATCAAATCAACGGAGATGACATGCAGCCACGGAAATCAATCAATCATCATTGATATACCGATAAAGAAGTTCATGAACGAACCGGAAAAACAATCGGGTGATCCGGCGATCGGGTGATCCGGTGATCGGGTGATCGAAACGCAAAACCAAAACCAAGAAGCGGACAATCCGGTGATCGGGAGACCGGAGGAGAATCGGGTGATCCGGTGATCGGGTGATCAGCGGAGAAAATCCGGAAACAACTGCGCTGGCGACGGGTGCGGTGTGCACGCGGAGGCGAGGCAATGGGGCGATGTGCGGGCGTCCGGCGGACGGAGGCCGCGATGAATGCTGGCTGCACGCAGAGTGGTATTCGCTGCTGCCGGCGGTGTTTGGCATGCCGTACCCGGAAGATGCGGTGGCGATCCACCAGATCCTGTCGAGAACGATGTCGATGGTGATTGGCGGGGAAATCTCGCCGCAGAAAGCGCAGGCGATCACCAAGCTGTGCCGCGAGCTGAGGCGCAACCTGATGTGGTACCAGCGGGAGATGGGAATGTGGTGAAAAAACAGTCGTCAGTCCCCTCGACTTCGCTCGGGGCAGGCTCTAGTCGTCAGCAAAAGCAGAATCTGTCATCGGGTGATCGGGCGATCCGGTGATCTGAAGAACGACACGCCACTCGCTGCCCGCATGACCACTGGAAACCGGCAGCTGGAAGCCTCTCGCTCCCCGCCTTGACCTTTTTCGTCGGCATCACGTATGCTCCGGCGCAATTAGGAGGATGGCTATGCGACGTTTCTCGATCACCCTGTTATTAGTTCTGGCGATTGCCGCGGTGGGGCAGCAGGCGGCGATGAAGTCAAAAGATTCCGCAAAATCTCAGCCGGCGAAAACCGAAGCGCGGCACGTCTACACGCAGCCGCAGATGCAATGGGGACCGGCGCCGCCGTTTGTGCCGCCCGGCGCGCAGTTGACGGTGCTGGAAGGCGATCCCGGCGCCAGCAGCGGCGACTTCACGGTACGCGTGAAAGTGCCCGACGGCTACGTGGTGCCGCCGCATTGGCATCCGGCGCGCGAGAACGTGACCGTGATCTCGGGCACGATGCGCATCGGCATGGGCGACAAAATCGAGGAGAGCAAGATGACGTCGCTTGCGGCGGGCAGTTTTGCCTATCTCGACCCCAACATGCATCACTACGTCAAGATGAAAGGCGCGACGGTGGTGCAGATCCACGGCGCCTCGCCGCTGGCGTTCAACTACATCAACCCGAGCGACGATCCGCGGAACAAGAAGTAGCGGAAACTTTTCACCATCTGAAGCATCTGGAGTTGCCATGACACCACTGCGACTTGTCGCTTGCCTGCTGCTGTTCGCGGCCATGTGCGTTCCGTGCTCGTCGGCGCAGGACTGGGCCAAGGCGAAGCTGGAGAAAAGCCCGCGTCACGGCGAGTGGGTCACCATCAAGCACGACAATCGCGCCGTGCAGGCGTTCGTCGTCTATCCGGAAGTCAAGACGAAGGCGCCGGTGGTGGTGGTGATCCAGGAAATCTTCGGCATGACCGACTGGGTGCGCGGCGTCGCCGACCAGCTTGCGGCCAACGGATACATCGCCATCGCGCCCGACCTGCTGTCAGGCATGGCGCCGGGTGGTGGACGGTCGAGCGATTTCCCCAGCGGCGACGCGGCGCGCGAGGCCAACTCCAAGCTGCCGCCGGAGCAGGTGATGGCCGACCTGAACGCCACCGCCGACTACGCGAAGAAGCTGCCGGCGTCGAATGGCAAGCTGGCTGTGGCAGGATTCTGCTGGGGTGGCGGGATGACGTTCCGCTTTGCCACCGTGCGCAGAGATCTCGCGGCGGCATTTGTGTTTTACGGGCCACCGCCGCCGGATGACGCGATCAAGAACATCAGCGCGCCGGTGTACGGCTTCTACGCCGGCAACGACGCCCGCATTGACGCGACCATTCCCGACACCGAGCAGAAAATGAAAGCCGCGGGCAAGAAGTACGATCCTGTCACCTACGAGGGCGCGGGACACGGCTTCATGCGCGCGGGCGAAGATCCCAGCGGGAACGATGCCAACAAGAAAGCGCACGACGAAGCCTGGCAACGCTGGCTGAAGCTGCTGAAGGCGAGTACCTAGTACCGAGTGTCGCGACAAATTAGATGCTAGTGCGCCTGTTCCGAAATTTCTTGGCCGGTGTCAAGCGAACCGGCGGCGCGCTCAGCGTGCTGTGCAGGATGTCGGCCTCGGCCTGGAGCCAGTCGGCGAGGTCGTGACCGTGTTCTCCGCCGCGCTTTTCGAAAAGCAGGTAAGCGCGAATACGGATCTTTTCTTCCATGGAATGTGCCTGAACAGGATCGGTTGGAACGCGAGCGGCGCTCATAAGAGCCTCCGGAAAAACAGCAATTAGCAATTAGCGGTTAGCGGTTAGCGGCGCTGCACAGATGACAGCAAAATGGCCGGTGTATTTCCAGATTACGGAAAATTGGGGTGGAAGTCGAGGCGGAAATTTCTATGAGCGCTATGGGAATTTCTGTGGTGAGAAATTGTCGACCGAAGAGCCTGGCGGGCACTTCTAATGATTACGTGTGGAGTAGGGGTCCCTTCGACTTCGCTCGGGGCAGGCTCTTCGACTCGGTCACAACGCGCCCGAGATCGGGGCGCGTTGGACCTCGCTCAGGATGACAGCCATATAGATCTACCGACGGCCCCCAGATTCAATTCACTTACAGCCTCCAGATTCAATTCGCTTATAGCCTTGCGGACAATCACGGCACCGTAAGCGGGTTGGTTTGCAGGCGGGCGCGGTAGATTTTGCCGGTTTCGGAATTTTCGGCGATGGCGTCGGCGTGGACGACGTAGGTGTCGCGCGGC
>DASWAR010000303.1:0-3262 GCA_036391015.1 Terriglobales bacterium
TGGCAGTCCCATTTCGAATGGGATAGGCTCTGATAAATCTCTGACATTACATCCTGTCCTCGCGGTTTCACCTGAACTATGCACGGCGCCCGACGCGGTGCTGACGGGCTCAGTGTCAGCGCCGGTTTAGAATTCCCCAAAAGCGCCGATTGAAAATTCCCCAGTAGCGCCGGTCGAAAAATCCCCAGGTGTGGAATCGTTGGGCTGACCAAGGAGCCCAATGCTCAACCTGGAGGATTTTATGAACATACGCGATTTGAAGCAACAGGGATGGAGTGTGTCGGCGATCGCCGGCGAACTCCACCTCGACCGCAAGACCGTACGAAAGCATCTGCTGGATGCGCCGCAGCCTTACAAACGGGAAAACCCGGCACCCTGCAAGATCGATCCTTACCGCCCCTTTTTACGGGAACGATGGGAAAAAGGCGTCCACAACGCCCGCAAACTGCTGGACGAGATCCGTCTCCGCGGATATGACGGCGGCTACTCACAACTGAAACTGGCTGTCTTCCCGTGGCGGGAGGAAGGGCGCGAGCGAGCCTTCGTGCGCTTCGAGACCGGCCCTGGTGAGCAAATTCAAATGGACTGGGGCCACTTCGGCAACTGGGGTGGACGCCGGCTTTACGGCTTCGCCCTGACGCTGTGTTACTCGCGCATGCGCTACATCGAGTTCACGCAGCGCCAGGATATCCATCACCTGCTGGCCGCGATGGTGCACGGCTTCCGCTATTTCGGCGGGGTGACCGAAAGCGTGCTCACCGACCGCATGAAGACCGTGCTGCTCGACCAAAAAGGCGGAGAGTTGCACTTCCACCAGAAGTTCCTCCAGTTCGCCGCCTACTACGGCTTCGTGCCCCGCGTCTGCCGCCCCTACCGGCCGGAAACCAAAGGCAAAATTGAGTCGACCATCCGTTTCGTCAAACAAAACTTCTGGCCGGGGATCGCCTTCGCCTCGCTGGCGGACCTGAACCAGCAGGCTCACGCATGGATGGAAAAGGTCAATTGCCAGGTACATTCCACCACGCGGGAGGTCCCCTACCAGCGCTTGCCTCAAGAACGGCTGCTGCTCCTCGACGAGCAGCCCGACTACGACACCAGCTATATGGAAGATCGCCGTGTGGCCAAAGACTGCATGCTCAGCTATCGCGGCAATCGTTACTCGGTACCGTTCCGCTTCGCCGGCAAAACCGTCCTGGTGCGAGAACCAGTGACCGGCGGCCGCATCGAAATCTATAGCGAGATCAAAGTAATCGCCGAGCATCGGCTGGCCGAAGGACGTGGCGTCATGGTCGTTGACCCGGCGCACTATGCGGGGTTGGTGGAGAGACGGTGCCCACGCGGACCGGCACAGCCGCCGGAGAACTCGCCAGGCCCACTGGAGTTGACGCCCGGTCCGGGAGTCGGCCGCGGGTTCCTGCCGCCGGAAGTGGAGCAGCGATCCCTGGCCGTGTACGAGGAGGTGGCCGATGTCGCTGCAATCTGAACGCATCCAACTGCTGATGCAGCGCCTGAGCCTGACTGAAATGGCGCACGGCTATGAAGCGCTGGCCGAGCAAGCCGCCCAAAAGAACCTGCCGTACTGCGATTTTCTGGAGCAGGTGCTGGAGAGTGAGGCCAACGTCCGGCAGGAGCGGAACATCAAAGTGCGCACGCAACTGGCGGGCTTTCCAGACCTCAAGCGGCTGGAGCAGTTTGACTTCAAGTTCCCTACCTCCATCGACGAGAAGAAGATTCGCGAACTAGCGAGTCTGCGTTTCCTGGAGCGTCACGAGAACGCCTTGTTTCTCGGGCCGCCCGGGGTTGGCAAGACGCACTTGGCGGTCTCCTTGGGCATGGAAGCCATTCGTCACGGCTTCAGTGTTTACTTCGTCAGCTTGCCGGATCTGCTCGACCGCCTGGTACAGGCGCAGGCGGAGAACCGCATGCGCAAGAAGATGTCCCATCTGTGCAAGTGCCGTCTTCTGGTCCTCGATGAAATCGGTTACCGCAGCTTAGACAAGCAGGCGACCACCTGCCTGTTCCAGTTGATCAGCGAACGCTATGAGCGAGGCTCGATGATCCTGACGTCCAACAAAAGCTACGGCGAATGGGGATCGATTTTTCAGGACAACGTGATCGCCAGCGCGATCCTCGATCGTCTGTTGCACCACTCGCACACGATCAACATCAAGGGCGACAGCTACCGGCTGAAGGACAAGCGCAAGGCCGGCGTGTGGACGCAGGCGGCCGCCGATCCGGGCGTCTCCGGAGGTGCCGCATGATCCCGGCATCCCGCCTGCGGCTGAAAAGGCCCACCGGTTGGTTTGCCGCCGGCCAGGAGGTGGCCGAGGCGCTGCCACGGCTTTCCGATGCGGCCTTCAGACTATATGTCTTCCTGTGTTTGAACGTGGATCGCCACAGCGCACGGATGGTCTGGGAGCCGACGGAGTTGGCGAACCTGCTGCAACGCGACCGCCAGAGCGTGACCGACGCGCTGGAGGAACTGTGCAGGTGCCAAGTCTGCCGCCGGCATCCTGATGCCGACAATCGGATCGCCATCGACCGGCTCTCGGTCGAGATCTGCGACCGTTTCTGGCCTTATGAGAAGCCGCCCGTTGAGGAGTTTGGCATCGACCAGAACCGCTATGTCCAGCAGACGCGGCAGATGCTGTCGGTCCCTGCCTGCGTACGAGTCAACTTCAGCGCCGCCGACGAACGGCTGGCGGCCATTCTCTATCGGCGCGGCGTCACGCTGGTTCATCTCCAGCGGGCCATCTGGCTCGGCTGCGCTCGCAAGTATGTGGCGCTGTTGAACGGGAGCGAGCACAGTCCGATGCTTGTCACCAGCCTGAACTACTTCTCCGCCCTCGTGAATGAGGTCGCCGAGACGTCGGTCGGAGAAGACTACTGGAAGCACATGCAGAACAAAGTGACCCAACTGGAAAGGATGTGGCTGGATCGAACTCCGGCCGGAGGGTGATCCGGGCAAAAGACGAAATGAGGGAAACGAAATAATGCTGATTCTGCCCCGGAACATCCAAGCGCTTGCTTGCTGCGCCGGGGCATGCCTACAATCTTCTTTCTGCACCTGGGGAATCAACCGGCGAAAGTGGGGAATTTTCAACCGGCGGAAACTGGGGAATATTCAACCGGCGTTGACACGAATCCGCGTGGGCCAACTGGCAGAACGTCATGGCCACGAACTGAGTCCAGCAGGTGAACCCCTTGGCGGCGCGTTCGGCCAGGTGTTTCTTGACCAGCGAGGCAAACTCCGTTCTGGGGA
>DASWAR010000304.1:0-6598 GCA_036391015.1 Terriglobales bacterium
ACCCGGTCGGCGGCCCATTTCGCCAGGACGAGCTTCATCATCGGCTCGCCCCAGCCGGTGGTCGAGCAGGCGGCGCTTTCGTTGTCGGCGAAGCAGCCGCAGCCGATCAGGGATGAATCGCCCACCCGGCCCGGCGTTTTGTTGAGCGTGCCGCCGGTGGAGGTGCCGGCCGCGATGTTGCCGTTGGCATCCAGGGCGACCGCGCCCACCGTATCGTGCGAGGTCGTGGGCGAGGCGAAGATCTCGTGCTTTTCGCCCGCCACTTCCTTTTGCTGCGCTTCCTTTAAGCGCTCGACTTCGCGCGGGATGACGAGCTCCTCATTGCTGCAGAGTTCGATCCCATGTTCCTGCGCAAACGCTTCCGCGCCCTGCGCAACCAGGTAAACATGGGGGCTTTCCTCCAGCACCTTGCGCGCCGCACGGATGGCATGGCGGATGTGCTCGACGCAACCGACGCCTCCGGCGCGCAGCGTCCGCCCATCCATCATCAGCGCATCCAGTTGCACGCGCCCGTCGCGGGTGAGAAAACTGCCGCGCCCGGCGTCGAAGGTTTCATCGTCCTCCATGACGACGATGGCCGTCTCGATTGCATCCAGCGCCGACCCGCCGCGCTCCAACACTTTCCAGCCGGCATCCACGGCATGGCGGACGCCGTTGAGATGCGCTTCGACCATGTCGTCGGGAATCGCCCACGCGCCGCCGTGGACCACAAGGATCGGCTGGTTGGACAAACTGGTTTCTCCGCTGCCTCGCCCCACTGCTTGGTTCGGCGCCACTCATCATAGCGCGAGTGGGCGGGAGAATTGAGTAGCAGCCGGGCGACCGGCTACTTGGGCGCTCACTCCTGCTCGATGGGTTCGGGCCCACGCGGGCGGGACAGGTCGCGTGCCCGCGTCTCCCGGTAGGTGTGGACGATGCGGTGAATGACGGTGATGTTTCCAATGACGGCAATCACCCACAGCACCGGCGCCATGCGGTTAAAGCATGCGCCGATGATCACCAGCACGATGCGTTCCGGCCGTTCCATGAATCCGACCTTGCACTTGCCGATCAGCGTTTCGGCGCGGGCGCGCGTGTAGCTGATCATGACCGACGTGACCATGACCACGGCGGTGAGCACAACATAAAAGAACCGGTTGGCGCGCGCGTAATACACCAGCAAGCCGAAATAGAGCGCCACATCGCTGTAACGATCGATCACCGAATCGAAGAATCCGCCGAAGTCGGTAACCTGTCCGGTCGCCCGGGCAACGCGCCCGTCCACCATGTCGAAGATGCCGGCGCCAACGATCACCGCCGCGGCGTAACGAAACAGCCGCGCCTGATTTTCGGCGTTGCCGTAGCCGAACAGTACGCCCGCGCCCAGGTTGATCAACAGGCCCAGGAACGTCAGGTAGTTGGGATTGATCTTGGTGAGCGCCAGCCCGTGCACGATCTGGTGCAGAATTGCTTTAGACCCGCGCCCGACTGCGCTCGTCCAACTCATGACTATTCTTGCCCCGCTTCATCGTGGATGGTCATCAGCGAGAGCACTTCCATCTCACGATTGCCCGAGGGCGTGACCACCGTTGCCGTATCTCCTACCTTTTTCCCCATCAGGGCACGCCCGATCGGCGAGGTGGTGGAGATCAGTCCCTTGCTGCTGTCGGATTCCTCGCTGGTTACCAGCTTGTATTCGATCCGCTCGTCCTTGGTGGAGTCATACACTTTTACCGTCGATCCCAGAGCCGCCTTGTCCCGGGGTATGTTGTTCATGTTGACCAGCGACAACTCGGCCATCCTCTTCTTGAGCTGTCCCAGCCGCGCGCGGACGTATTCCTGCCGCTGCTTGGCCATGTGGTACTCGGCGTTTTCGCTCAAGTCTCCCATGGCGACCGCCTTCTTCAACTCCTTCGGGAGTTCGTGGGTCAATTCGTGTTCCAGCGTTTGAATCTCTTCTCTAAGCTTTTTCTTGATGTGTTCTGGCATGTGGAGTAGACGGTCTCCGCCGCTCAGGTCAGCGGCCTACTAGTCAGCGCGGCACCGGAGAGCACCCCACCGCGGCCGACATCCCCTGATTATAGAACGATCCCTGTGGGGAAAGTGTCCGACGCCATTGCAATGTCAATTTGCGCCGTTTCCGGCAGGCTTCCGCTATTTTTAAACCATTGCTCCACGCAACTCGGGTAAGTCATAGGCCCATTTGACGCTTTGCCCGATTTACGATATACTAAAAATTGTTCTTCCCCAGCCCGAACCGCCTACCAAATCTCGCAGGTGCCCTTACATGAGCAGCAACGCGAATCTGAACTTCGGTATCGGTGACAAAGTCGTCTATCCCAACCACGGCGTAGGAACCATCGAACAGATCAGCAGCCGCACCATTGGCGCCAGCGTCGAGCGCTTCTACCTCCTGAAAATCAAGTCCAGCAGCTTGAAGGTGATGGTGCCGTTCCACAACGTTGCCAGTGTCGGGCTGCGGCGAGTGATCCGCAATGGCGACGTGCAGAAGGTCATCGATTTTCTCACCGACGGCAAGTGCTTCAACCATAGTGATTGGAAGTACCGCTTCAAGGAGAACTCGGAAAAGATGCGTACCGGCTCGCTGCTGGAAGTCGCGGCCGTGTTGAAAGGCTTGCTGCTGCTGGCGCAGAGCAAACCTCTATCGTTCCGTGAAAAGAAGATGCTGGAGCGTGCCCGCTACCTGTTGGTCAGCGAACTTGCCATGGCCAAGAACTGCGACGAGATCCAGGTCGAGCAACTGCTCTCCAAGACGCTGTCCAAATCCAAGCTCCGCTTTCCGGAAACCATCGCGGAAGCCTGAAACCATCTTCTTATTTTCCCGAAGCGCGGCCGCAAGCCGCGCTTTTCCTTTTCCACCTAACGCCTAAAACCTAGAACCTATTTCACTCACCCAGCCACGAGCCGTGTCCGCGCAGCGTCTCGATGTGATCGAAAACAATCTTGATGGCGGCGGTCATGGGCACCGCGAGCACCAATCCCATCGCGCCCCACAACCATCCCCAGAACAGAAGCGATAAGGTGACCGCCAGCGGGTTCAGTTGCAGCCGGCTGCCCAGGAACTTCGGGTACAGCACATTCAGCGCGAAAAGGTGCAACCCGAACACGGTTATGAGAATAGCGACGATGCCTCCTCCACCGATCTGGCCGATGCCGGAAAGCAGCGGCGGAACGGCCGCCAGCAGCACGCCCAGGTACGGCACCAGGCTGAGGAATCCGCTAATGAAGCCGATAAAGTAAAAGTACGGCAGGTGCAGGGCGCCGAAGATAACCGTGCTCATGGCGCCGATAAATAAGCCGACCAGCACATTGCCGACGATGAACCTCCGAATCATGCCCGCAATCAGCCCCAGCGTCACATAGGCCGTGTTGCGGTTCTTCATGCGGAACAGCATCACGGTTGCCGATCGCACGTGGTCCTGCCAACTCAACATGAAGTAGGTGAGGAAGGGAATAAAGGATGCCGTAAAGACGATCTCGATGGTTGGCCCCAGTCCCCCGCTCAGGTATTCGGTCCAGTCTTTCTCCTGCTGGACCGTGAACTTGGGGACGTTCGCCGCCTTTTCCTCTTCCGGCAATACCGACGACGTGGTCTTCCGGAATTCCTGGGCCTGCTGGCGCACCCGCCCAATCACCGACCTAATCCTTCCGGAATATTTCGGCAGGTCATGGCTGAACGCGACCGCCTTGTTGTAGGACATTTGCCCAATCCCGTACAACAAGGCCACAAACAGCAGCACCGCGAGCAGGGCCGCCAGCGAGCGCGGCAGACGGATGCGTTGAAACAGGTCCGCCAGTGGCGCCAGGATGAATGCCAGCAGGATCGAGATCAGCAGCACGATGATCGGCAGTTTGGCGAAAGAGAAAATCGCCAGCACCGCCAGCACCGCCAGCACCATCGTGGCTGACGAACTGGCGCGCATCTGCCGGTGCAGTTCGTCCGCTTCTTCCTGCGTCCGCGGAAGTCCTACGACGCGCTGCGGCCGCGATTCATCCTCCACCGCCTCGTGCAGCGCTTCCGGATCCCCCTCGCCGCGCTTCCTTGCCATAGCGTGACCACTCAATCGAATGTGTGAGCCTATAATATAGCTGTGCCCGGTCAACAGCACCCCACCTCTTCCATTCCGGACCAATCTGCGCACTCCCCGCACCGTCGCATTCTCGGCCTCGATGTCGGGTTCAAGACAATCGGCATGGCGGTTTCCGACCCGCTCGGCATCACCGCCCAAGGCCTGGAAACCATTCGCCGCAAGAACAAACGAACCGACTTCCCCCTTCTCGAACGCGCCATTCGGGACCACGATGTCCGCGAAATCGTCGTCGGGTACCCGTTGCGGATGAGCGGCGCCGAGGGCCGGCAATCGGAAAAGGTCGCGGTCTTTGCCGAGGAACTCCGCCAGCGCTTCTCCTTGCCGGTGCACCTTTGGGATGAGCGCCTGACCTCGGTTCAGGCCAATCGGTTGCTTCGCGAAGCGGAACTCAGCATTGCCAAGCGTGCCGCCGCCGTGGATCGCATGGCCGCCGTGCTGATTCTCCAGTCCTACCTGGACGCGCATGCTCGTAAAACCGCCGAGCAGACCGGTGGAAGCGACCGGCTTTAGCCCAGCGAATACGATGCCTTTGTCTTTTGTCATTCCGAGGGGCTCGGTAGGTCACGGCTTCAGCCGTGACCTAGGCGCGATGCGCCGAAGCCCCGAGGAATCTGCTTTTCTCTTCACTAAGCAACGCCAGTTACGTTCTTACCCAGCCGCAACTCTCCAAAGTCTTACGCCTGACGACTGAAGACCGACGACTGAAGACTCCCTGCAATCATCTAAACTAAGGCTGTGTTGCGCACTGTATTCACAGTCTTCCTGCTGCTCGTTCTCGCCGCCGCCATCTGGCTGGCGTGGGCGCTCTACCTGCCGGTCCAGCCCAGCGGGACGCAGTTTGTTCTTCTGCGCCCGGGCTCCCACAGTCGTCGCATTGCCGCCGACCTGCAATCCGCCGGCGTCATCCGCAGCGCGCGCGCTTTTCTGCTGATTCATTACGCTCTCGGCAGCACCCTCAAGGCGGGTGAGTACAAGTTCGATCAGCCCGCCACCGCGCGGCAGATTCACGACCGCCTTGCCCGCGGCGACATCTACTTTCACACCATTACGATTCCTGAGGGTTACAACCTGTACGACATTGCAGGCGTGGTGCAGCTTGCCGGGCTTGGATCGGCCCAGGATTTTCTCAACGCCGCCAAAGGCGATGTCGCCTCGATCCGCGATCTTGATCCCCAGGCTGCCAGCCTGGAAGGCTACCTTTTCCCCGACACCTACGGTTTCACCCGCACCCAGTCCATGCACGACATGATCGCCGTCATGGTGCATCGTTTCCGCCGCGAGGCCGCGCAATTAGGCCTGATCTGCGCCGTCAATCAACCCCAGCCGTCGTCATCGGAATCCGGCGCCGCCGGATGCGCCGACATTCACGCCGTCGTCACCATGGCTTCGATCGTCGAAAAGGAAACAGCAGCTTCCGAGGAGCGCCCCATGGTAGCGGGCGTTTATTACAATCGCCTGCAACGCCGCATTGCGCTCGCCGCCGATCCCACCGTCATCTACGCGGCCCTTGTTTCCGGGCGCTACACCGGAGCCATTCACCAGTCCGACCTGCAGTTCGACTCGCCCTACAACACTTACCGCCACGCCGGAATGCCGCCGGGGCCGATTGCCAATCCCGGGCGCGCTTCTCTGGAAGCCGCGCTGCACCCGGCGGAAACCGATTTCCTGTACTTCGTCAGCAACGGCAACGGCCATCACCGCTTTGCCCGCACTCTGGACGAACACAGCCGCAATGTCGCCGCCTACCGCCGAGCTGTTGCCGACTCACGCTGACCCTCCAACCTGGTTCCGCCCGCTCGCGCTATTCCGCTTCTCGTATACTGTTGTTTTCATCTAATTGCATGTCCCGCATGAGAGTTCGCTTCCCGCTCCGCGCCGTCTTGGCAGTCGTGCTGGCTCTGCCGCTGACCGGCTGTCTCTTCCGTTCCCACCGCGCCCAGGTTCTGCTCAGCAACGCTCCCTTGCAGACCGCCACGCTCGAGCAGCTGGTGAACACCATCAATACCCAAGCGAACAAGATTCAGACCCTCAACTCCACGGCTGACATTGCTGCCTCTTCGGGCGGGTCCAAGAAGGGCAAGATCACGGAATACAAGGAAGTGAAGGGATACATCCTGGTGCGGCAGCCGAACATGCTGCGCATGATTGGACTGATGCCGATCGTCCGCAATCGCGCCTTCGACATGGTGAGCGACGGCAGCAGTTTCAAGCTCTGGATTCCGCCCGTGAACAAATTCGTGGTCGGAAGCAATAGCGTTGTCCATCCGTCGCAAAAGCCACTCGAAAACCTGCGCCCGCAGCATATCTACGACGCCCTGCTCCTGCACCCCATCGAGCCCGAGCACGACATCGCCGTTCTCGAGCAGAACAACCGGACAATCGAGGACCCGAAAACAAAGAAGCAACTTCTGGAACCCGACTACATCGTGGACGTGATTACCCGCACCGATCATTCCTGGTATCTATCGCGCAAGATCACTTTCAGCCGGGTTGACCTGATGCCCATC
>DASWAR010000305.1:0-8968 GCA_036391015.1 Terriglobales bacterium
TCCAACCTTGTTGCCGGGCTGCCTCTCCGGAGGCCTGCGCGATTCCGATCGGGCTGGAGAACTGTTTTACCGAAACCTTGCGCTGCACCATCTTCTCGACCAGCTCGATGATCAGGAAGGAATTCTTCTTGTTCTGTTCCATTGACTTGGCAAAAGCCTTGCCGAACGGAAGCTTTTCGCTGCGCATCGGCTCGGCCGCCTGGAAGCCCAGCCGGTAACGCTTCGTCCCCTGCACCTCGGCCAGCACCGGCGTGATGTTCAAGTTCACTTCCGACCCATTGCGCAGCACGCCCACGGTCACTGGCATTTCTTTGTTGGCCTCCAGCGCCGCCAGTAAGGCCTCGATGGAGCGCACCGGCTTGCCATCGATGCTGGCAACGATGTCGCCCGGCTGCATGCCCGCCTTGGCGGCCGGCATGGATTCATCCACCTTGCCGACCTGGATCTGCCGGTTGGGGATCAGGCCCATCTCCCCGATTTCGCTCGGACCCACCGCCTTGGGCACGATTTGTTTTTCGGTGATGACGCCGCCATGCTGCACCGCGATGTCGAGCGGGTGCCCGGGACTCAGCATCGCCTTCAGCAGCACATCTTCCCAGGTGGGGTTCTGCTCTCCGTCCACCCGCACGATGAGGTCGCCCTGCTCGATGCCTGCCTTCTCCGCCGGCGAACCCGGCGCGACAAAACCCACCACTGCCGGCTGCTCCAGATAAACCGGGTGCTCGTAGCGGACCATGAACACGCCGGTCAGCAACCCGATGGCGAGCAGGATGTTGGCGAATGGGCCGGCGAAGGCGATGATGAACCGCTGCCAGCGCGGCTTGGAGGGAAACTCGCGCGGGTCGCCGGTATGGGCCTCGAGCGGGTTTTCGCCCGCCATCTTGACGTAGCCGCCGAAGGGCAGGGCGTTCACGCGGTAATCGGTTTCGCCGTACTTGATCCCGAACAGCCGCTTGCCAAAGCCGATGGCGAACTGCTCCACCCGCACGTCGAACAGTTTGGCCGCGGCAAAATGCCCGAACTCGTGCACGATGATCATGATCCCGAGCACGACGGCAACCGCCGCCAGGTCGATAAAGAAATTTTCCATGAAGTGGTTAACGAGTCCTTTATGAGCTTACTTGGGCGGAATGCGGCGATCGGCTGCCGCTCCGTGACTCAATCTTATCCCAAGCCAACCGGCGCGCCTCAGCATCGGCCGCCAGTACCTGAGTAATAGATTCGGGATGCACGTCCGCAGTTTCACGAACTGTGCTCTCAACAATGCGGGGGATATCGGGGAAGCTGATTTTGCGGTCCAGGAAGGCGGCCACTGCGACCTCATCGGCGGCATTTAGGGCAATCGTCTTGGCCCCGCCGGCCTCGGCCGCTTCATACGCCAGCCGCAGGCAGGGGAAGCGCTCCAGGTCGGGCGGGCTGAAGTCCAGCGTCCGGAGCTCCTGGACGGGGAAGCGCAAATCCGATCCGATGCGATCCGGATAAGTGAGCGCGTACAGGATCGGCAGGCGCATGTCGGTGACCGAAAGCTGTGCCAGCAAGCTTCCGTCCACGAATTCCACCAGCGAATGAATCGTAGACTGCGGATGCACGATCACGCCGATGCGGCTGGCCGGCATGCCAAACAGCCGGCAGGCCTCGATCACCTCGAATCCCTTGTTCATCAGCGTGGCCGAATCAATCGTGATGCGCGGCCCCATTTTCCATGTCGGGTGATTCAGCGCTTGCTCCGGCGTGATGGCGTCGAACTCCGATGCCGGCAGGTTGAGGAACGGGCCGCCGGAGGCCGTCAGCCAGATGCGCTCCACTTCCTGGGCGCGCCCGCCGCGCATGCATTGGTGCACCGCGTTGTGCTCGCTGTCGATGGGAAGCAGCGGCTTGCCCTGGCGCCGGGCTTCCGCGGTGATCAATTCGCCGGCGACCACCAGGGCTTCCTTGTTGGCGAGTCCCAGTGTCTTTCCGGCTCGCACTGCCTCGTAGGTCGCTTCCAGTCCGGCGACGCCCACGATGGCGCTGACCACGAACTCCGCTTCCGCATGCGTCGAGACAGCAACGTTTCCCGCGGGCCCGTGCACCACCTGGATATCTTCGAGCCCGGCCATCCCGAGCCCTTCGCGGATCGACCGCGCATCCTCTTCGTTGGCGATGGAAACCAGGCGCGGTTTGTAGCGCAGCGCCTGCCGGAACAGCGCGTCGGCGTCGTTTCCGGCGGCGAGTGAAACTACGGAAAAGCGCTCGGGATACGCGCTGATGATGGCCAGCGTGCTGCGTCCAATCGAACCCGTAGACCCGAGAATGGCAATTTTTTTCATCAGCAGATAGGAAATTCGTGGGTCAGCCGCAGCTCTCAACGCCGAGCCGCCTGAAGACTGACGACTGGAGACTGGCGGCTTACCCCAGCACGCGCCACGCCGCATAATACCAGAGCACCGGAGCGGCAAAGAGCAGCGCGTCAATGCGGTCGAGCATGCCGCCGTGCCCGGGAAGAATGGTGCCCGAATCCTTCACCCCGGCCCCGCGCTTGAGCAACGATTCCGCCAAGTCCCCAATCTGGGCCGCAATGTTGATCGCCGCCGAGAGCACGGCGAAATGCCACAGTGGCGGCATCTGAGGCGGCAAGTACGCCTGAGCCGGCGTCAGCAGCCCGGCGGAAATCAATCCACTGCTGATCGGCCGCGAGTAGGCAAACACCAGCGTTCCGCAGACGATGGCGCCGAGCAACGATCCCACCGTACCTTCCCACGTCTTGCCCGGGCTGATGCGCGGCGCCAGCTTGTGCCGCCCCAGCGCGCGCCCGATGTAGTACGCCACCGTGTCGCCCATCCACACGACAATCAGGATGTAGAGAATCAGGAACGCGCCCGAGCCTTGCTGGCGCAATTGCACCAACATGGCCAGCGGTATTGCGACGTAAACGAATCCGAACGTTGCCGCCGCAGCGGCGGGGAATCCGGTGGACAGCGGCTCGCGCCGCATCGCCAGCGCGAGAACCAAGAAAGCGACTGCCACCACGGCAACCGCGATGCCAAACAGCATCTGCGACGTCGCGATCAGGTAATCACTGCCCGTCTGCGCCGCCAGCGCCGCAAATCCCAGGACGGTGACGACGTAGAGAAGACCGCGAAACGGCTCCACGTTGTAGTGGCGCACCAGGTCCACATACTCGCGCAGCGTGAGGATGGCGACGGCGGCTACCACGGCCGCCAGCAGTGGCACCGGCGCGCGCAGCACCAGGACGAGAACGATGGGAATCAGGACGGCCGCGGTGGCGACACGCTTCATTTAGCGCGATGGCTCCCGTTGCCCGCGGCTGAGGAGGGGCGCTCAGCGCCGTTGCCCAGCCCGCCATAACGGCGCTCGCGCTTCTGGTATTCGGCAATCGCTTCCAACAGGTGCGCGCCACGGAACTCCGGCCACAGCGTGTCGGTCACGTAAATTTCCGCGTACGCCACCTGCCACAGGAGGAAATTGCTGAGGCGCATTTCGCCGCTGGTGCGGATCACAAAATCAAGTTCCGGCAGATTTCGTGTATAGAGGTGGCGCGCAATGAGCTCTTCGCTGAATTGGAGGTGCGCCAGTCCGCCGTTAGTGGCGGCCGCGTGCGTGATCGCCTGGAAGGCGTCCACCAGCTCCAGCCGCGCGCTGTAATTCAGGGCCAGGGTGAGCCGCAGTCCGGTATTGCGCGAGGTCTGCTCGCGCGCCCAGTTCATCCGCTCCTGGACCTCCGGCGGAAGCTCATGCTGCCGCCCAATGTAGTCCAGGCGAATGTTGTTCTTCTGCAGTGTCGGGAGCTCCTGCTTGAGATACTGCCGCAGCAGCCGCATCAGAAACCCGACCTCGGTGCGCGGTCGCCGCTGCCAGTTTTCGGTGGAGAAGGCGTACAGGGTCAGCGACTGAATGCCGACGCGGGCGGCGGTTTCTACGGTCGAACGTACCGAATCCACGCCGGCGCGATGTCCCGCAATCCGTGGCAGGTGACGCTGGCGCGCCCAGCGCCCGTTGCCGTCCATGATGATGGCGATGTGCTTTGGCAGCCGCCGCGGATCCAATTGCCGGTAGATCTCTGTTTCCTTCCGGTCGAGTCCGGAGGGCGCACTAACTTCCAAGGTTTACCTCTGCGGAAGGGAGCTGGGAACCAAACATCGTAATTGTACCGCCTGCCGACATCCCTTGTAAGGCGTAACCCGCAATGCAGGCATCAATAAAAACGCCGGAGCATGAAGCTCCGGCGGAACAAATGGGGGAGAAATCGGTTACGCGGTGCGCCGCGGGCGCGTGGTCATTTCCCGCATCTGCGACAGCACGCTCTGCCACTGCATGCCATTGAGTTTCGACAGGAACGGCACCAGCTCGGAGATAAACTCGTCCTTCATCAGGTCGCGGGTCTCCTCGTCGTGGCCGCAGCCCATGATCAGGTCGGGCACGGTCACCTCCAGCGCCCGCGCCAGCCGTTCCAGCGACGACAATGTCGGCGTCGCCTTCTCGTTTTCGATCTTGGACACATAGGTGCGCGGCACGCTCATGCGCAGGGCGAGCTGCCGCTGGCTCAACCCGCTGCGCTGCCGCAGGGTGCGGATGGCGAGCGCCACCTGGATGCCGTGGCGGTGCATCGCCGGCGGCTGCGGTTGCGGTTCCGGCTGCACCAGGATAGGCTCGGGCTCTTCCTGGTCGAGCGACGTCTTGCAACGCCGGCAATTGTTGTTGTTGGTTCTAAACTGGACGAGCTGGCAGCGGTCGCATCTCACCACTTCCCGTGAATCTACAGGAGCTAAAGTCGTGGCCATCAGGCTTGTGGGAGATGCCAGAGCGGGCACCTAACCGGGTTAGGGCTTTTGTCAAGCTATAACCTTGGTGCATAATCTGGGGCAAGTGTTAAGGTGTGTCAAGACCTATTTGGGGTGATTCCGCAAGATATCCTGTGCAAATCCTAAAACATGAGGAAAACACGGGAGAAATATCGGCGAATCGGGGGAGAAAGCCGTGTGTGATCGTCGGTCCGCGTGGTGTTTACTAACTGAGTTCACTCAGTCGGAGAATTTGCGCAAGCATGCTCTCGCGGTCGAGGCCTGCATGCGCGCTTACGCCCGCAAGTTCGGCGATGACGAAGAAAAATGGGGTGTCGTCGGCCTCATCCACGACTTCGATTACGACCGCTGGCCCAGCCTGGAAGACCATCCCTACCGCGGCAACGAGATCCTCGCCCAGCGCGGATGGCCTGACGAGGTCAAGAAGGCGGTCATGTCGCACGCCGACTACACCGGAGTCGCCCGCGAGACCGCGATGGAAAAGGCGCTGTTCGCCTGCGACGAGCTTGCCGGATTCATTACCGCCGCCGCTCTGGTCCGGCCGGACAAATCCATCCGCTCGCTGGAAGCCAAATCGGTGAAGAAGCGCATGAAGGACAAAGCGTTCGCCCGCAGCGTCAGCCGCGAGGACATCGTCAACGGCGCCGCCGCCCTGGGTGTGGACCTGGACCAGCACATCGCCTTCTGCATCGAGGCTATGAAGGGGGTCGCGGGTGAACTGGGGCTAGAGGGGAACTCGCACGCCGAGGGGAATTCGGACTCCCATCGTTAGAGAAATTCTGGCCCAACTACGACCAGGTATCCTTTGTTCCGTTTTTAGAACAAGTATCGGGAAAAACTTCGACATTCCTGTTCTCGGGTAGCGTATGCAGTACGTCCTACCTCCAATTCGCTCTCTCGGGAGAAAAGTATGGCCGCAAGCATCAAGATCGAAGTGTATACCAACAGCGACGATGCATTTGTTGCATGGGCTCCGGACCAGTTTATTCCGGGGTGTCGTGGGTTTCTCCTGGAGCGAGCGCGGAAAACGGCGGCGGGAGAGAAGGTCGAGCCCGTCGAGAACCGCGTCGGGTTCAAGAAGGACAACCCCAAATCGGGCGATCACGAGCCCTCGACAAAGTGGCCGTTTCAGCGGTTCAACTGGACAGACCATGCTGTCGACGTGGGCAACGAAGTACGGTACCGAGTCACCGCCATGATCGACCAAGGCGGTGGGCGCCCTTACACGAGTGGGCCGGCGAGCCAGTGGTCGCGATGGGCAAAGCTCTCCCCTGACGCCGGCGGTGGATTCTCCTGCTTCTTCAATCGCGGCCTGGTGCTCTCGCAGTTCGTGGCGCGGTATTTGAAGGACAAGAAACTCACACCGAAGAAGTTCAAGGACCAGCTCAAGAACAGCGTCGATCCGAAGTTTCGTGCGTTTCTTGAAGGCGACCTTGGCTTGGAGATTGCGAAGATCTTGAGCGACTCGCAGGACGGCAACGCCGAGCTCCATGCCGCGCTCTACGAACTTGGAGACAACACGCTCGAGGATGGATTGATCGCTCTTTCGGCGCGCTTGCACCTGATTCTGGCCAACGGTTCGGACAAGTCCGGCGACGGCAACGAAGCGGCGCGACGGCACCTGAACGACGAGGGCATTGTCACCATCGATCGGCTGCTCAAGTCCAAAGGACTTGGTCATAACAAGTTTGTGGTTCTGTCAGACTCCAGCGAGCCCAGGGCAGTCTGGACCGGCAGTACCAACTGGAGCACCACCGGCTTGTGCACCCAGGTAAACAATTTGCTGCTCATCAATGACGCGGATGTGGCCCGGGAATTTCGCAAACAGTGGGATCGCCTGAAGGATGCGTCACCGCCAAAGCTCGAGCCGGCCGGGTTCCCCAAGGCGCTGCTCGACGCCAATGACAAACCCCACTCCTTTTCGGTGGGTGGAGCTAAGGTCACGGTCTGGTTTACTCGTACTTCGGATGGCCGCGACATGGACGCGCTGCGACAACTCATTTCCTCGGCCAACGATGCAATCCTGTTTCTCATGTTCACACCTGGGAAGCAGGGACTGCATACGCTGGCAGGACAGCGCGCCAATGAGGAGAAAATGTATGTCCGCGGCGTCGTCAGCACGCTCGGCAACGAAAAGGGGGACAGCGACAAGAATGTTCTCGACATTCGGCTCGTCAGCAGCGACGGGAACTTCAAGCCCGATCGATACACCGTCTTGCAGCCGCAGGGGGTCGATGTAGCTTTCGGGCCCTGGATCGCGGAAGTTACACGAAAGAATTTTCTGTCGCAGATCGGTCATGCCATCGTGCACTCCAAAGTGCTAGTGATCGATCCGCTGTCCGACGATCCTGTCGTTGTCACCGGAAGCCACAACTTCTCCGCGTCCGCGAGCGAGAAGAACGATGAGAACCTTGTGATTGTTCGTGGTCACAAAGATCTTGCCAAGGCCTATGCCACTTATGTGATGTCGGTGTATCAGCACTACCGCTACCGGTCATACATCCGCGAGACGCTCGCAAAAGGGGAGAAGCCTTGGAGCTATCTGGACGACGACGACCAGTGGCTGAAGAACGAACTGAAATCCAAAGCCCAGGAGATTGGCTACTGGACCCGACAGTAGAACAGGCCTCCAAACTGAAACTGATTTCCATGTTCGTTTTGGTGCGCCGCGCTCGTGCCTAACCTACAATCGCGCCGTGCAGACCGCGCCCCTTGACGGACAAGCCCTGCGCGACACGCGCTACGCCATGCGCCTGTCGCTGATTTTTGGGGTGGTCATGCTGGCAGGGAAAGTCGGTGCGTACCTGCTCACCGGCTCGGCCGCGATTCTCTCCGATGCCGCGGAATCCATCATTCACGTGGTTGCGGTCGGCTTCGCGGCCTTCAGTCTGAACCTGAGCACGAAGCCTGCCGACGATCGTTTTCCCTACGGCTACGAGCGCATCACTTTTTTCTCCGCCGGATTCGAAGGCGCCATGATCATCATCGCCGCCATTGCCATCATCTGGGCGGCGGTTCACAAGTGGCTCCACGGCCTGCAGCTCGAGAACCTGGGCGCCGGCGCGCTGTTCGTGCTCGCCGCGTCGGTGATCAACGCCTTTCTGGGCTGGTACCTGGTGCGCACCGGACGCCGCAACAACTCGCTCATCCTGGAAGCCAACGGGAAGCACGTGCTGACCGACAGTTGGACCAGCTTCGGTGTGGTCGGCGGTCTCGCGCTGGTCCTGCTCACTGGATGGAAGCCGTTCGACCCGCTGTGCGCCATCGCGGTGGCAATCAACATCGTCTGGTCCGGCGGACACCTTGTCTGGCGCTCTGCCCAGGGGCTGATGGACTATTCCGATCCCAACACCGGCCGCCAGCTGCGCGAGAAACTGGACCAGGTGTGCGCGCGACTCGGCGTCGAGTACCACGGCGTGCGCTTCCGTACCACCGGCTACACGCTGATGATCGAGGTCCACCTGTTGTTTCCCTACGAAGTATCGGTCGGCGAGGCGCATACCATCGCCACCCAGGTGGAAGAAAGCCTGCCCAAGGCGCTGGGCGTGCGGGCGCAGGTGATTACTCACCTGGAAGCGGCGGAGGACCACCACGAGGTGCATCGCGACGAGCACCACACCGGCAGGCCGAACAACTGATGTCTGCGTTCAGAAACGAGCGAAGCGGAGCCAGGTGCACACCTGGCTAATCAGCGATTACAGATCACAAATCACCCACGGCAAAGGTCAGCCCGCGGCAACCGCGCTCATCCCGGCCGGCGTGTGATCCATGACCATGCGCCGCAGGCGCCCGCGCCCGTCCATATCGATGTCCAGGACTTCGAAGGCCAAATCGCGCGTGGCCAGGTGGCGCAGCACCACATGGCTGCGCAGCCGGTGCAAGCCGGTCTGCCATTCCAGCACGACTTCGCCGCCGCGCGGCAGACGAGCATCGGAAGCGATCAGTCCTCCGCCCAGGCTCAAGCGCTGTACGTCCACGGCACACTTCCCCTTCGGCGTGATGGCCAACGCGCCGATCGCACGCGTCGGCTGTACGCGCGGGTAGCGCCGCTGACGCACCCAATCCGATTCCGTCGCTCCCAGTGCGCCCACCGCCAGTTCCTGCGGACCAATGCCGCCCTGGGCGTACACCGAAGCCGCGCGTTCCGGATCCATGGTCACCAGGGC
>DASWAR010000306.1:0-7644 GCA_036391015.1 Terriglobales bacterium
CGTCACATCCACACCGCAGCCTTGCCGCGCATCGGCGGCGTTGACATCTACGCAGCGCTGGTCGTCTCTCTATCGTTGGTGCTGTACTACATGTCGCGGCATCTTGTGGGCCAAAAGTTCCACATGCACACCATGGCTTTCCTGCTGGTGCCTGGAACACTTGTCTTCCTGCTCGGCCTTTATGACGATATCCGCGGCATAGGCCCGTATTGGAAGTTCTTCTTCCAGACGATCGCAGCCGTCATCGTCTTTGCCGGCGGGTTACGCATCGTGAATCTGCCGCTGCTGTTCGGATCGAAGCCATTCGGATGGGCGGCATCGCTGGTCGCCACCGTCTTCTGGATCCTCTGGATCACCAACGCGTTCAACCTGATTGACGGCATTGACGGCCTGGCCACCGGCTCGGCGCTATTTTCCACCTTCGTGGTTTTCATCGTTTCCGCGCTCAACGGCAATCATTTCGGGTTGCTGCTCACGGCGACCTTGTCCGGCGCGCTCATCGGTTTCCTGCGTTTTAATTTCAACCCCGCGACCATTTTCCTGGGAGATTGCGGCAGCCTGTTTGTCGGGTTCATGCTCGGCTCGCTCGCCCTGTATGGGCAGAAATCGCCCACCATGGTGGCCGTCGCCATTCCCGTCGTCTCCTTCGGTCTGCCCATCCTGGAGACGGTCATCTCCGTGATTCGCCGCTTCATGAACGGCAAGCCGTTGTTTGAAGGCGACTGCGAGCACATCCATCACAAGCTGCTGAAGCGCGGCCTCACGGCCCGCCAGACGACGCTTGTCCTCTACGGCGTCTGCGCCGCCTTCGGTCTTCTCAGCCTCTTCCTGCTGCTGCCCGGCGGCGGGCCGGTGGTGCTGGTTCTGGTCGTGCTGGGCGGCATTGTCTGGATCGGAGTTCAGCACCTCGGTTATCACGAGCTGATCGAACTGCGCCGCGTGGCCCAGCGAACCCTCGATCAGAAGCACGTCATCGTGAACAATCTCTCCGTGCGCCGCGCGATTGCCGATCTTACCGATTGCGCCAAGCTCGCTCAGATCCAGCACCTGCTGGAGAGCACGTTCGGGAATAACGACTTCGACGGGTACGAACTCGAGTACATTCCGGCCACCGTGGACGGCCTCCGGGCGGAGGCGGTCCGGCTTGCCTGGTGCAAGCCGGAAGCGATCGGCATCCTCGGCAAGCCCGGCGTCTGGCGCATGGAGCTGCCGCTGGCCAGTCATGGCAAGGGCCGCGGGCACTTCCGCTTGTACCGCAAATACTCCGAGAAGCCGCTCATGTTCGACATCAACCTGCTGACGCGCTATTTTCCCGGCGAACTGGCGAACGCGCTCGACCGCGCCGGACGCGACCAGTTCGCGGCGGAGAAGACGCTGGCCGCCCCCGCTGCTGCCGGCCGGACAGCGTTGCTGCCGTTTGAATCCCAGGCGTGACCGGCTTGATTTTGGCGGCTGCTTCCTGGCGGTACTCAGCGCCACCACCGATTGACCTGGCGCGTGCAGCCGTGTTTTGCTGCCGAGACGGAGGAGAGACTTGGAAATCGTTGACCGACGTGTACTGGTAACCGGCGCCGGTGGCTTCATCGGCCATCACCTGGTGAAGCGGCTGAAGATCCAGGGCTGCTGGGTGCGCGGCGTGGATATCAAGCTGCCGGAATATGAGCCCTCGCCCGCCGACGAATTCGAACTCCTCGACCTGCGCGCCTGGGACAACTGCCTGCTCGCCACGCGCGGCAACGTCGGCCAGGTGTACAACCTGGCGGCCGACATGGGCGGCATCGGCTACATTACCGCGTCGCTCGCCGACATCGCGCGCAACAACACTTTGATCAATACGCACATGCTCGAAGCCGCGCGCGTCAATGGCGTCCGACGGTTCCTGTTTTCCTCCTCCGCCTGTGTGTACGCCGGCTACAAGCAGAAGCAGGCCGACGTCACGCCGCTCAAGGAAGAAGACGCCTATCCCGCCGATCCCGAGCCGGGCTACGGCTGGGAGAAGCTGTTCGCTGAACAGCTCTGCCGTTACTACTGGCACGATTTCAAGTTTGAAACCCGCATCGTCCGCTTCCACAACGTCTACGGTCCGCTCGGCACCTACGACGGCGGCAAGGAAAAAGCGCCGGCGGCTATCTCGCGCAAGATCGCGCTCGCCAAGAACGGCGCCGAGGTTGACATCTGGGGCGACGGCCAGCAGACACGCTCGTTCATGTACGTGGACGATTGCGTGGAAGGCCTGCTCCGGCTGATGGCCTCCGACTTCCGCGACCCGCTGAACCTCGGCACCGATGAGCTGATCTCGGTGGACGGGCTGGTGAAGATGATCGCCGGCATCGCCGGCAAGAACCTGCGCATTCGCCACGACCTCGGCAAGCCCCAGGGCGTCCGCGGGCGCAACAGCGACAACACGCTGCTCCGCAGGGTGCTGGGCTGGGAACCGTCCATCATGCTCGAGCAAGGGCTGGCTGTGACCTATCGCTGGATTGAGGGCGAACTCGCCAAGGCAGGGCGCATCCCGGCGAAGGCCACCGCGGCGGCGCAGTAGACATCCACAATATCCACAGTTTGCACAAATGTTCTACGTAGAACATTTGTGTCTCCGTGGCTTGCCTGACCTATTTCTTTTCCTTGCTGTTGGATGGAGCCGGCGCGATGGGAACGCGGCGCACCGGGATGAGCGCGCCCTTGGAGGCGTCGGCCTGGGTCATGTGCGCCAGCATCTCCTGCTGGAAGTGGGTGAGGAATTCGTGCATCTGAAGCTGCATTTCCTCCATGCGCGCCCGCATGTCGAGGATGATGCTGATCCCGCTGATGTTGACGCCGAGATCGCGCGCGAGTGAAAGGATGATCTCCAGGCGCTGTAGGTCGTCGTCGGTATAGAGGCGGGTGTTGCCCTCGGTGCGCGAGGGCTTCAGCAGCCCTTCGCGCTCGTAGAGGCGCAAGGTCTGCGGATGAATGCCGTACATCTCCGCCACGGCGGAGATCATGTATGCGCCCTTGCCTCTACGTTTGGCCATCAGCTATCAGCTCTCAGCTTTCAGCTAAACCAGCTTGCCGCTGATTCACGCGGATGAACGCTGATCGGACTTGATCTGCGTAGATCAGCGTTCATCTGCGGCTATACCTGTTTCCACAACTCTGCCCGCGGGTCTTCCGGGTTCAGCTTTGCCAACTCGCGCAGCAATTCTTTCGTCTTTTCGTCGTGCGGCATGGGCACGGCGATCTTCACCTCGATGATCTCGTCGCCGCGCGCGCCGTCTTTCGTCGCTGACGGTACGCCCTTCTCGCGCAGGCGCAGCTTCTGGCCCGACTGCGTGCCGGGCGGGATGCGCAGCAGCGCGCGGCCGTCGATGGTGGGCACTTCAATCTTGGCGCCCATGGCGGCTTCGGTCACGGTGACGGGCACGGCCACGTTGATGTTGTCGCCGTCGCGATGGAAGACGGGATGATCGCCGGCGCGCACGATGATGTAGAGATCGCCCGGGGGGCCGGCGTGCGGTCCGGCGTTGCCTTTGCCGGCGAGGCGGACGCGCTGTCCGTCGCGCGTACCAGCCTTGATGCGCACCTCGAGCGGTTCGGTGCGCTGTACCACGCCCTCGCCGCCGCAGACGTTGCACACCGTGCGCAACTTTCCGGTGCCGCCGCAGCGCGGGCAAACGCTGTTGAATTTCATGCGCCCGCTGGTCTGCTGGATGTGGCCCGAGCCCTTGCATTCGGGGCAGACGCCGGGCGACTCGATGTAGCCGCGGCCATGGCAGTTGCCGCAGCTATCGCGGCGGGTGATGTTCAGGCGCATGACGGCGCCGCGGATGGCCTGCCAGAAGCCGACGTTGACCTGGTATTCCAGGTCGGAGCCCGGCTCGGGCTGCTCCTCGACGGCCGCGCCGGGGCGCCCGCCGCTGAACATGCTGGAAAAAATGTCACGGAAACCGCCGCCGCGCCGCTGCTGCGGTTGCGCGCCGCCGGCTTCGAACAGGTCGGAAAAATCGAAGCCGCTGAAATCGAAGGGAACTTCCTGGCCGCCGCCGCGCTGGCCTCCACCGGGGAATCCGCCGCCGAAACCGCCGGCGCCTCCGCCACGCGCGTACGCCTCAGCCGCTGCGGGATCGATGTTGTCCGAGTAGTAGCCGAGCTGGTCGTAGATCTTGCGCTTCTTGGGATCGCTGAGGACGTCGTTGGCTTCCGAGAGCAGCTTGAATTTTTCTTCCGCCGCCTTGTCGCCGGGATTGACGTCGGGATGGTACTTGCGCGCCAGCTTGCGAAACGCCTTACGAATCTCTTCAGTGGAGGCGCTTTTCTTCACCCCCAGCGTTTCGTAATAGTTTTTGGTCGCGGTCGCCATAAATCTTCAGGTGGTCAATTTCCTGCTCATCGTTTAATTCACGACCTCGGTATCGGAATCGAGCTCGATCTCGTCGGGGAACATCGTGAGCGGGTCGTCATTGACGACCGGTACGGTCTCGATCCCCGAGCGCGTCGCCTTAAAAAGAATCCAGCGGCCTTCCTCGGGGATGAAATTCAGGAAATAAGGTTGTTGGTTAACTTCAAATTGCAATTTTGGGCCTCGATTCTGTCGCCCCTGAAGGGGCTTGCCTTTCCTCTTGCTCGTAACCCACGGCTTACGCCGTGGGCTACGTTCTGTCGCGCGCTACGCGCGCTCACTGCACGCCCTGAGACGAGCTGTGTTTCGGGCCCGGCGGATTGGACCAGGCCCGGCTGATAGCTGACAGCCGATGGCCCTTGCCATCGACCATCGACCATCGAGAGATCCTTCGACTCGGCTCGCAGGGCGAGCCTCGCTCAGGATGACGGCGGCGGACTCCCGCTCGGCTTCGCGATGCTCGGCCTCGCTCACGCCCGCCAAACGCCGTCACTTCTTCTCTTCCACGTCCACGTACTCGGCATCGATGACGCCCTCGTCCTTCTTCTTGGCCTCGGTACCGGCGTCGCCATTGGCTCCGGGTGGCGGACCGCCGGGCTGCGGGCCTGCGCCCGCCGTGCCGCCCTGCGGCTGCGCCTGGCGATACATTGCCTCCGCCAGCTTGTGCGACGCCTGGGTGAGGCGATCCTTGGCCGCGTTCATGGCCTTGGCGTCGGTGCCTTCCAGCGCCTTCTTGGCGTCGGCGACGGCGCTTTCGACATCGCCGCGCTCGCTGCCGGAGATCTTGTCGCCGTGCTCGCGCAGCATCTTGTCGACGTTGTAAACCAGCGAGTCGAGCTGGTTGCGCGCCTCGATCTCCTCGCGCTTGGCCTTGTCCTCGGCCGAATGTGCGTCGGCTTCCTTGGCCATGCGATCGACTTCTTCCTTGCTCAGGCCGGAAGACGACGTGATGGTGATCTTCTGGTCCTTCTGCGTGGCCATGTCCTTCGCGGTGACGTTGAGAATGCCGTTGGCGTCAATGTCGAACGTCACTTCGATCTGCGGCACGCCGCGCGGCGCCGGCGGAAGGCCGGTCAGGTGGAACTTGCCGAGGGTGCGATCGTCGCGCGCCAGCGGACGTTCGCCCTGGAGCACGTGCACTTCGACCGACGTCTGGCTGTCCGCCGCGGTGGAGAAAGTCTCCGTCTTGCGCGTCGGAATGGTGGTGTTGCGCGGGATCATCGGCGTGGCCACGCCGCCCAGCGTTTCGATGGCCAGGGTCAGCGGGGTGACGTCGAGCAGCAACAGGTCCTTGACCTCGCCGCCCAGCACGCCGCCCTGGATGGCTGCGCCCACCGCAACCACTTCATCCGGATTGACGCCCTTGTGCGGCTCTTTGCCGAACAGCTCCTTCACCAGCGCCTGGATGCGCGGCATGCGCGTCTGGCCGCCGACCAGCACCACCTCGTCGATCTTGCTGGGGTCAATGCCGGCGTCTTTCAAGCAGGCGCGGCAGGGGCCGGCAGAGCGCTGAATGATGTCTTCCACCATGGATTCCAGTTTGGCGCGCGTCAGCCGCTCCACCAGGTGCTTGGGGCCGCTGGCGTCGGCGGTGATGAAGGGCAGGTTGATCTCGGTCTCCATGGTGGTGGAGAGTTCGACCTTGGCGCGCTCGGCGGCGTCGCGCAGACGCTGCAGCGCCATCTCGTTGCCCTTGTCGCGCAGGTTGAGGCCTTCCTTCTTGCGGAATTCGTCAATCAGCCATTCCACGATGCGCTGGTCGATGTTGTCGCCGCCGAGGTGAGTGTCGCCGTTGGTGGCCTTCACCTCGATAACGCCTTCGCCGACTTCGAGAATGGAAATATCGAAGGTGCCGCCGCCAAAGTCGTACACCGCGATGGTCTCGTCCTTCTTCTTGTCCAAACCGTAGGCCAGCGCGGCCGCAGTGGGCTCGTTGATGATGCGCTTGACCTCGAGGCCGGCGACGCGGCCCGCGTCCTTGGTGGCCTGGCGCTGCGCGTCGTTGAAGTACGCCGGCACGGTAATGACCGCATCGGTGACGGCGCTGCCCAGGTAGTCCTCGGCCGCCTTTTTGAGCTTGCCGAGAATCATGGCCGAGATCTCGGGCGGGGTATATTCCTTGCCTTGCGCCACCACGGCCACGTGATCCCCTCCGCGGACGACCTTATAGGGGACCATCTTCATCTCTTCGTTGACTTCGTCATAGCGGCGCCCCATGAACCGCTTGATCGAATAAATCGTGTTTTCCGGGTTGGTGATCGCCTGGCGCTTGGCGACCTGGCCGACCAGGCGTTCGCCGGTCTTGTTAAAGCCGACGACGGAGGGCGTGGTGCGGCCGCCTTCCTCGTTGGCGATAACCTTGGGCTCGCCGCCTTCCATAACCGCCACCACGGAGTTGGTAGTGCCCAGGTCAATGCCGATAATTTTTCCCATGGGAGCTTGCCTCCTACGACTTAAGTCATTTAAAACGTTGCACTTTAGTATTCTACCTCAGCTTACAACCGGAGCAATATAAGACTTGAGTGCAACGTTGTCAAGGTGTTAGATGAGGTAAGGCTGGAGGACGTTGCATTTAGTCGCGAATGACTCGGGATAGGGGCTAGTAGCTTGAGGCCAGGCGTGGTCGGGAAGTCGCGACTGCGGGCTCGCGACTCGGGACTCGGTACTCCAGAAAACCACTGGCATCGCGAGCGCAAGCAGTACTAAACTCGCGCCGACCCCCGGGAGGGAAAGGCATGACAAGGTCAGCGGAAGCGCGTTTGTGGCAGGCGTTTGGCGTGTGCGTGGGCGTTCTGGGCGCGCTGTTGCTGGCGTACACATTTGGGCGCTACGGATTGGCCTCGCTTGATCATACCGCGCTGGAATACGGCATCGCTTCCTCGTTCATCATGATGGCGGGCACGGCGGCATTCCTGGCCGGGCGCGCGCTGCACGTGGAAGAAACGCACTTGACGCGAAAGGAGTCGAGATTGTGGAATCTGCTTTCGGCGGTGTGCCTGGTCGGCGGGGCGACGGTCGTGATCTTTGCCAGGGGGCAGCACAGCGCATCCATCGTGGACCGGCTCGCCATGGGGATCGCGGGCTCGTTCTTCATGATGATCGGTGTGCTCTGCCTGGTGGGACAGCGTGTCATGAGCCGCATGCATGACGCGTGGGTACTGAGCAAAGAAGAGCGGGAGAGAATTGATAGGGAAGAGCGGACGAAAGTTGATAGGGCTTATAGTATTCGTGATGATCTGTGATCGATAGGCAAAGGCGAAGAGATT
>DASWAR010000307.1:0-1861 GCA_036391015.1 Terriglobales bacterium
TTCGCCTTATCAGGACCAGCACGCGCGGATCATCATCGTGGCCCGGAGAAAAATCTCCAACTAGAGGCCGGATACATTTACGCAGACTGCACCCTTCGCCCAACAAACTCCTCTTGCAGTCCCGCGGCGGACCATACATTAGCGTAAGTTACGGCGGGAGTCCCGTTTCGGGCGTGACTTACGATACGGGCTGTTATCGCTCGTTATCATGAGTTCGGGTTAGAGCAGCGCGAACCATGCCGTTGTTACGCCGCTCCTGACTCAAGCGATGACTCGTTGGGCACGAGCACGATCTTGCCTGTCACGCCTCCCTTCCCGAGCAACTCGTGCGCGTGTCTTGCCTCGGCAAGAGGAAATCGCTGCGCGATTACCGGCTTGATCTTCTGCTGTTTAAGTAGGTCGATGAGGGCGATCAAATCCTGTCGAAACAACGCCGGTTTCAGCCGTTTGAGCGTTTGGATGCTATAGGGAACCACCCGTCTGCGGCCCGGGAGAAGCCAGCCGCCGGCGATGTACAACCCGAAGATGGCGATTGCACGAAAGCGATGACGACCACCTGAACGCCCTGAAGCCAATCGTCCTCCACTTAGCGAGCCAGTAAGACCATAGGCCACGACCCTCCCCCCAGGACGGAGGGCCTCGCGGGAACGCCAGATGTGGGTACCACCGATGCCGTCAAAGACGGCGTCCACGCCCTCGCTCGTGAGACGGTGAATTTCCGTCACGAAGTCCCGATGCTGGTAATCAATTGGGATCCCGCCCAGGTCGGAAACGGCCGCCGCCTTTTGCGATGAACAAGTGCCGTACATCTCCAGCCCGGCGAGGCGCCCAAGCTGCAATAGTGCCGAGCCGACCCCGCCTGCCGCGCCGTCAATCAACACGCGCTGGCGCGCTCTGACTTTGGCGGAACGATGCAGCATCTGGTACGCCGTGACGTAATTCAATATGAGGCTGACGGCCTCGCCGGCGTCCAACCCGGATGACACCGGAACCAGTTCACGTTGCGGCAGGCAGACGAACTCCGCGTACGCACCGCTGATCGGCAGCGCGGCAATTATCTGGCCTGGTTCGATTCCAGAGACACCGTCGCCGAGCCGATCCACCACGCCAACCAGATCCCACCCCGGCGTGAAGGGCAGCGGTGGCGTTTCGGGATGAATGCCCTCGCGCATCATTAGGTCGGGCAAGGCGACACCTGCGGCCAGCACTCTCACCCGCACTTCACCGTGCTTCGGCTCGGGGCACTCTTCTTCAACCACCTGCAGTGCATCGGGCCCGCCGTAGTGGGTGACGACGATTCGCGTGTGTCTCACGAACCTCTTGCTCCCCTGTTAGCTGGTCAAATCCGGGGGCGCGAACCGGCGTGAACAGGCTCACCATGGCAGTGATCGCAAAATTGGCGCACAGACCGATGAACCCGGCATTCAGACCGTGAAATGGCTCGGCGCGGTACAGATGTTTACGCAGTCGTGCTCTGGCTTTCGATTCCCGCCCATTTTTCCAGCAGCGCGATGGTGGCCGCGTAATCCAGGTCGGCGCTGCCTTCCTCGGTGGCGACCTCGTAAATCTCTTCCACGGTTTCCAACCCGGGCAGCTTGACCCGCGCCTCGCGCGCCGCATCCAGCATGAGGCGAATGTCCTTGTGCATGAGGCGGAGGGGAAAGTTCGGCGAGAAATCATGCCGCAGGACGAACGGCGCCTTGTAGTCGGACACGCCGGAGCGGATCATGGACGCGTTCACCAGCTCCATGAAGCGCTCGCGCGGCACGCCCAATTTGCTGGTTAGCGTGAGGGCCTCCGCGAAGCCTTCAAACATCAGCGCGATCATCAAATTGCCGCCCAGCTTGGCGGAATGACCGCT
>DASWAR010000308.1:0-16496 GCA_036391015.1 Terriglobales bacterium
CAAATTGCTGTCGACGTGTGTGCAGTAAGTGCAGGTGGAGCCGGAGCTGCCAGACACGGCGATGCCGCACGGGGTGTTCGGCCCAGTGTTGGTTAGGCCCAGACCGGAGAAGTTGTCGTGACACAGTTCGGTATCGAAGTACTTGCTGTTGACGTCCCATGGCTGGATGTCCGCCGCGGGAATGCTGCTGGTGTAATTCAAAACGTATACCACGCCAGTATTGGCGCTGCTCGTCGGCAGGGTGGTGGGGGCCGCGATCAATGACGTTGACGTGGGCGTTAGCCGCTCGCGCACTTCCTGGACACCCGCGACGGCGGCGAAATAAGCCTGCTGGGTGTCGCGGTAGTTGCGGTTGATGGAGGACTCGGTGTCAGCCATGTACATCATGCCCAGGCCGATGCCCGAAAGCAGCATCAGCGCGAAAAGGCAGATGATCAGGGCCACCCCGCGCTCGCTTCGACGATGTTTCATCGTAGCTCTCCTAGTAATTCGTAATCCTGGCCGTGGCGGTCAGCGAGATCGCCGGACGCCGCCCGGTCTGCAGGTCGCTGCCGCTCTGCTTGCCCAGCACATTGATGGTGACCTGAATGGAACGGATCTTGCCCAGCTCCGTGGGATTTGTCACGATATCCGTGGGCAGAACCGCGGTGCCGTCGGATTTGAAAGCCTGAAAAATGTAGGGGCCTTCGAGGCCGCCGTACAGGGTCTCGTTGGTGGCGCCGCCCGGACCAGTGCCGGAAATGCCGTAAGCGCCGTTGGTTTGGGCACCGCCAGACCCGCCGCTGTTGATCACGTTCTGCAATTCGGTGGCGAAGCTCGAGCCGATCCGGTTTAACGGAAGATCAACGCCGATCTTGGTCGTTTGTCGGCGCTGGATCGAGCACGGGCACGTACCACCGGGTGCATTCAGCTTGTACTCGACGACATCAACCACCCCATCGCCATCCACATCGCCTTCAAACCAGAGATCGTTGTAGGCATACTTCACCAACCCAGCGGCGACACGCTGGTCATTGGCTGCGGGACTCGCGAGTCCTGCGCCCCCGGCTACGACAGGGCCGGCAGCGTAAATCCGCGCGGTCGGATATCCGGCCTGGTGGAGATCGCGCACCATCTGGTCGAGGAACTCGCGCGACTCCTGGGAGATGTCGAGCTTGGTTTCCTCGGTGCGATAGCGCTGCTGGACGTTGATGACCTGCTTGAAAACCACGCCCATGACCAGGGTGAGGATGGCGACCACGGTGATCATTTCCAGCAGCGAAAAGCCGCGCTGCGATTTCCTGCGCCGCATTGTGTGTGTCGTCATGACGTCCTCGCTATTGGCCCGCGATGGTGCGCAGCGTGATCGGCGGCGAGAAGAACGGCAGGTTAGCGCCGGTAGTGGAGACGCCGAGCTGCCGTGCCGACACGGTGACAAGCTTGGTGAAAGCAGTCAAAGTACGGACGTTCCAGCGAACGTCGTAGGTAGCCTGCGCGCCGCTGACGCCGCAGGTCACGTACTTCATTTTGTAATTGGCGGTGACCGCCGAGTACGATTGGCTGTTGAAATCAATATTGCCGGTGGAAGCGATGACGTCGGCGCCGAGGGCGGCGCCAATCGCGCTACCCCCCGCCGTCGCGATGGTCCACGTCGTTGATCCGGCGGGATTGCAGTCCGACATGGTGAAGGTGGCGCCGGCACTCGCCGGTTGGGCGGCGATGCCTTCCAGCACGGTCTGCGCCAGCATGGTGCCGGTGGTATCCAGCTTGTTGCGGTTGTTGCTGCTGATGGCGGTGGTGACCAGGGTCATCAACGCGAGCATGCCGACGACCAGCACCGTCATGGCAATCATCAGCTCGATCAGGCTCATGCCCGATTGCCGAGTGCGCCAAATCCGTTTCGCGATGAATGCATCCATAGGTTTTTCTCGCGCTACTGCCAATTGCTGCCGTCCCAGGTCCAGACCTGGACGCGACCGGCGGGCGTGACATTGATGGCGGCCCAACCGGGCGTTCCAAGGGAGCGGTCCTGGCGCAGGAACGTTATGTACATCCTGTTCGGATCGGCCTGGCATGGGTTCCCGAAGCACGGCGACCCGCGCGGGTTGAATATCGGCAACGTGGAAACAGGCGTCAGGGTTCCAACGATTGAGGTTGCCGAAGGATGAGAGCCGGTATCGAAAACCATGCCGCGCACCTGGATCATACTGGTGTTGTCCGTGGGCGTCGTGGCGCCGGTAAAATCGTTGGCGTTGCCCAGGAATATGGACGTGATATTGGTAGTAGTGTCCGTACTTGAAAGCACCGGATAATAGGTGTTGCGCGCCACCGATAACATGCGCGCTTTCTGGATAAGGCCCGACGCACTGGAGGCGGTGCTGCGCAGCTTGAAGTTCTGCGTGGCAGTGAGTACGCCCGGGATCGCGACCGCCGCCACCACCAGCGTAATGCCCACGACGATCATCAGTTCCAGCAGCGAGAAACCGCGTGCCGGACGTCGGCCAGTCGTACCGATCATCGCATTCATCTTCCCTTCCTGCGCTCCACCACTTTGCCGCGTCTGGCAAGCGGCGGAGCCCCAAAAACGAGGGCGCGCTCTAATTGTCGTAGGCTGTCGCGGCTGCCGCGCAGCCGGATTATGGGGGAGATGACTCGAATGCTAGCACCACGCCAAGCCAAGTCCTACCGCAAACAACAGCGACTATGTAACTGAAGTACAAGGACATCCGTACTCGGGAAGGGGTGCCAAAGGGGGAAATCCTGGGGCTACGTGCCGGCGGAAAGCCTCGACTCGGAATGCGCCACCATGACCCAGCCCTTTTTCAATTGCTGCCAGACACTTAGGGTTGAACTGCTGACGGACTGGCCGGCCCAGTTTGCCCGCAGGGTGCAGGTAACCACCATGTCGCCGCCATTGAGCTGGGAACTACATTCGCTGAGGGAATAATCGGCCAGCGGCGCCCTTTGCAGATCGCGCAGGAAGGCGGCACGGTCCATGATTCCACCGGGACCTGTGCCCGCGAAAGTGTCGGCGACGCGCCGGTCCACCTCGACCCAGTTCTTGGCCTGCACATCTTTCCAGAAGAGCTTCTCGATCTGTTCGCCGCCGGTGGCGCCAATCCAGCCGGAGGCCGGCTTGCTCCACATGTTGCAGGCGAGCGTGGGGGCGAGGAACAGGACGATGAGGAACAGACGGTTATGCATGGCGGGGATTGTAGAGGCTTAAGGCGTAAGGCTCAAGACGCAAGGCGGGAACTATTCAGCTTGGTTGGTGGAAACGCCTTTTAGCAGCACTGTGGATGCGAACGAACGCGGGGTCCCCGCCGCTTCGCTCGGGGCAGGCTCTCGCTCAGGATGACACCCATTTAGATGAGCCTTGCGCCTTGAGCCTAGTGCCTAATCAGCGCTCCCGCATCCGCCGCACGAAACATCTTGTCCCTTGATGGCGTGCAATGGCTTGTCCAGCGGCACGGAATATTTCCTCTCGATCTTCTCGCGGAAGGTCGGGCCGGAGTTGTAAGCGCAGAACGGGTAAATGAGGCCGTTGGGCGCGGCGTAGTGAATGACGCAGCGCTTCACGCGCTCGATGTCGTAGTTGTACAGGTCCATGAAGTGCATGCCCGCGACCAGCAGGGTGCGATAGGTGTAGCGGCCATCCATGCCGTCACGGCCGAGTTTCTTGTCGGTCATGCCCTGCAGCGTCTGGAGAAATTTCTCAAAGGTGAGCCCCGGGGGCGCGAATTGCGGCTTGAAGTGGCGCTGCAACGACCGCCACGCTTTCACCTTGGTGAAGATCTGCAGGATGGAGCGGCGCGTGGAGCGCGAAAATTCGTCCATGTCCTGAAGCATGCCGCCGACGTCAATAAAGCGGGTCACGGGTACCGCGGTTTTGGTTTTATCGTCAATGAAAAGGTAGGTGCCCATGGAGCAATGCGGATTGCAGGTGAGCGTGGGGACTTCTTCGCCGCGCATGGAAGAAGCCAGACGCGAAAACGGCGAGACGCAGGCAAGCGGGAAGAAATCCTGCATCGGGTCGAAGATTCCGGTCTGATCGGCCATGGCGTGCGCCCAGTCGCCGAGGGTAAAGCGCTTGGCTTCGAGTTCGTTGCGGTTGATGCGCCCGGTGAAGGCGACCGGCTGAAAGCTGATGCCGGAGACGCAATCGATGTTGTCGATGGCCATGCGCACGATGTCGCCGATCTGGTGATCGTTGATGCCGCGCACGATGGTGGGCACGAACACGATCTTGATGCCGGCCTTACGGCAGTTCTCGATGCACGCCAGCTTCTTTTCCATCAGCGACGCGCCGCGGGTGCGGCGGTAAATGTCGTCGCAGATGCCGTCGAACTGCAGGTAGAGCGTGGTGAGCCCGTGCTCTTTCGCCTTTTGCGCAAATTCGAGGTCGGCGAGCATGATGCCGTTGGTGGCGGCCTGCACGTGGGAGAAGCCCATGTCGCGCGCCATGGCGCAGATTTCAAAGAATTGCGGATGGATGGTGGGTTCGCCGCCGGAGAATTGCACTACGCGCCCGGCCACCGGCTTTTCGTCGCGCAGCGCCTGCAGCATGCGGCGCACGTGGTTGATGTCGGGCTCGTAGAGGTAGCCCTGCACGTTGGCGTTGGCGAAGCAGACCGGGCAGGTCAGGTTGCAGCGGTTGGTGAGATCAACGTTGGCGAGCACGGTGTGCGAAATGTGCATCGAGCACAGGCCGCACTGCTCGGGGCAGCGCGTCGCGTTGGCAATGGCCGGGTTCTCGATGCCGCGATTGTCGCCGAAGTGCCAGTTCTCCATCTTCAGATAGAGTTGCGCGTCGGGAGAAATGAGGTCGCGGAAACGGCCATGCGCGGCGCAACTCTTCTCCATGTACACCCTGCCCTGGTCTTCCACCAACATGGCATCGATCAACTCGCTGCACTCCGGGCATAGCGATTGCGTGCTCCGCGGCAGGCCCTTTTGCACCGGCGTGATCGGCGAACCGGTGTAGGTCGTCTGCGGCTGGATGATCTTGAATGCCGCGCGGCGGCTCGGGGCGAAAGCCGGTTTCGGCGATGTTGGAATAGTTTGCGTGCTCAAAGCAGGGTCCTCCTCACTGCGTAGCCTCCAGCGCCGACAGATAGCGGCGTCCGGCACACTTCCGGTGACTGCTTGATTAGAACCCGGGCAGGCACAAATCCCCAAAACCGCTCCAATGCAGCCCACCGCCGTTCGCTGCAGAGGCGGGCCGTTGACCCCCGGAAAGCAGCCGCGAATGCCGGTTCGTCACGGTTCAATGTGAGCCAGGTCACAAAGAAGCTGCCAGCGATCAGCTATCAGCTTTCAGCTGTTGCGAGTAGGGCGGTTGTTATACTTCGTACTCCGACCTATGCTCCGTCGAAAAACTGCTCGTTGCTCCGCATGGCTGTTAGCCGCCGCTCTTGTTTTGCCCCTGGCAGCTATCGCCCAGAACATTACTCCCAACCTCTACTCCGGCATGCGGTGGCGGATGATCGGGCCATTCCGCGGCGGGCGCAGCCTGACCGCCGCCGGAGTTCGCGGGCAGCGCGATGTCTATTACTTCGGCGCGGTCGGCGGCGGTGTGTGGAAAACGACCAATGGCGGCCGCACCTGGTTTCCGATTTTCGATTCGCAGCCGATCGCCTCGATCGGGTCTCTGGCGGTGGCGCCTTCGGATGCGAACATTATTTATGTCGGCACCGGCGAGGCCTCCATCCGCTCCGATATTTCCTTCGGCAATGGCATGTACAAATCCGCCGATGCCGGACAGACATGGATACACATCGGCCTGGAGGACACGCGCCACATCGGCCGGGTACTGATTGACCCGAAGGACCCGAACATTGTTTTTGTTGCGGCGCTGGGGCATGCGTACGGGCCGAATCCGGAGCGCGGCGTCTTCCGCTCGACCGATGGCGGCCGCACCTGGCAGACGGTCCTTTATAAGGACGAGAACACCGGCGCGATTGACCTGGCATTCGATCCCGATAATTCGCGCATCATCTACGCCACCCTGTGGAACGCGCACCGGCCGGCGTGGAGCACTTACGCGCCAATTCAAGGCGCCGGCAGCGGGTTGTACAAATCCACCGACGGCGGCACGACATGGGCGCAGATCACAGGCAACGGTCTGCCGGCCGCGGACTGGGGCCGGGCCGGGATCGCAACGTCGCGAGATGTGGTCTACCTGCTGCTGGATACGCTGAAGGGAAACGAAGGCGGGCTGTACCGTTCCGACGATCGCGGCGCGACTTGGCGGCGGGTAAGCAACGACAGGCGCACCTTCGGCAGGCAGTGGTATTTCGGCGAGGTCACCGCTGACCCGAAGAAACCGGATGTCGTGTTTGTCCCCAACGTTTCGCTCTACAAATCCAGCGATGGCGGCAAGACGTTCACCGCGCTGAAGGGCGCGCCCGGCGGCGACGATTATCATTTTCTGTGGCTCGATCCCGACGATGCAGCGCGCATGGTTGTGGCTACGGACCAAGGAACGATCGTGAGCGTGGACGGCGGCAACACTTGGACATCGTGGTTCAACCAGCCGACGGCGCAGTTCTACCACGTCACCACCGACAATCAGTTTCCTTATTACGTGTACGGCGCGCAGCAGGACAGCGGCACGGTGGCGACCGCCAGCCGCAGCGACTACGGATCGATCACCTATCGCGACTGGTATTCGGTGGGCGCGGGCGAGTCGGGCTACATTGCGCCGGATCCAACCGACCCGAACACGGTATACGGCGGCAGTACCTACGGCCGGCTGTTTCGATTCGATAAGCGCACCGGGCAATCGCAGGACATCTCGCCGACCGCGGTGGAAGAGTGGACCACGCCGATCACGGCCAAGAAGCTGCGCTTCTCCTGGACGTCACCGGTGGTGTTTTCGCCGCAGGACCCGAGGACGTTGTACATGGGCTCGCAGTACGTACTGCGGTCAACCGATCGCGGGAATTCATGGCAGCCGATCAGCCCGGATTTCACAGGATGCTCCTCTGCTGATGTGGCGCGGAAACCCTCAGCCGCGGAGGAGCCGGTCTCAAATCAGAATGCCGTTTCACGCTGTTACGGCGTGGTGTACACGATCGCGCCGTCACCGGTGGACGCGAACGTGATCTGGGCAGGAACGGACACGGGACGAATTTTCGTTACGCGTGATGGGGGAAAGACGTGGATTGGGCGCGATCTGCAGCCGTGGAACAAAATCAGCATGATCGAGGCATCGCCATTCGACGCGGGTACCGCATACGCCGCAGTGGACCGTCACCGCCTCGATGACTACGCTCCAGCCATTTTTCGCACGCGCGACTTCGGCAAGAGCTGGCAGCCGATTGCGGCCGGGATCAGCGCGCCCGCTTTCGTGCGCGCCGTGCGCGAGGATCCCAAGCGCAAAGGATTGCTCTATGCGGCTACCGAAATGGGCGTGTACGTTTCGTTCAATGACGGTGATATTTGGATGCCGCTGCAGCTCAACCTGCCGGTCGCGCCGGTGCACGACCTGGTGGTCCATGACGACGATCTGGTGATCGCTACGCATGGGCGCTCGTTCTGGATTCTGGACGACCTGACGCCGCTGCGGCAGATTTCGCCCGAGATCGCGAAATCAGCTGCACATCTGTTTGCGCCGCAGGTTGCGATGCGTGTGCGCAGCGACGTCGGGCACGACACGCCGCTTCCGCCCGACGAGCCCGCCGGGCAGAACCCGCCTTCGGGCGCAATCCTTGACTACTATCTCGGCACGCCGGCGAAGGAAGTCACGCTGGAAATTCTGGACGCTAGCGGAAAACTGGTGCGGCGGTTCTCTTCCGCGGAGAAGCCGGTTGAGCCCGATAAGAACGTCGCCTTCCCGAGTTACTGGTTCGCGCCGCCGCAGGAACTGGAAACCTCTGCCGGCGAGCATCGTTTGGTGTGGGACCTGCGCTATCCCGACCCGCCCAGCCGGCAAAAGAATTACGACCTCTCGGCGGTGTATGGAACCGGCATCAAAGGCTTGCCGCGCGGGCCGCTGGTGCTGCCGGGCAAGTACGAAGTACGCATGACGGTGGACAGCAAGAGTTACTCGCAGCCGCTCATGGTGAAGCTCGACCCGCGGTTGAAGGTCAGCGCCGCCGATCTGCAAAAGCAATTTGAATTGGAAATGGAGATCAGTGCGGCGATGCGCCAGGGGTACGCGGCTTTGCAGGAGCGCAGACGCAATGCATCCGCAACACCGGCGCAGGAACAAGGCGACCCGCTCGCGCGGACGCTCAACAATCTTGCGAGCTTGCTCGAGGTGGTGGACACCGCCGACGCCGCGCCCACGCAACAAGCGCAGGAAGCGTGGCAGGAGTTGTGGGCGAAGTTGGAGCAACAGCTTCAGCAGAAATGATGGTTTCGTGAGTGCCGTCCCTGCGGGACTCCAAACTCTAATGCATCCATTCCCGGCACTTACGTGCCGGGCTATGTACTGCCGTCCCTGCGGGACTGAGCACACGCGGGGGCGCGTGTGCCACAAGATCATACTCGAGGGCGAACGCGCTCCAACTTCTCTTCGCGTTCTCTATTCGCGTTCGGGGGCGAACGCGCTCCGACAAGATTGAAGTGCAAAGAAAAAAGGCCACCGTTTCCGGTGGCCTGTACGGAGGTGACACTCAGAACTTAGTCGCCGAGTACCGCTTCGCGCTCTTCGGGCTTGGCGTGACCGTTGCCGTTCCCGTTGCCGTTCCCGTTGCCGTTCGCGGGCGCGAGAGTAGTCAGCGGGATAAACCCTTCCTGCTGCTTTTCCTTGAGAACGACTTCCCGGTACAGCTTTTCCATCTTCTGGTTGTAGGCGGGATCGGTCTTCTGCTTGGCGTCGCGGGCGCGGGTTTTCTCCTCGCGCGCGTTCTTGGCGATGCCCAAGTGCTCGAGATCGTGCTGCTCTTCTTCGGTGACCAGGTCGAGGTTGAGCTTGAGCGCCTTCAGTTGCACGCCGTCGCTGATCGAGACCTTCTTGCCGCCGGCAAAGATTTCGTGCCGCCCGTGCTCCTCGTACCACTGGGTGAGGGTGGCGGTCATGTGCATTTTCTCGATGATGTTCCGCCAGCCGATGCCGGTGTTGTAGGCGCAGAAGCTGATCTCGCCTTCCTGCGTGGCATAGGGGATGATGCACTGCTCGGTGCGCCGGAAATCGTAATTGTAAAGGTCCTGGAACCACATGCCGGCGACGAACAGGATGTTCCAGCGATCGTCGCGCCGCTTCTCCACGTCTTCCAGGGTGCGATCGGCGGTAACCTTGCCGTAGCCGCCACTCTGCGCCTTCTTGCTCACGCCGAAGCTCTTGTCGAGCTTCTTCAGGAACTCGAAAATCGTGAAGTGGGTGGTGGTTTTGAACGGGTTGTAGTTGCGCATCAGCGCCAGCGCCATCCCGACCGATGACCAGAACTTGGTGCGGCCGCCGTCGGTAACCCGGGCAACGTCCTTGGCAAACTGGTCGGCATTGACGAAGGCAGTGACCGGCGCGGCTTCCTTGGTGATCTTGTCCACCATGATGCCCATGCCGACGCCGCAATTGGGATGGCAGCCACAACTCAGTTGCCCCCATTCGGCGGTGGGCCCGTGTACCAGGTCAGCCCAGTCGGAGAAAGTGCCCATGAAGGAAAGCGGGAACCAATCACGCGCGGGTTCGCCCAGCCCGGTCCGGTTCTTGACGTCATGCGCCAGGTGCGCCAGGGTGTAGCGCTGCGCCTCGCGCCGCTCGTCGGTAATGGCCTCATCGCGTCCGGTGAACGAGACGGGCTGGAAGGAGATGAACGAGATCACCTTCGGGTTGTCGAGCGCAAATTTCACCAGGTTCCCGACCTGCTCATTGTTAATGCCGTTGACGATGGTGACCACGGGCACGACATCCACGCCCGATTCGTACAGGTTCTCGATCGCCTTCAACTTCACGTCAAACAGGTTGCCGACCTTGCGATGCGCGTTGGCGGCATTTCCGATGCCGTCGAACTGCAGGTACGCGTAGCGCAGGCCCGCTTCCGCCGCTTGCTTGCAGAATTCTTTGCTCTTGGCGAACTCAATGCCGTTGGTCGCCGCCTGCACCGAGGTATATCCAACCTTGCGCGCGTAGCGAACGGCGTCCAGGAAATAGGGCGACAAGGTCGGCTCGCCGCCGGAGAACTGCACCGACATCTGCCGTTTCGGCTTGATGGAAATGGCGTTGTCGAGCAGAGTCTTGATCTCTTCCCACGTCAGTTCGTGCACGAACCCGACCTGGTTGGCGTCCATGAAACAGGGATCGCACATCATGTTGCAGCGGTTGGTCAGGTCAATGGTGAGCACGGCGCCGCGGCCCCACTTCACTGTACTGGTGCCGTGGTGGTGGAGCTTCTCGTCGTTGTGGGAGCGCATGTCGCGGCCCGGGAAGACGGCTTCGATGTGCTTGAACATGGTCGGGTCAATCGACATCACGTCTTCGAAGTGGCCATGCTTGGGGCAATCCTTCACCATCAGGATCTTGCCGTCGCGCTCGATAATCTGAGCCCTGATTTCGCCGACCTTCTCGTTGAGCAGGATCTCGTGCGGCAGCTTGCCATCAAGGATCTGCTGCCGGATTTCGGGGACGCACTTCGGGCACAGCGAGTCAGTGGCACGCGGCCAACCGAGCGGCGGCTTTTGTTTTTCGTAGGATTTCAGAAGAGGTTTGTCGGACCATTTGGGCGTGAAGGAGGGCTTCTGGCCGAATCGGTTGCCGAATTCAAACACCCGCCAGGCCGCCTTAGCGGCGTACACCAACCCCAACTCGACAAACTTGATCGGCTTAGGCATCGTCAATCACCCTTTCGCGGTGGCACAGCAACAACAAACAACTAGAGATGAAATGCACCCCAACGCAGATGGATTAATTCCCGCACGCCGGCCCCACGGCCCGGCACACTGCTGCCCCACTGTCGCCATGCTAGCGGCTTCTGCCCTGCTGCCTCATTCATAAAGCATGAAAAGGGAGGATTTGGCCGTTCAGTGGAGCGCATGTGCATTAAACGGGGTCCACAATCGAGCGGCTAACTGCTTGAAAACAAGGAGAATTGGTGGGCTCGTTCTCTTCAGTTGGAAGCCGCATCTGATGGGGGAGCTGGCAACGGGAGGAATGTGGACTTTCCGCGGCCTACCTCATTGACGCAAGAGGTACGAGCGATTGATTCCGCGACCTGGTAAGGCCGATAATGAACGGGCCTGGCCCTGCGCTGCGAGCGTGGAAGATTGCAATGACTCAATCCGACAAACGCCGTTCTTCGCGACCTTCTTTCGAGGACGCCGGACGCAAGCTGGAAGAAGCTGCCCGCCGGCTGGAGCAGGAGACCGAGAAGTTTCTCCGCTACCTCAACGACGAGGTGGTGCCAGAAGTTCGCCAGCACTCCAGCCGCGGACTGCGCCGGGCATCGAAGGAAATTACGAAGTTCGCGGACTTTCTGGAACAGACGCAGAAAAAACGTCGTTAGTCGGCGGCCGATGGCCGATGGCCGCTTCGCCCCTCCACATATTCCACAATCGACAATCGGCATTCGGCATTCGGCAATACTTTTTTCTGTGTCTCTGTGTCTCTGTGTTCTTCGGTGCGCTGGGCTGCGGACACAAAAAGGCGGGCGTGCCGGTTCCGCCGCCACCGCCGCCGGCAACGGTTGAGACTCCGCCAGAAACCGCGACCACCCCACCCCCGCTCGAACCCGAGGTGAAGCCGCTGTTCGTGCAGGTGGGAAAGGCGAGCTGGTACGGCGCGCCCTTCCACAATCGCAAGGCGGCCAATGGCGAGACTTACGACATGAACGCGTTCACGGCGGCGCACCTGACCCTGCCGCTGAATTCCATCGTGCGCGTCACCAACATGAAATCCGGACAGAGTGTCACGGTGCGCATCACCGACCGCGGCCCGTTCGTGGAAGACCGCATCATCGATCTCTCCGCTGCCGCCGCGAAATCCATCGACGTGTGGCGCCGCGGCACCGCGCTAGTGAAGCTGGAAGTGCTGCAAGCGCCGGCTACGATCCGCACCGGCGGACGCTGGGCAGTGCAGCTTGGCGGTTTTCCCGAGGAGGAAGAGGCGCGCCGCATCCAGAGCACACTAGCCCGGCGCTATCACACCGCGAAAGTGCTCGCCTTCAGCAGCCCCGTCGGCGACTGGTGGGTGAGGGTCCGCGTGCTGGGCGACGACAAGCGCCGCGCGCAGGAAGTCGCCGACAGCAGCCCCGCGACGCATGATCACACGTTCCTGGTACGCCTCGATTGATTTGCCGCAGTTTGTGTTTTTCAGTTTGTCAGTATTTCAGTTCGTCAGGGGGCGACGGCTGATTTGCTGGCGAACTGAAATACTGAAATACTGACGAGCCGTTCGACGGTGACAGTGAGCAACATGGATTGTCTGTTCTGCAACATGATTGCCGGTAAGACGCCGTCGCGGAAGGTCTTCGAAGACGAGCAGGTGTTCGTAATCGAGGACATTCGCCCGCAGGCGCCGACGCACGTGCTGGTCATTCCCAAGAAGCACATTCGCGGCTTGAAGGAAGCGAAACCGGAGGATGCGGAGATCATCGGGCACTCGCATCTGATAGCGGCGCAGATTGCGCGCGAGCGCGGCATCGAGGACGGCTACCGCACCGTGTACAACGTCGGCGCGCGATCGGGCCAGTCCGTCTTCCATTTGCATCTCCACCTGGTGGGCGGGCGCGACATGAAGTGGCCGCCGGGATAAGACAGCAATTAGCAATTAGCAATTAGCGATTAGCAATTAGCCGTCAGCTTCAGTTTCCTCGAAATGACGTTCCAGGGCAGCGCAGATGAGAGACCGTGCTCGCCAAGAATCGCGCTAGAGGCGATAGGCGGCGATGAGCAGCAAACCGAAAGCCACGCCGTGGGCAAGTTCGGTCCAGCCCAGCCGTTTGACCGCGAGCGACTGCGCCCCGGACTTGAACCACAGGAATCCGCGTGCGAGCAAGGGCAGGAAGGCTACGATCGCCAATCCAGGCAGAAGGTGGACGCGCCAGGCGAATAGCAGCGTGGCGATCATCGCTAGTTGACCGAAGAAGAACCAGCGTCCGCGCAGGAATTTTTCACCGAGACTTGCGGCACGGGCGGAGTGAATTCGGAGCTGGACAAAATGGACCTGGTTTCCGGCGCAGATCCAGTTGGCCAGCCACAGCCCGAAAGCGCGCGCATCCAGTTGACCGGTTACCACGTACCAGGCGGCGGGCGCGGCGGCGGTGAGGCCCAACGCCCCGATCATTTGCGCCGGCATCCGCGCGCTGCGGCCAAGTCGCTTGACCAGCGCCTGGGCGACAAACGCGGGGGCGGCGACGGCGCCGAGGAGCAGCAGCCCGCGATCGGCGCCATTCCAGAGCAGCGCCGTGATGCACACCATGGCGACCGAGCCCAGGGCCGCGATCGCCAGCAGCAGCCAGTTTGATTCCGAGGCCGATTGCGCGCGCATCGGCGACGTGCCCATCGCGCTCTCCACCGGGGTCCGCATCCAGAACAGCGCCAGTGCGGCGACGGTGAACTCCGCCAGCGACATCCAGTTCTGCGCCACGGCGAGGCCGGCACAGGCCCCGGTGACAAGCGGAATCAGCAGCAGGCCCCATGCGCCGTGTTCGCGCGGGATGACGAGAGCGCGGAAGCGGGATTGAGGAACCGGAGCGGGTTTGAAGGCGGCGGCAGCCATGTCCGAGATACTATTTGTGATGATTCTCACGCCATGCTGTGACTTTAGTCGCGGCGGAGTCCCCACATCCGCGCGATCAGGCGCAAGGCTCAAGGCACAGGGGAATCGAACACACCGTTAGGCTTGAGCCTTAATCGTTGGACACGGCAGCCGTCTTGCGGGCCTTGAGCGCCTCGCTGCGCGGCTGGTAAACGCAGAACGGCTCCTCGTCCAGGTAGTCGCCGGTGGCGGCGAAGGCGCGCGCCCGGCACCCCATGCAGATGTTGCGGAACTCGCAGCAGCCGCACTTTCCTTTCAGGTTGTCGGTATCGCGAAGTTCGTTGAACACCACCGAGTTTTCCCAGATGTCGGCGAGGGTCTGCTTGCGCAGGTCGCCCGCGATCGCCGGAAGATAGCCGCAGGGAAAAACTTCGCCTTCATGCGAAATGAAGCAGACGCCGGTGCCGGCCAGGCAGCCCTTGGTCATGGCGTGCATGCCGTCGGGGTGGCCGCCCATGCCGGCGTGTTCCGCGTTCTTTTCCACCCCAAAACGCGCAACACCGGCGCGTTCCGGGGACGCCGGGTTCGCGACCGAGGGAGGATGCGAACCGTGGGGATGAATCACCACGCCGGACGAGCCCGGCATCATCATGTCGGCGGGGCCAATCGCCGGGGATTGCGATTCGTCCGGGGCGGCGCGTCGTTCGGCGGCGCGTCGCTGGCGCGCGACGCGGAAATAGTGCGGCGCGCAAGTTGCCTTCAACTCGATGCCGCCTTCCAGGGAGCGGTCGTAGAACCAGTTCAGCATGGCCTCGTATTCTTCGGGCGCAACCATCTGTTCGGCCGCGATGTCGACGCCGCAGCCGACCGGGACCAGGAGAAACGTGTGCAGCGCGTCGGCGCCGAGGCCGCGCGCCATGTCCAAGACCTGCGGCAACTGGCGCGCATTGTGGCGCGCGATCGTCATGTTGATCTGCACCGACATGCCGAGCTCTTTCAGGTTACGCAAGCCGTACACGGCGGCGTCAAACGCTCCGGGGATGCCGCGAAAGGTGTCGTGGGTCAGCGAGTCGGCGCCGTCCAGGCTGATGGAAACGCGGCGCACGCCGGAGTCCACGATGCGGCGCGCCAGCTCTTTCGTCACCATGGTGCCGTTGGTGGCGAGGGCAACGCGCAGCCCGCGATCGGTGGCGAACCGGGCCAACTGGAAGATGTCGCGGCGGTACAGCGGCTCGCCTCCGCTCAGCACCAGGATGGGGCTGGCGTAAGCGGCAATCTGGGTGATGATGTCAAGCGCGCGCGAGGTCGGCAGGTCGGTCGGCGAGCTCAGTTCGGTGGCGCTGGCGCGGCAATGGATGCAACGCAGGTTGCAACCCTTGGTGACTTCCCAGAAGATCAGCCGTGGCTTGGCCTGCTGCGGATTTTGGGCGGTCCCGGTATCCATCCTCGAGCTCCTCTACCTGCTCCAGCGTAGACCCCGGGGGAACATGAGGCCGTGACAGTTGTCACAACTTGGTGTGAGGACGGTCACGGGCGGGTTCTGGCGGCGTAACTTGTGATAAGCGCTGTTATCGCCAGTTAATCAGAAGGATATAAGGTTCCGTGCGCTGCTCGCAGGTGTCCGAGACGAACCGACCGGCACAAGCCCGATTAGTTCGCTTCAGAAGTAGCGACCACCATGGGCCCGCGTAGTGCAGACGTGGGTCATTTCGTATCTGTCAATCGCGTTTGTTCGCGGGTCGGCGGCTTATATAGCCGGCTTGGCTAAGCGATCCGGCGACTGCCATCGATGGAATGCTTCCGGTTAGGCCTTGGGGAGTCTTGTCAACCGCGATTCCGCGATGCATGCTGACGCGGTTTGTGCTGCGACCAATCCTCCATGCCGCGGTCACAGACCAATCTAAGGAGGATCCCCCAATGAAGAACAAGTTAGTCGTTCTGGTTGGCGTCCTAGCGCTGCTGACCCTGCCCGCCCTGGCGCAAACGAACCCGGGCACAGGGGTCATCGTCGGCACTTACTACGTCGACTATTTCTCCAACAACCCGAACCCGCCGATCCCGGGAACACCGGATCAGTGGATTCACCTGGTCAACGTTGGGCTTACGGGCGTTCCCTTCGGTGGGCCCAGAGGGTACATCTGCTCCAGCTTCTACGTGTTCGATCAGAGCCAGGAACTGCTGGCGTGCTGTTCGTGCGCGTCTAGCCCGAACGAGGTGATCTCCACGGGCGTAAAACAGTTGACCGCTAACACGCTGACGGGCAACATCCCGACGCTCGGCACGGTCAAGATCATCCCGAGGGCAATCGCCGGTACATCGTGCAACGGACTCGAAACGGCGGCGATCGACGGTTTGTCCCATACGGAATATTTAGCTGCTTGGGGCCAGCACCTGGTGGTGGAACCCACCGGCACGGCCGTCACGGAAACTGAGAAACAACAACGGTTCCTCAGTGACTACGAAGCGTTCTTCCTGCCGACAACTTGCGCGTTCGCCCAGTACCTGGGATCGGGGAAGGGTAAATGCACCTGCGGCACTGCGACCCAATAACGGGCGTGGAGGTGCTTACCTGGCGTGCCAAGCGGCAACAACCGCTTGGCACGCGGTTTTCGCCGGATCTAACAGGATCAAACCACTCCGCTGCCGACGACGCAAGCCTCTTTTCGGCACGCGAATCGCTACGCCCACATCTCCCCCAGCGCACTCTCATCCGGCCGTACCCACGGATAAATGTCGATAAATCGCCTTAGCACAAGTTACGGAACGGCCCAACTGCAATCGCGTCCGCTCCTACGTGCTTCAGCGTCGGACTATTCTCATCCGCCGCCGCGACTGGCGCGCTGAACACCACGTCAGGAAGAGACCCACATTTGCCAAA
>DASWAR010000309.1:0-3485 GCA_036391015.1 Terriglobales bacterium
GCCGGAACTGGAAAAGCCGGCATTCGTGGTCGTCGTAACGGGTGGCGTGCCAGCAGTTACCAGACCGGTGGCGACGCGGTCACGGAAGAAGCGGCCGAGGACACCAACTTCAAAGTGACCCCAGCCGGGTTCAAAGGCGACCTTGCCAATCAGGTCGGGAGCAGCGTTGATGGAAAGGTTGCTTGCAAAGGTGCTACAGGGAGCAAGACCGAGGTTGGTTGCGACAGCTGCTGCTACGGGAGCATTCGAGCAGTTGGCAGCACCGCCACCGGGCGATATCGTTTGGTTACCCTGCAGGCCCCAAATTGTGAGGCCGGCGGGAGTTGCGCCCGACGAGGTTGTTTGCCCCTCTTCCGCCGCGAACGCCAAATACAGCTTCTTCTTATCGCTCAGGTCCCATTTCTTGTACACACGGAAGCCGCTTTGGCGCGTGTAGTGCCAGCCCACCGTCAAGGACGCGCTAATGTGTGCCGGCAGCATGAGGCCGCGCGGCCCCACGCCGGTGCGGTTGGCGGTGATCAAGCTCCAGGTTTGTCCGCCCGAAAAGGAGACGCCGCCGGGAGCATCCACATTGGCCCAGAGTTCACGAATACGCGGCTGGAAGCTGTTGGTGGTAGTCTCGTTGGCCGTCTGCGCAGCGCCTTCAAAGTCCATCTCGTAGTAGGCCTGCACGTTCGACCGCCCGAACTTGCCTTGCGCCAGCAGCGAAAGCCGGGTGTAGCGAGCCGTCAACCGAAGCTCGCCCAAATGCGCGTTGCTGCTGCCATCGAACGGAAGTGCGTTGAAGCCGCCGAAGTTATCCAGGTTCTGGTTGTTCTTGCGCCAGTTGAGGTTGGCCGAAATAAAGCCGCCCGGCGTAATGGTGATGCCCTTGTACTTGATGGCCAGGGGCGATTCCAGGGCGGTAATCCTCTTCTCGTCGGCTACCAGCGAGTTGGCCGTCGCCGTCGCCGTGGTTTGCACGGTCCCGACGTTGGTTCGCAACGACGCCAGCGCGTCTTCGTTCGACTTGCAGCAGGCTTCCGCCGCCGCCGCACTGGTCTGCGCCTGGTTCGCGGTGGATTGCAGCGCGTTCACCTGCTGCTGGACCTGCTGCATCGCCGCATCGCGGCGTGCAAGTTCGTCGCGCAGCATCTGGATCTGCTGTTGTTGCGCGCTCACCGCGTCCCGCAGCGTCTTCATCTCCGTCTCTTTGGCCATCGGCCTCTTCGCCGTGGCAGCCGGCTTCTTCGCTTTAGGTTTTGCGGTGGTTGTTGTGGTGGTGGTGGTGGTTGTCGATGTCTTTGGAGTTGCCGCCGTTTGAGCCAACAACGGGGCAGAAACCATTAACAGAAGAATACTTGCTAGCCAAGATCTCATCGTCTCTCTCCCCCTCTACCTCGGTGCTGCTGGGCCCAAGTTCACCGATGGCGGTTTCGAGCTCTTGGCTCACCGCTGTCGCCTGCGACTGCTGAATACAAGTGGTGAGTCACCGCCTCGGTTGTTGGGAAAAAAATGTGCTGCGACCTTTCACGCCAGACTTAGCATGTGCTCTCTCCGTCCGTTTGCCGGAAAGATACAAGGAACCCACGCTAACTTGCGGAAGTAACAGTCAGTTCCGCAGGTGATGCGAATTCGTCCGGTTAGAATTTCCGCAGCAATATAGGAAATAAACCGCGTAAATGCAAGTGATTAACGAATTTTTAACAATGACGGGGGTTGCGTAAGTGGTGACACACCCCCGCCGTGGTTTGTTGCTTCCTGGTCACATTGCCGCCCCGCCGGTGCCACACCTCACCGCCGCCGCGCACCCGCGCTAGTCGGGCGTATGCCCCAACAAGTCATCGTGGCCCTCAAAAATCGGCGCCAGATTCGTCATGGTGAAAAGGTCTTTCAACCGCGGTGTCAAATTGACCAGCTTGAGCGGCGCCCCGCCTTTTTTGCAGGAGACGTACAAGCCCACCAGCGAACCCAGTCCGGAGCTGTCCACGTAGCTGGTGCTCGTCAGATCGAGCACGATGCGTTTCTTTTCCGGGATCAGCCCGCGGACCGCAGCTTGCAATTGCTCGTTCGTCGCCGCTGTGATCTTGCCGCTGCAGCGAATGATGTTTTCCGTCGGAGTTTTCTGCATTTCCAGATTGATCTGGGCAGAGGGAACTACCGGATTTGCCGACATATTTCCTCCTCACCTGAAGTTTGTGGGGCCTGAAACTACTGAGGGTTGGCGCGGCCCACCCCCGCGCCAGCCGGTTCGTGCAATTCCCAACCACGCCTTCCGTTCGCTGATAGGGTTCGCCGCCTCACCCTTTCGCCATGGCGTCAGCTTCCTCCAAACGTTGCAGCTCCTGTCCTTTGAGGAAGGTATTTTTGGCGACCGGTTTCAGCCAGAACAGCGCCAGGAAGGCCGCCAGAACGTCGCAGAAAACCATCGCGTAGAAGACCTGAACCCACGACCCGGTCTTGACGCTGGCCAGCGCGGCCACCGGTCCGGCAAAGATGGAGGCCAGACCTTTGGACGTGTAGACAATGCCGTAGTTGGTGGTGGCCCATTTCTTGCCGAACAGGTCCCCGGTGATGGAAGGGAAGAGCGAGAAGATCTCGCCCCAAGCGAAGAAGCAAAGCCCCGACAGCAGGATGAACCAGATCGGTCGGCTGATGGTGTGCAGCAGGGCGAAGACTGCGGTAGCTTCGCACAGGAACGCGATGAACATGGTGTTCTCACGTCCAATATGGTCGGACACCCAGCCCCAGAACGGCCGGGTTATGCCGTTCAGGATGCGGTCCACCTCAATCGCGATCACCAGCGCCGACATGCCCCAGGCGATGATGACTTTATCGACGTTGTAGAAGCGGGCGATGGGTGCGATCTGGGCCGTGACCACCAGGCCGCCGAAGGCCACCAGCGTCATCATGATGTAGATCACATAGAACGCCGGTGTTTTCAGCATTTGCCAGTGGGTCATGTCGTAGCTGGAGGTACGCACCTTGACCTTGGCGAGTGCCTCCGCGGCCGACCAGCCCTTCGGTAACCAGCCCTTGGGCGGGGCAACAATGAACATGGCGGCGATAATGACAACCGCGCCCTGGATGAAGCCCCAGGTGACGAACGTCTTCTGATAGCCGGAGCTCTTGAGCATGGCGGCGATGGGCGCCACGGTGAGCGCGGTCCCGATGCCGTACGCGCCGGAGGTGAAGCCGGCGGTGAGGCCGCGGTGATCAGGGAACCATTTCAGCGCATTGCCGATACATCCGCCGTACACGGCGCCGGCGCCGACGCCGCCCGCCACGTACCAGAAATACAGCGAATGCAGGCTCTGCGCATACCCTGAGCCGATCCACCCAAGGCCGACCAGGATGCCGCCGATGGCGATAACCCGGCGTGGCCCGAGGCGATCGATGAGATAGCCCTCGAAGGGCACGAGCCACGTTTCAGCGATGATGAATGCTGCGAATGTCACCTGCACGGCGGCCAGGGTTGCGTGCAGGTTGTTCATCAAGGGTTTAGT
>DASWAR010000310.1:0-3017 GCA_036391015.1 Terriglobales bacterium
CAGCCGCTGGTTGACACGAAGCTGCTGCGTCGCCCGGGAGGAGATCTTGGTTGGCTTGACGAGCTTGAGTACTAGGACGTGGCCGATGCCGCCGCAGCTGAACGAAAAACGTGCCCAGTTTGTGCTGGCTAAAATCGACCAGGTCCTGGAATGGGAGCGGCAGACGGATCGCGAGCGCGACACGCGCTTTGTTGAACTTGGGCGCTACCTGTGCGAGGTACGGGCGGGACAATATTGGCGGCTGGAAAGGCTCGCGTCCTTTGATGATTACCTGGCCAGGCGCTTCCCCGAGTCGCGTCGCAAAGCCTATTACCTGATGTCCATACATGAGCAGCTGCCGCGGCAGATACGGAACGAACTGAAACAGGTCGGCTGGTCGAAGGCTGCCGAGTTGGCGAAAGTGGCACGGCGGGAGCGGGAGCAGTTCAAAAGTGCAGACTGGTTGCACAAAGCTCGCTCGATGCCGCACCAGCAGTTCAAGGAAGAAGTGGAGAAATATCTGACCGGAGCAAGTGAGGCATCAGAGCTGATCTACTTCAAGGTGTACAAGAGCCAGGTGCCGGTGCTCGAGCAGGCGCTGGAGACCGCCGCCCGGATGCTCGGCTCGGACAAGTCGCGCGGTTACTGTCTGGAGATGATCTGCGCCGATTTTCTGGCGGGAGCGTGGGCCGACAACGGCGCCCCAGACCTGTTGCTCTCCAGCGTCCGCCGTTATTTCCATTTCCTATCAATGGGTCAGCAAGACAGGTTCACCGAGGAAATTCTTGCCGAACGACAACGCCCATCGCCGGCTACAGCTTAAGCCAGAAGCATACAACGCCCTCCGCCATCTAGTTCTCGAGCGCGACCGCTGGCATTGCCAGTTCTGTAGCCATCGCCAGCAGCTCGATACCCACCACATCATTCCACGCAGTCGCGGCGGATCAGATTCTGAGGATAACTTGATCACGCTGTGCAGAACCTGCCACGACAGCATTCATGGAAGCTGCCAGAAGTAGTTGCGGTGGTCACTCACTTCGCGATCGGTCCAAAGCTGTTGCTGAAACTTCCATGAAATCGCCGGCGTTAACGAACAGCGCCTGCGGATCCGATGCTTGCTCCGCCGCCACGACAGCCGCCGCTTTGGGCAGCCCGCCCAGCGGTCGCCACACCGGCGGCCGCCCAGTCAGCTCAGATCACCCTGCTGCACATCAGCGACACTCATTCCCATCTCGCAGCTACACGGTGGACAGTCTGCCGGACGCAGTAAACTGCGCAAATGCGCGCTGAAATCGGAGGCTCAGCGCGGTGGCGGGGTTTGTTGCTCCTGCGCGGCAGCGGGCGGAGCAGGACGCGTAAAGTGACGCACGATGACTTCGTCATCATCGTCGTCCTGCTCGTCTCGGCGGACCTGGCGGGAGTGGGGGCGGGTGGTGCTGGGGCGAGCTGCAGGATGAGGTTCGGGCGGCGACACGGACGGCGGTTGTGGCGGCGACGTCGTTGTCGAGGTTTGCACCGCGGCAGGCGGAGAAGTGGGAGTGATCGGCACCGAACGTTGAGTTTGCTGCACGGAAGCTGGCGGCTGCCGGTTTGGTGCCGGAAAAGACGGTAGAGATGTCGTCCGGCGCAGGAGTTGTGAGCAGAGTAGCATCAGCACCAGACTCAATACTGCTGCAGCGGCAAATGCGGTCCCCCAAGGTTCGGTATCATCCATGGCGGGTACTTGGTTTGCACCTTGCGGCGGGATGGAACGCCCGGCCGACGGGTTTGGGTGCGGAGGCGCAGCGAGAGGGGTCGCCGGCTGGGCAGGCACCAGTCCCAGAGTCATGGAGGGCTCGTGCCCCAGGGGGCCGGGCAGCGTCGCCATGATCTCAGCGCAGGCCGGGTGCGTTCGCGCGTTCTGCTCCAACCACTCCGCAAAACGGGCCCGGGACATGCCGGGCATGGCGGTAAAGCGAATGCCTGCCTGATTGAATTCGTTGACCCATACGATATCGCCGATGGCGACGACCGGCTTCGGCGCATCGGGGAGGTACACGAGCAATTCGTGCCCAGGACCCTGGGGAGGCGGGGCAACGGCCTGGATGGCAATTCCGCCCTGGCCGCAGTTAAGCACGATGCCACCGTTATCGCAGTGGAGGTCCACGACGAGGTCCACGAGGACCAATTGGCGCTCCAGCGCGTCGCAGCGCGGGCTGGCGCGGCGATCGGCGGGCGCAAGATGGTGTGCCGCACACATGGTCACTACTTCCGAAATGCCATTTTCAGCCAGCATCTGAGTGCACCCAAAACCGCAGGGCTTTTGGTTACAAATGGCGAAACCGGCGATACGCCGGCGCTGGGAGCTGGAATTGTTTGCGACGAGATGGCTGAGCCGTACAAGCGGGGCGAATCCATTTTACACATGCACACCGGCTTCCAAACTCAGGCCAAAAGAATCAGTGACTTTACGGCGCGTCCCACCTCGTGTGTGAAAACACTTGCGAAGGTGGTGAAAGCACTTTTCTCATCGCGCCGGCATTGAGCCGCCGCCGCAGGCGGCCGGAGCAGGATTGACGTGAACGGCCCACGACTTCAGCACTCCGCCGATTTCCAAGCGAAGGTCGTAGTGCAAGCGACGCGCTTCGTGTCGTTGTACGACGAACCGGTTCCTTCCCGTAATGGCCGAAGCCGCTTTTTGGCTCAGGTGTGCGGGCGAAGTCGCGCTTGCGGGAGTAGTCGTCCAGGGGCATGATCAGCTTGGAAATACGCTGCTTTCATGATAATTGTATTCACCCTCTTCTGCCCTGATGCTCTGGTGAGGTGAAGGATGACAAGCACAATTTGGAAAGGGCACCTGACGTTTGGCTTGGTGTCTCTGCCCGTAAAACTCTTTAGTGCCGCGCGCAGCGAAACGGTCAGCTTCAACCAACTCCACGCGGCCGATCACTCCCGCGTCAAACAGGTCCTCTTCTGCCAGGCCGAGGACAAGCCGGTCGCCCGGAACGAGCTCGTGAAGGGGTACGAGTATGAGAAGGACAAGTACGTCGTTGTCGATG
>DASWAR010000311.1:0-6052 GCA_036391015.1 Terriglobales bacterium
AAGATGATGAGGTCGGCGCCCGACATCGCCACCGCCCCGGCAATCTCTTCCAGCTTGCCGCGCCCGATCAGCGTCGCCGGATCGGGCTTGTCCCGGTGTTGGAGAAATTCCCCCACCACCTGGGCGCCCGCGCTGGTCGCCAGCTCCTTTAATTCCGCCAGCGACTCTTCCGCGCTGAACAGCGGCTGGCGCTCCGATTTCGCTTCCGCCGGGACTGACGCGGCATTGCGCGCCGCTCGCGCCGACGGCAGCACCGTACCATCGTCACCTTTTGCGGAAGGTCGCGATCGCTGCCGATAGTCCAGCCCGACCAGGAACGCGCGCTCGGCGGCATCGCGATCGCGGTTCTCATGGGGCACACGCCAGCCCCGAAGCCCCTCAAGACTGCGTTTGGATTCGGAACCGCGCAAGGGAGGCTGTTACCCTTCCGTTCCCGAAGGGGCGGATATCGGCTCGTTCGCATGGGGCCCCGGAGTGGCCGCGGCCGGCTTGGCTTCACCGATGGGCCGCGGTTCGTGCCGCTCCCCGATGTACGCACCCTTCGCCATCACCACCGTGGAAATGGCGTGTTTGAAGATGAGTTGTTCCTGGTTGTTGGTCTCCAGCACGACCGAGTACTTATCGAACGACCGGATGCGTCCCGTCAGCTTCACGCCGCTAAGCAGGTAAATGGTGATGGTCGCTTTGTCCTTGCGTGCTGTGTTGAGGAAGGAATCCTGGATGTTCTGCGCCGGCTTGTCCATCTGCCGATCTCTCCTTTGTCAGAAAACCGCCATGCCCCAAGCGGAGCCAATCTCTCCCACCAGAGCCTTACAGCGCTCCTAACGATACGGCGGCGCCCGCCGGTTTTCAACTGCCCGCCCATAAATTGTCCGAGAAATCCACTCTGCTAGAATCGCCCTGCTCGCATACAGGGATGACGCCCGGCTCTTTCGGAGGGGCACGACTTTAGCCGTGCCGTTATGCCTCAGTGAATCCGGGGCTTTAGCCCCTGAGGGAGCAGGAGCTGAACATGCCCATTGCGCCCGCCATTGCCGCCTTTCAGGCCCATGTTTCGCTTCCCCAGGGCGGCGCCGTCAACGCCCTCATGTTGGTGCGGTGGATCCATTTTCTGGCCGGCATCACCTGGGTCGGCCTGCTTTATTTTTTCAACCTGGTGAATGTGCCCTTCCTGAAAGAATTGGATGGCGGCACGCGCGCCCGGGTGGTTCCGCTGCTCATGACGCGCGCCCTGTGGTGGTTCCGCTGGGCATCGGTGGTGACCGTGCTCGCCGGAATTACCTACTGGATGAACATCGTGACTACCGACGCACACAACGCCAATGCCTCGCCCGGCCGCGCCATGTGGAGTTTCTTCGTGCTCTGGACGGTCGCATTTGCCATCGAGATGGGCGCGCTGATGTCGCCCGCCGAGGTCCTGCGCAAAGGCGCTGTCCTCGGCGTTATCTGCGGCGTGGCGGTGTTCGCCGCTGCCTATGCCTATCTCGCCCTCAACAGCGACGGTTGGGAAAGCAATCGCCTGCTCTCCATCGGCATTGGCGGCGGCATCGGCTGGTTCATGCTGCTCAATGTCTGGGGCCTGATCTGGCGCATGCAGAAGAAAATCATTCGCTGGACCCGCGAAAATCCCGCCGGCGCCATGCCGCCCGATCTCGGGAAAATGGCGCGGCTGACGTTTCTGGCTTCGCGCGTGAACTTCGTGCTCTCATTTCCCATGCTCTTTTTCATGGCCGCCGCCAGCCATTACCCGATGTTTGGAAAGTAAGTTTCAGTTTCAGTTTCAGTTTCAGTTTCAGGTTCGGTTCAATTTCCGTTTTGAGCGGATGTCATCCCGAGCGAGCGCGCCGCTGGAGCCTGCCCTGAGCGAAGCCGAAGGGCGCGCGAGTCGAGGGACCCCTATAGCGACCAAGACATCCACTGGTCTTTCCCATCGACCAACGGCCATCGACCATCGACTCTTCCATGGACACCTCAACCTTCCAACGCGGCGCTACGCTCTTCAACGCGCGCGAATATTTCGACGCCCACGAAGTCTGGGAAGACGCCTGGCGCGCTGCGCCCGTGGAAGAAAAGAAATTCCTCCAGGGCTTGATCCAGGTCGCCGTCGCACTCCACCACCACAGCCGCGGCAATCTCGAGGGAGCGCGCTCCCTGCTCGACCGCGCCCAGCGCAACCTGCTGGATTATCCGGATTCTTTTGCCGGCATGAATCTGGCGGCGGTCCGCGCCGCCATCACCCAGTGCCAACAGGCGCTCAGCGCCGGCGCTCCGCTCTCGCCCTTCCGCATTTCGTTTGTCTAATGCCGGTAGCCTGGAGCTTGTCCCTTCAGTTGCGCCGCCGCCGACTTCTTCAAATTTCAAATTACAAATTGCAAATTTCAAATCACTTCCGCCGCCGCTTCATCCCCACTCCCGCCTGCTCCTCTTCCGGCGAGAGTACCCGGCGCACGATCGGCCCGTTCATTTTGTATTTCCGCTCCAGCGTCTTGCCGTCGTCGGCCTTCACGCGCAACGTGAACGTCGGCAGCACGCCCTCTTTGCCGAAATCCGCGCTTCCCACGCTCACCGGGAAAACTCCCACCAGCTTGCGCTCGCGATACGCGGTCTCGTAGCGATGGCGTTTCACGTTCCAGGTAAAAATTCGTGCCTGATCGAAGTCCCACGGCAGGCCATCTTTGTTCTCGGTCAGCAGCACCAGGTACTGCGGAACCTTTTTTTCGGCGTCCGCTACCTGGTTGAGCACGAAATAGGCAACGATGCGTTGCCCTTCCGAATACTGCGCGACCTCCAGGGGCACGTCGAAATCCACCATGCGCGCCAGTACCCACCCGGTATGCCGGGCTTGGTCACGCACCAGCAGCCAGTCTTCCATCGGGACCTGCACCTCGCCATCTTTCGCGGGCGCTTTCTTCGATCCGGGCTTCGGTGTCCGCGGCAGCGCGGGATTGACCTTCGCCTGCGGCTTCTCGGCCGTCTCGCGCTTCAGCACTTCCACTTTGGCGCCATCGGGCATCTGGAACAGGTGCTCGGTATCGCGCCCGGGCGTCAAGTGCATGTTGAGCGCGGCGCGCGCAGTCCCATGCGCCTGTGGAGGCGCCTTGGCATTTTCCTTGGCAAGGTTTTCGAATCCGGCATAGACGTCGGCGTCCACCAGGTACCGCTCTTCGATCCACCCGACCTCGCCGCGCACGCTCTTCACTTTCAAGAAGCGGCGGCTTTTCTCCAGCACCTCGACGCGCTCGCCGTTGTGCACCACGCCGGCCTTGTTGTACACGGCTGCCACGCGGTCGCGCAGGTTTGCCTGCGGCACCGCGACATACGCGATCTCTCCCTGCCTTTGGCCGCCGCGCTTGCAGCCGGAGAGAACCATCACGAAGACGAGCGCAAGCAACACCACCGCCAAAGATCGCGCTCCGCGACCTCTGCCATTCCCCTGCGTCCTCTGCGTTGATCTTTTTTTCTGGAACATTCCCGGAATCTCTGCCTGCGACTATACCGCAGCGCCGGCCTTACTTCTGTGACGCTTGAATCCGCGTCTGCAGGCTCTTGGCGACCGTGTACACCGCCAGCATCAGCATCAACGGCTCGATCGGGTGCCGGTAGCGCGCGTCGGGAAACGTGATGTAGTACACGATGGGGTAAACCAGCAACGCGGGCGCGACCGCCGCTGTACGCAAGAACAGACGAGAACAAAATTGCAAGTGGCCAGTGGTCAGGAAAGAAAGCTGGCCGCTGACCCTGGCAACCAGCCACCGGTCTTACGTTGCCGGGCAGTTGTGCTGCAACGCACGAGGCGCTAAGCTGCACCTTCCGCGATGCTGCCCTTCAAAATCGTTTACAGCGACGCCTACTACCTGCCGATCGGGCAGCACGTGTTTCCCGCCTCCAAGTACCGCCTCGTCCATGACCGGCTGCTGGAGCGCGGCATCGCCGAGCCCGCCGATTTCGTCGTTCCCGAAAAAGCCGATGACCGCGACATCCTCCTGGTTCACGGCGCCGACTGGGTTTACAAGCTGCAGACCGGCACGCTCAGCGCTCGCGAAGAACTGCAGATGGAAGTCCCCTACTCCGAGGAACTGGTGGAGGCGTTTTGGCTCGCCACCGGCGGTTCCATACTCGCCGGACGCTACGCGCTCCAGGACGGCGTCGGCATCAGCCTCGGCGGCGGATTTCATCACGCCTTCCCCGACCACGGCGAGGGTTTCTGCATGATCAACGACATCGCTGTCGCCATCCGCCGCCTGCAGAAGGACAACAAGATCGAGCGCGCCCTGGTGATTGATTGCGACGTTCATCAGGGCAACGGCACGGCGGTGATCTTCGGGCGCAAGCGCGCGCTGGCGCAGTCATCGCTGGCGCAGGCGTCGCAGCCGCTGCCCTCGGTCGGCGCACCGTCATTGCGCAGCACCGAGCACGGCTCCATTCGCGAGCTCCCCGCTGACGGCGCCGACGTGTTCACCATCTCGCTCCACCAGGAGAACAACTACCCGACGTGGAAACCGCCGTCTTCGATTGACGTCAACCTGCCTGACGGAATTGACGATGAGCCATATCTCGGATGGCTGGACAATGCGGTCAGCTCCGCCCTGCGCCAGTTCCAGCCGCAACTGATCAGCTTCGTCGCCGGCGCCGATCCCTACCAGGAAGACCAACTCGGCGGGCTCAACCTGACCATTGAAGGCCTCAAGCGCCGTGACGAGTTCGTATTCCGCCTGGCGAAAACCCGCGGCATTCCGGTGATGGTCACGCTTGCCGGCGGTTACGCCCTGGACGTGAACGACACCATCACCATCCACGCCAATACCGTGGCTGCGGCAAAAGAAGTGTTTGGAAGCTAGGCGGGGGGCAGTTTGTCAGTAACTCAGCATGTCAGTTTTTCAGTATGTCAGGAACTGACGAACTCTTACGCTGCCGTGCCGCGGGCGCCGCGGCGAGTGATCTTGTTCAAGGTCTCGCACAGCGAAGTGGTAAGCGCCTGGTGACGGCCGGCCGCTTTCACCAGCGATTCGAGCAGCTTCTGCGATCGCGCCGAGGTCAGGCGCACGTCCTGAATCAGCAGGTTGGGGTCACGCGTGGACACCGCGGCCTTCGCTTCGCGTCCGGCCGGCTGTGGGCCCGCAAACTTGGTGGCCGAACGCACCGGAGTCTTCTGCAGCCATCTATCCAGTTCTTCGGGAAAAGCCAGGACGGCGCTGCGGTCCTTTCCCTTGGGCCGGTGGACCGGCAGACCCAAATCGCGCTCCCAGCGCTGCACCGTCCGAACGCCCCGGCCTAAATAGTTCGCGATTTCTTTCCAGCTATTCAGGATGTTCACTTGATCCCTACCTCCTGAGTGTCAGCCCGGAGAGCACGCCGCACAGTCAGACGCTCGACAGCACCTGCCTGGTTGCAAAACACACACCCAAAGATCTCCGCAGGTGAAGTTTACCGCCGCTTTCATAGATCAGAGCCATAAATAGTTTGATTCTTGGTATTCCGGTGTCAACTTGGGCGGCTCACAAACTGCCCGCTTGACCGGCATTGTGGTTCCAAGTGGCTCGGGCGTATCCTTCCCCCACGTTCAAGCGGGGTCCCCAGCTGGCCCGATGTTGGCCTGCTGGGGTGCTCTTGCGGGGGTGAGGACATGCCCGACTCGAAAACTGCGCCCAAGCCTGCGGAGCCCGAAAACCACAACGGATGGATTCGAAAATCGGAACTGGACGCCTGGCTCGATCGCTATCTGCCGGGACGGCTGATCAATCGTCCCTCCGGGACTTGTACCCCCTTGCGTAGTTAACCCGGCGCTGAAGCGCCGGACTATTTTGATGCGCCCCTAACGGGGCTGCTGCCCTTCCAGGAACGACTCTCGCGCGGCTGGTAGAATCAAAGCAATAGCTATGTTTGAGAATCTCACAGACAAACTCCAGCGCGCCTTCAAGAACCTGCGCGGCCAGGGCAAGCTCACCGATGAGAACATCCAAGAGGCGCTGCGCGAAATCCGCCTGGCGCTGCTGGAGGCCGACGTCAACTTCAAGGTGGTCAAGGAACTCATTGACCACATCCAGGCCAAGGC
>DASWAR010000312.1:0-19258 GCA_036391015.1 Terriglobales bacterium
CCGCCGGACTGCAGGCGGTAGCGGCGCAATCCATCGCGCTGGGCAAGTCGGCGGAGCTGGCGCAGGAGGAGATGGTGCGCGCGGCCAGCGTGGGAGCGCAAATCCTGACGCTCGACGATCCCGCATATCCGCCGCTGCTGAAGCAGATCTATGATCCCCCGGTTGCGCTGTACGTCCGCGGCGATCCGGAAATTCTCTCGATTCCCGGCATTGGAGTCGTGGGCACCAGGCACCCGACGCCGTACGGGTTGGGCATGGCCGAGCGACTTGCCTGCGACCTTTCGGCCCGTGGGATCATCATTATCAGTGGCATGGCCCGCGGCGTAGACGCGGCCGCGCACCGGGGCGCCCTTGCCGCCAAGGCAAGAACCGCCGCCGTCTTCGGCACCGGCATCGACGTCTACTATCCCCGCGAAAACAGCAGGCTCGCCGACCAGATTCTCGCCCTTGGAGGCGCGCTGGTAACGGAATTTCCGGTGGGCTCGTTTGCCGCACCGCAGAATTTTCCGATTCGCAACCGCATCATCAGCGGCATGTCGGTGGGCGTACTGGTGGTGGAAGCGGGCGAATACAGCGGCACGCGCATCACCGCGCGCTGTGCGCTGGAGCAGAACCGCGAGCTGTTTGCCGTGCCGGGCAATGTCACCAACCGCAATTCGTGGGGCCCGAACACGCTCATCAAGCAGGGCGCGAAATTGACGGCGACGTGGGAGGACATCTGGGAAGACCTGCCGGCCGACGTTCGCCTGAAGCTGGAAGCGGACCGCCTTTCGGCAACGGAACCGGGCGCGACGGCATCCCTTTTCCAGTCCGAGGCAATGCCGCCGCACGAGCGCAAAGTGCTGGCCGTACTGAGAGCCGACGAGTCCACCCAGATTGATGACATCGTGGAGAGGCTGGAGGGCGTTATGTCGTCGTCGGAGATTTTTGCCGCGCTGTTTGAATTGGAGTTGGCTGGCAAAATCCGGCAGATGCCGGGAAAGAACTTCGTCAAGACATTCTGATCGAGCGCACCGTTTTTCAGTATTTCAGTTTGCCGGTAAGTCAGTCTTAAATCAGCGTCTTACCGCGAGTTTATGTACTGACGTACTGACTAACTGACGTACTGACAAACTGACAGACTAGAAGATTTCTGCTAGCTTCAGGACTCACAAGGGGTAATTTTTGTCCAATCTAGTCATCGTCGAATCGCCGACCAAGGCCAAGACCATCGCCAAGTATCTCGGCAAGGGATACGAGGTGGAGGCATCGCTTGGGCATGTCAAGGACCTGCCCAAGAGCACGCTGGGCGTCGATATCAAGAACGATTTCGCAACCGATTACGTCGTCATCCCGGGCAAGGAAAAAGTGCTGGCCAAGCTGAAGAAGATGGCCAAGTCGGCGGACAAGGTGTACCTGGCGCCTGACCCGGATCGCGAAGGCGAAGCCATCGCCGCGCACCTGGCGGAAGAGTTCAGCGACGGGAAGAAAAAGAAGAAGGGCGACGACCGGATCTTCCGCGTCACGTTCCACGAGATCACCAAGCGCGCCGTGCAGGAGGCGTTCCAGCAGGCGCACGGCATTGACTGGAACCTGGTGGACGCGCAGCAGACGCGCCGCGTGCTCGATCGCCTGGTCGGCTACCAGGTGTCGCCGCTGCTCTGGGAAAAGGTCCGCCGCGGGCTTTCCGCCGGGCGCGTGCAGACCGTGGCGCTGCGGCTGATCGTCGACCGCGAGCGCGAGGTCAAGGCGTTCGAGAAAAAAGAATACTGGACGATTGACGCGCACCTGCAGGGCGCCAAGCCGCCGGCCTTCGACGCGCGCTTTCTCGGGATCGGCGAAGAGAAAACCGAAATTCCGAACGAAGAAGAGTCGAAGAAGATCGTGGACGCGCTGCGCACGGCGGCCTGGAGCGTGCGTTCGGTGGACAAGCGCGAGCGCCGCCGTTCGCCCGCCCCGCCGTTTACCACCAGCAAGTTCCAGCAGGACGCGTCGCGCAAGCTCCGTTTCAGCGTGAAGCGCAGCATGATGATCGCGCAGCGGCTGTATGAAGGAATTGACCTCGGCGAGGAAGGCACGGTCGGCCTGATCACCTACATGCGTACCGACTCGGTGCGGGTTTCCAACGATGCGCTCGCCGAAGTGCGCGAGTACGTTGGACGCGAGTTCGGCCCGCAATACCTGCCGGAATCGCCCAACCTGTACAAGTCGAAGAAGCAGGCGCAGGAGGCGCACGAGGCCATTCGCCCCAGTTCGGCGCTGCGCCATCCCGACGCCATCAAGCAGTTCCTGAAGGAAGATGAATTCAAGGTTTACAAATTGATCTGGCAGCGCTTCGTTGCCTCGCAGATGAATCCCGCGGTCTTCGACCAGACCAGCGTTGACATCGAGGCGAACTCCAACGGCACGTCGTACCTGCTCCGCGTCACCGGTTCGGTGCTGAAATTCGACGGCTTCCTGAAGCTTTACGAGGAAGCGAAGGAAGGCAAGGACGAAGAGGACGAGGCGCTCAAGCACAAGCTGCCCGTGCTGGAGCCGGGCCAGAAGCTGACGCTCAAGGATCTGAAGCCGGAGCAGCACTTCACCGAGCCGCCACCGCGTTACAACGAAGCGTCGTTGGTGAAGGAACTGGAAGAGCGCGGCATCGGGCGGCCGTCCACCTATTCGGCGATCATCAGCACCATCCAGGAGCGCCAGTACGTGCAGAAGCTCGGCGGAAAATTCGTTCCTACCGAAATCGGGCTGGTCGTCACCGACCTGCTGGTGGAGAACTTCAAGGATATTTTCGATTTCCAGTACACCGCCCGCCTGGAAGAAGAGCTGGACGAAATCGAAGAAGGCAAGCAAAAGTGGACCGACGCGCTCGCCGACTTCTACAAGAAGTTCCAGAAGGACCTCCGCTACGCCCAGAAGCACATGGAAAACATCAAGCGGATGGAGAAGCCCACCGACCAGTTGTGCGAACGCTGCGGCGCGCCGCTGGTGATCAAGTGGGGCAGGCACGGCTCCTTCTACGCCTGCAGCACCTACGACAAGGACGATCCCAACACCTGCACCTTCACCAAAGAAAATCCCATCGACCTGCCGGACCTGGATTCCGCCGACGTGCAGGAGACCTCGCAGGAGGAATACTGCGAGAACTGCGGGCGCACGATGGTGCTGAAGCGCGGCCGCTTCGGCCAGTTCATGGCCTGCACCGGCTATCCCGATTGCAAGACCACGCGGCGCCTCGACCAGGGGAAGAAGGTTCCCGACATTCCGCTGGACGAGAAATGCCCGAAGTGCGATCGCAACATGGTGTTGCGCCACGGGCGGTATGGCGAGTTCATTTCGTGCAGCGGCTATCCCGACTGCAAGTACATCAAGCAGAACTACATCGGCGTGAAGTGCCCGCTGTGCAAGGAAGGCGATCTGGTCGAGAAAAAAGCTCGCCGTCGCGGCAACATTTTTTACGGCTGCTCCAATTACCCGAACTGCAAATTCACCTCGGCGTACAAACCCGTTGCCGAGGCCTGTCCGCAATGCGGCAACGCGTACCTGGTGGAAAAGAATCTGAAATCAGGGCCGCTCATCGCTTGTCCCAACAACAAGCGCCCCACCTCGGAAGAAGACGAGCAGCCCAAGCGCCGCCGCAAGAAGGGCGAGGAAGAGGAAAGCACGGTGAAGTGCGATTACTCGCGGCCGCAGCAGCCGCAAGCCGGCGCGGTCGCGTAACCATCTGGTGATCCGCCGATCTGGTGATCGGGTGATCTGCCGAAGCGCATGAATCGGGAATTCAGATCACCGGATCACCCGATCGCCAGGTCACCCGATTTAGCGTTGTGCTATATTTGCCGTAACCCTGAACCGCGGCGTGTCCTGCGCCGCTGGAATTCAACATAACCTTCAGCAAGGAGAAACTCGTATGCCGAAAACTGCCGGTAAGAAAGCCACCGCTGCCGATGCCGACATCGTGATGAAACTTTATGACCTGCGCCGCGAATCGGAAATGCGCAAGGCTCGCGAATGGTACGGCAATGCCGACTTCAGTAGTTTCGAGGCGGTCAAAAAGGTCGCCATGGGCTGGGGAAGCAAGGAAAACGCCTGGTTTCGCCAGGTCCTCACCTACTGGGAAAACGCTGCCTCGCTGGTGCTCCGCGGCGTCGTCAACCGGGACCTGTTCTTTGACTGGAACGGAGAGATCATCTTCACCTACGTGAAAATCAAGCCGTTCATCAAGCAGTTCCGCGAAGGCCCGGGCAGCGACGAGTTCCTGCTCAAAATGGAAACCCTGATGAACAGCACGCCGGCTTTGAAAAAGCGCGTGGCGTGGATGGAAGTCCAGTTCAAGAAGTGGGCTGAGATGATGAAGGCTCAGGCGGCGGGGAAAAGCTAGTTGCTAGTTTCTGGTTTCTGGAAACCAGCAACCAGAAACTGGAAACTCAGGCAATGTATTCCCGGATGTACTCGTCCTTGGATTGCGCCAGCTCGAGCGTGTTGCCGTCGAAGATGACCTTGCCGTCGCGCAGGATGATGAACGATGAGTCCAGGTTGACCTTGTTGCCGCCCAGCGGACGCATCTCGTTGGCCTTGGTATCAAAGTAGTGGGTGGCCATGGTGTACGCGTCCTGCAGGCGATGGGTCACCAGCAGCGCGCTGGTGTGATAGACGTCTCGCTGTTTCACCACCAGCTCCATGATGGTGGTTGAGGTTACCGGATCGAGGCCGCCGGTGGGCGAATCGTAGAGCAGCACTTCCGGCTGGGTGACGATGGCGCGCGCAATCGCCACGCGCCGCCGCATGCCGCCCGACAGCTCCGCAGGAAACAGGTCCAGCGTCTGTTCCAGCTCGACGAACCGCAGCGCCTCGCGCACCCGGCGTTCGGTTTCGTCGGGCGAAACATGCTCCTCGATCAGCCGGTAGGCCACGTTCTCGCGCACCGTAAACGAGTCGAACAGCGCGCTCTCCTGGAAAACCATCCCGATGCGCCGCCGCAGGTCGAACAGGTCCTCTTCCTTCATCTGGGTGACGTCGTTGTCCAGTACCCAGATGCGCCCGCGGTCCGGTTGCAGCAGCCCGAGCGCCAGCTTCAGGATGACGCTCTTGCCGGCGCCGGCAACCCCCAGCAGAATCTTGGTTTCGCCCTTGTAAAGCTGGAAGGAAACACCGTCGAGCACGATGTTCTCATCGAACGCAATGGCTACGTCCTCGAAGACGATGATGCGCTCCTGCTCGTGACCATTCGCGGGCTGGGCAGGGGTAAGCGACATCAGTGCATACCGAAAATCGAGAGCAGCAGGCGCGTGTACACCAGGTTGACCACCAGCATTATCACCGAGGCGGCGACCACCGCCTGCGTGGTCGCGCGCCCCACGCCCTGGGTGCCGCCGTGCGCGGTCAGCCCGTAATAGCAGCCGATCGTGGAGATCACGAACCCGAACAGCAAGGGCTTCGTCAGTCCCATGAACACATCGCCATAAACCAGCGACTGGTAGGCGGTGTTCCAGTACTGATAGGAGTCGAGGCCGAGCGTGAAATGGGCGATGATGTAGCCGCCGGTCAGCCCGACGAGGTCGGAAATGATGGTGAGGAAGAACAGCATGATGACCGTGGAGACCACGCGCGGCGTTACCAGCTTCTTGGTGGGATCGGTGCCGAGGGCGCGCATGGCGTCAATCTGCTCGGTCACCTTCATCGAACCTAACTCGCTGGCCATGCCGGAGGCGTTGCGCCCGGCGACCATCAATCCCGTCAGCACCGGGCCCAGTTCGCGCACCATGGACAGCGACACCAGTTGTCCGGTGAGCGACAGCGCGCCGAAGCGCGCCAGTGAATTGGCGCTCTGCAGGGCAAGCACCGCGCCGGTGAAGAAGCCGGTCAGCACCACCACGGGCACCGAGCCTACGCCGATGCTGTCGGCCTGCTGCAGTGTGTCCGAAAGATAGCGCGGGTGCGCGAACAGGTTGGCAATAGAACGCCATGCGAGCAGCGCGTACTCCTGTACCCGCAGCACGCTCTGTTTGGCGAGGTCGATGGGAGCGATCAGTTCCATGCGGAGCTTCGGAATATAGCAGTGGGCGGTGGTCAGACGCTAGTGTGGAATGCGGGAACGGACAATAACTTTCGCCAGGCCGCGTCCCGGCAGGCCAACCGGAAGCCTAAAGCCTGAAGCCTTCCTACGCTTCTCGCCCCCGCTTCTTGATTTCAATACTCAGCCGCTTGATTTTCTGATTGAGGGTGGACAGCGGAATCTTGAAGCGCTCGGCGGCGTCGGTCTGGTTCCCATTGCATTTCTCCATCATGTCCACGATGATACGGCGCTCACATTCCTCCACGATGTCGAACAGGGAAGCGTCGGCCCGGTGCTCCAGCATCTGCAGCGCGGCGTCGCGCCCGACGATGTGGTCGGGCAGCAGGTCCAGAGTGACCGTTGGACCGGAGGAGAGCACCACCGCCCGCTCCACTACGTTTTCCAGTTCGCGCACGTTGCCCGGCCACGAATACTCGATCAGCGCGCGCAGGACCTCGGGGGCAATCTGCCGTACCGGGCGGTCGTTCTCCTCGGCAAATTTCCGGATGAAGTAATCCACCAGCAGTGGGATGTCCTCGCGTCGCGCCCGCATCGGCGGCAGGTCAATCATGATCACGTTCAGCCGGTAGTAAAGATCCTCGCGGAACTTGCCTTCGCGGCAGGCCTGCTTCAGGTCAATGTTGGTCGCGGCGATGATGCGCACGTCCACCTGGAGCTCCTGCACACCGCCCAGGTGCATGAACTTGCGGTCCTGCAGCACGCGCAGGATCTTGGCCTGCGTCTCCATGCTCATGGTGCCGATTTCGTCGAGGAACAATGTCCCGCGGTCGGCGATCTCGAACAGCCCCTTCTTCGACGCCACGGCGCTGGTGAACGCGCCCTTGACGTGGCCGAACAAGTTGGATTCCAGCAGGTCCGCCGGCATGGAGCCGGTGTTCACCGGCACGAAGGGGCGGTCCTTGCGCGGCGAATTCATGTGGATGGCTTTGGCGATCAGTTCCTTGCCGGTGCCGCTTTCACCCTGGATCAGCACCGTCGACCGGCTGGGCGCCACTTGCGCCACCAAGTCGAAAATCTTCAGCATCGGCTCGCTCTTGCCGACGATGTTTTCGAAGTTGTAGCGCTGCTTGAGGGCGCGCTTGAGCTGGATGTTTTCTTCTTCCGCGCGCCGGCGCCCGACCACGGCGCGCACATCGGCCACCAGCTTCTCGTTGTCCCAGGGCTTCTGGATGAAATTGGTGGCGCCCGCCTGCATGGCGGCCACGGCGTTTTCCACCGTCCCGTAGGCGGTGATCATGATCACGCCCAGCTCGGGATCGCGGTCGCGGATATCGCGCAGGATCTCCAGCCCGTTGCGGTCGGGCAGCGCGAAATCCAGCAGCACCAGGTCCATGGGCTGCTCCGCCATCTTGCCCAGGCCTTCTTCGCCGCTGGCGGCGGTCTGCACCGCAAAGCCTTCCAGCTCGAGCAGCGTCTGCAGCGACTCCCGGATGGACGCTTCATCATCGACGATCAGAATGGCGCCCTGGGCGGCAGCTTGCCCTTTCGCGGCGCCCCGGCGGGTGATGACTGCGGCTTCGCTCACGCGTTCACTGCCTTTCTCATCAGCGGGAACTCCAGATGGAACGTCGTCCCACTTCCCATCCGGCTCTCCACCCGGATTTTGCCGGCGTGCTCCTGGATGATTCCGTAGGTCACCGACAATCCCAGCCCAGTCCCGCGGCGCCCATCCCGCGGCGCGTTCTTGGTGGTAAAGAACGGGTCGTAAATGCGGTCAATGTGCTCCTGCGCGATGCCCGAACCGGTGTCGGAGACGGTGACGCTCACTCCGTTGCCATTGGCGGTGCGCACCTGCAGCGTGCCGCCGTCCGGCATGGCGTCTTTCGCATTGAGAAACAAATTCAGGAATACCTGTTGCAGTTTGCCGGCGTTGCCGTGGATGGTCGGCAGCTGGTCGCAAATGTCTTCCTCTACCTTCACCCGCGCCGTCTTGAGCTGGTGGTCCAGCAGCGCCAGGGTGTCGCGGATCACCTTGTTCAGGTCCACTTCGCCGAACTCGGTGCCGCTGGTGCGCGAGAAGTTCAGCAGGTTGTTGACGATTTCCGAGGCCCGGAACGTCTGCTTGATGATCTTGTCCAGCAGCCCAGACCTCTTCTCGTCGCCCTGCAACTGCTTCGACAGCATCTGCGCGTACGAGGAAATCACCGCCAGCGGCGTGTTGACCTCGTGCGCCACGCCCGCCGCCAGCAGTCCGATGGACGACATCTTCTCCGCCTGGCTCAGTTGCGATTCCAGCTCGATGCGCTCGGTGATGTCGTCCACCAGCACCAGGCGGCCGATGACGTTGAATTTTTTTGTGACCAGCGGCGCGATCGCGATGTTGGTCATCCGCGTCTCGCCCGCCGGCGTGGTCAGCCGGTACTTGTACAGGTTGTGAATGCCCGGGTTGGTGCGCACCCGGTAAAACTCTTCCAGGAACTCGGCCGGGAAGACTTCGATCAGCTTCTTGTTCACCGCCTGCCAGCGCGGCAGCGCGTACATCACTTCCATCTGCGAGTTCCAGAATTCCACCCGGTCTTCCAGGTCCACCGCAAACACCCCGACGCTGATGGATTCCACGATGTTTTCGTTGAAGTCCTTCAGCCGCTCGTATTGCGTGACCTTCTGCTCCAGCGAGGCGTACAGCCGCGCGTTCTGGATGGCGATGCCGACGTAGCCGGCCAGCGCCTCCAGCAACTCGACGTCTTCGCTCGACAGGAAATCGCCTTCGCTGGTCTTGCCCAGCCCCATCACCGCGATGGTGCGTCCCTGCACCGAGCAGGGAATGAAGTAATTCATGTCGAGCTGCGCGATCGAATACTGCGCGCCCGGTGTTTCGCGGACCACGGCATGAGTATTGTCGAAGAACAGATGGCCGGCGGCCATCTCCGGCCGCTCCTCGCCGAGGAAGCTCAGGTCGAGGTGGGGAATCTCGGAGAGGCCGAACGAATTGGCCAGGGTGAACCGGTCCGGCGAATCCGGCGCCGCCAGGAAAATCGCCATCCGGTCCACCAGCAGCGTGCGCGAGATGCGGTCCACGATCGAGCTCAGCATCTTGTCCAAATCAAGCTGCGAGCTCAGTTCGCGTCCGAATTCGATCAGCGTCTTCCGGTAGTCGTAACGCTTGCGGTAGAAGAAGCGGTCGAGTTTCTCCTGGAACCATTTCTTGACCGGGTCGAACAGCAGCGCCGTGACCACGATCACCAGGATCATGCCGGTGGTGCCGGTGCTGGGCAGGTGACGGTTCAGCAGCACCGCCGAGAGGCCGATGGCGGCGAAGTACACCCCGGCGATCGAGGCCGCTGCCAGCGTGTACGCCATGCCGCGCTTGAAGATCACGTCCACGTCCATCAGCCGGTAACGGAAGATGGCGTAGCCGAAGGTCAGCGGCAGGAAGACCAGCGACAGCACCGAGATCTTCATCAGCACCGTCGCCTGCGTCCCGCTCATGTACGGCAGGACGTAGAAGAGCGTGAAGGGCGCCACCGCCAGGATGGTGCCGCGCGTCACCCACTTCATCTGCTGCCGCAGGATCGGGGTGGACGCATGCTTGTAGCTGTGCCACAGCACGCCCGCCGCGCCGATGAAGAACGCCGCCAGGTACAGCATCTCCAGCCGGTCCAGGTTGTAGCGCAGCAGTTCGCTGGGCGCCAGTAACCGCAGCGCCACGATGTGCGCTGCCAGCAGCAAGATTCCCGGCACGTAGCAGGCCGGCACCAGCCACGGCCGCCGCTTCACCTGCTCCTTGACCTCGGGGAAGGTGAGCACGAAGTGCAGGAACAGCGCCGGCTGCAACAGCTCCGCCACCACGTTCGCCCAGTACACGATCCAGTCGAACTGGTTCAGCTTCCCGGTGTAGTGGAAGGCGTAGAAGACGAAAGAGACCAGGCAGAACAGGTAGAAGTGGGTGGACTTGGGCGCCGTCCAGCGCCGCAGCAGGACGTAAAGTCCGATGCCCAGGTAGATAAGCGAAATGAATCGCAGTCCGACGTAGAGCGATTTGTCGAACGGGACCAGGACCACCGGCACGTTGACCGTGACCCCGCCACGCCGCAGGTTATAGGTCGCTTTCGACCACGTACCGGTGCGGTACATCTGCCGGGCCAGTTCGGAGGTATTGCCGATGTCGTGGTCGTTGATCCCCTGCAGCAGGTCGCCGGACTTGATTCCGGAGCGCGCGCCCGGACCTTCCGGCTCCACCCGCTCGGCGATCAGGTGGCTGTTGTGTTCAACCCACCAGACGCCGTCGTACGGAACTTGAAACTGCCGTTCCTTCTGGTAATTGATCCAGCCAAAAACGCCCGCCGCCATCGTCAGCAGGGCCAGCACCACGGCCACAAACCGGACTTGGACGTCTTTCGTCATCGGGGCGCGCGGAGTGAGTCCTTCGCCTGCAACCTTGCCCGGCGGCTGTGACGAAGATTTCTCCATTCGTTTAGACTGCAACTCGGCTGCCAAGGTTTCAGACATCACTGATGCTTGTATCCTGCGCCAAGGACAAGACTTACAAAATTATATCAGCGTCGGCAGTAAGAAAATACATTATTTGGAACCAACCTCTGATTTTATGGAAGTGGTGCGAAACTTGCCAAAACTGCCGAAATCCCGATTTCAATACCGGCTACAGCGTTTGGAATGGGACGGACAAGGAGCCGAACATTATGCCGGTCCGCAACTTAGGGACTCATGGCAGAGCATGGGCAGGGTAGTATCGTCTGACAGGCTGAAAGACCGACAGACCATAAAAACGGGGAGTCACGATTGGCTCCCCAAAGAAGCGACAGAGGCGATATCACTCCATTGGAATCCCGAAAAGCCAGTTCGGTTGCCAACCGATCCGCGGAAATCGTGAAACCTCCTACGACAAAAACCGAAGCGGAAATCGCCGAAGCCGACATCACCGTCGGCGGCGATCGTGTACATTACCTGCGCGCCGGCTCCGGTCCGCCGGTGGTGCTGGTTCATGGCCTGCTCGCGCACTCTTTCTCGTGGCGATTCACCGTCCCGGCGCTGGCGCCACACTTCACCGTGTACGCGCCTGACGTGCTCGGCATTGGCTTTTCCGACCGCGTTCCCGGGCTCGACTGCAGCATGCGCGCCTCCGCCCAGCGAATGGTCGACTCTCTCGACGCGCTTGGCTTGCGCGAATTCGACCTGGTCGGCACCTCGCATGGTGGAGCGCTGGCTACCATCATGGCCGCCGAGATCGGGAAACGAATCCGCCGCCTGGCGCTGGTCGCGCCGGTGAATCCGTGGTCGCGCGCCGGACGCAAGCGCATCCGCGTGCTGTCCACCGCCGCAGGTGGATGGTTGTTCCGCAAAAGTTTCCTGCGGCTCGGACCGTTGAACAACTGGGTGCTAGCGCGCCTCTACGCCGACCCGAATCACATTGCGCCCGGAACTTTCGAAGGTTATGCCGACGCGCTGAAGATCGCCGGTTCGGCGGACTACCTGCTCAGGGTGGTGCGCTGCTGGCATCGCGACTTGCCCGCTCTGGAGCCGTTCTACGAAAAAATCCGCGTGCCCACGCTGCTGGTCTGGGGCGATAGCGATGCGGCCGTGCTGCCCAGTTCGGCGGCGCACGTGCAGCGCGCCATCCGCGGATCAAAGCTGGTGATGATGCCCGGCGTCGGCCACCTGCCCTACGAGGAAGCGCCTGAGGAATTCAACCGTGTCCTGCTGGAATTTTTGCGAAGCAATTAGCGATTAGCGATTAGCATTTAGCGATCACATGCTTTTTGAGGCTAATCGCTAATCGCTAATTGCTAATCGCTCACAATGCACTGGATTGTCGAGACCGCGCGCCATTACCTCCAGACCTACGGCTATTGGGCCGTGCTGTTTGCTCTGCTGGGCGAGAATGCGGGTCTGCCGCTGCCGGGTGAGACCATTCTCATTCTCGCCAGTTTTCTCGCCTACCAGGGCCAGCACCTGCAATTGCCGTGGGTGATCCTGATCGGGATCTGCGCCTGCACTATGGGCGACAACATCGGCTACTGGATTGGGCGGCGCGGCGGGCGCCCGCTGCTGGAAAAATGGAAACACTTCTTCCACATCAGTGATGAGACCATCAAGGCCGGCGAAGAGTTCCTACAGCGCCGCGGATCGGTGGCGATTTTCCTGGCGCGCTTCATCGCCGGCATGCGGATTGTCGCCGGGCCGCTGGCGGGCGTGCTGTCAATGGAGTGGAAGCGGTTTCTAGCGGCCAATGCCGCCGGCGCCGTGGCCTGGGTGATGGTGATCTCCGGCGCCGGGTATTTCTTCGGCAGCCAGTACCAAGCTCTCGCCGGAGTGGTCAAGCAAACCGAATTGGTGATTTTCCTCGCCGTGGTGCTGGCCGCGCTCCACCTGTGGCGGAACCAGAGAAAGCGATCGCAGCAAAGCCTGCGGGAACAGGCGGCGGAACCGGCGCCCGGCGAATCACGTAGGATGAATACATGAAGGCGCAGATCAAGCGCGCGGCCATGCTGGCAGTGGGATGGGCCTTCATCCTGCTCGGCATCGCTGGATTGTTTCTGCCGGTGTTGCAGGGCATCCTGTTCCTGTTGATCGGCCTCTTCATCCTTTCCACTGAGTACGTCTGGGCTCACAAGCTGTTGCACAAGATTAAGGAGCGGTTCCCGAAAATTGCCGCCCAATTCGAGCACGCCAAACTGCGCAGCGAAGCATGGATCGCACGTACGTTGCACAAGGAAAAACCGCCAGCCTAGACTAGAGCGCCTGGAACTCTGAGCTGAAAGCTGAGAGCTTGCTGCAATCATTCCATATCGAGAAAGAAGCCTGGATCCGCTTCCTGATTGCGATCGCGGGCCTGACGCTGGCCTTCGGCGCCGCCATTTTCTCCACCGTGACGCGGCAGGCGGGCAACGTTTGGGCGACGGCGATCTTTGCCTCGGCGGCGCTGCTGATGGCCGGCCTGGTCGGGCTGACCACCGTGCCCTACCTGGCGCGGCGCGTTGGGCTGCACCGGGTGCGCGAGGCCTTCGACTACGACGTCACGCGCGAAGGCATGGTGTACCTGGCCATCGTGCTGGTGATCGCGGTGGCCGCGCTGAACACGGGCAACAACCTGCTGTTCATCGTGGTGTCGGCGATGCTGGCGGCGATCATCGTTTCGGGCGTGGCCTCGGCGGCCATCCTGCGCATCCTGGAACTCGATGTCGGCCTGCCGGAGCACGTCTTTGCCGGAGAGTCGGTGCTGGTGCGCCTGTCCTTGAGGAATCTGCGCCGCTGGATGCCGTCGCTGTCGGTGAGCGTGGCGCCGCCGAAATCGCAGCGCCCGCACAAGCGGCTCAAGTGGGAACGCTCGCTGTTCGTGTTTCCCGCCAAGGCGCCCCGAGAGAAGCAATGGGTGCACCTTCCGGACCTGTCGCTGCGCGTGGTGGCCGAACCGGTCAGCACGCCGGGGATCATCACCGCCCAGGCGTATTTTCCTTATGTGCCGCCGCGCGCCACCGTGAGCCGCGAATTGGAGCTGGACTTTGCCCGCCGCGGCCGCTACGTGCAGGACGGTTTCGGGCTGTCCACCCGTTTTCCATTCTCGTTCCTGGTCAAGACGCGCAAGGTGCCGCTGGCGCGCGAAATCGTGGTTTACCCCAGCGTGCAGCCCACCGACGAACTGTTCGAGATCCTGCCCATGATCACCGGCGAGTTCGAGGCCTTCGTCCGCGGGCGCGGCCACGACTTGTACCGCATCCGCGAGTACCTGCCGGAGGACTCGGCGCGGCACGTGGACTGGAAGGCGTCGGCGCGCACCGGGTCGCTGAAGGTGCGTGAATTTACCCGCGAAGACGAGCGCAAGCTGCGCGTGGTCTTCGACAACCCGGCCGAGGGCGCGGTTGATAACCCGTCCTACGAGCGGGGAATTGCGCTGGCGGCATCGCTAGGGTGGCATTTCGCGGGCGAGAACACCGATCTCTCTTTTGCCGCGCCCGGCTACCAGGGCGCGAACGACATTTACGAATTTCTGCGCTACCTGGCGCTGGTGGGCCCGCGCCCGGCGGCCGAAGCGCCAAAGTCGGTGCTCGACGAACTTCAGGTCAGCGACGACTACAACGTAATTTTGACGGCGCGTCCGCGCGGCAGCATTCCCACCGCGTTGTGGGCGTGTTCGTACTTCCTGTTTCTTGGGGAAGAGAAGTGAATCGGGGGCATCTCCTCTCGCTCTCTGCGTCATCTACTACACTTGTACTCCGCAATTCCGCGGCATAGCATTCTGGTCGGGTCAGGAGGCGTGAACATGCAGGTCAGGCGAACGATTGCGGCATTGGTGGCGGTCATGCTGGTGAGTGGGTTGGGGGTGGCGCAGGAGCGCCGGAGCGTGACTGGCAGGGGCGGCCCGATACCCGAAGGCACCCAAGTAACAATCCGCATGATTGACAGCCTCAGCAGCGAGACGGCGAGGGAGGGCGACACCTTCCACGCCACGCTGGACCAGGCCATCTTGGATGCGGGCGGGCGCACGCTCTATCCCAGGGACGCAGACGTGGACGGGCGAGTGGTGCGCGCGCAACCCTCGGGACGGCTCAGTGATCCGGGAGAGCTCGAACTGGTCTTGACCGCAATGTCATTCGGCGGACGCAGGTACACGATCAATACCCAGCCGTGGAACACCAAGGGCGAATCGCACACCAAGAGCAACACCAGCAAGATTGGTGGCGGCGCCGCGCTGGGCGCCATTATTGGAGCGGTCGCCGGCGGCGGCAAGGGCGCGGCCATCGGCGCGGGCGTGGGCGCAGCCGCGGGTACGGGCGCCGCCGCGGCAACCGGCAAGAAGGATGCAATGATCGAGTCGGAGGCGCTGCTGACTTTCGTGTCATTAGCCCCCGCGGGGCGGTATGCCTCCACGCCAGCGGCCCGGCAACCGGAACCCGCGTATCGCACCGACGCCGAAAGCCGCCCTTATGACCAACCGCGCGACCTACCGCGTGACCAACCGCGTGACCGTCCGCGCCGGCGGCTGTTCAAGCCGGAATTCACCAACTACGACCGGCAGAACATCCGCGGCTGTTTCTACGACACTGCCAACCTGCCACCCGGGCTGGCGAGGCGCGACCGCCTGCCGCCGGAACTGGACAGGCAGCTCGAGCGCGATGGGACGCTGCCGACGGAGCTGGAAAGCCGCGCCGAGCCGCTGCCAGATGCGTGCAGTGGGCGCCTACCGCGACTGCCGGCGCAATGGAGCCGCGTCGCGGTGGGCAACCGCGTGCTTCTGCTGGATCCGCGCAGCCGTATTGCCGACTTGTTCAGCCTGGATGACGAGGAATAGCGAAATCGCAGTCGATACTGGCTGGTGGCTGGCAGCCCAGGGGCTGGGTGGAGCCTGATTCAGCCCCGAAAGGCTTGGCCGGACTTGCGTTCAGGCATATACTCGGCGGTCTCAGGACTCGCTACTCCGTGGGGAGCAGGAGGGGTTTATGGCGCCAGTCAATAGCCTGCTTGGCAACAAGGAAACATACCACGTCGAGGCCGACCAGGTAGTTATCGACGCAGTCACATTGATGGTGGCACACAATATCGGCGCGGTAGCGGTGATGCGCAACGGCGAACTGGCCGGGCTTTTTTCCGAACGTGACCTGATGAAGCGCGTGGTGCATGAGTCCAGAGATCCGCGGACGACCACGGTGGCGGAGGTCATGACGCGCGACCTGGTGACGGTTTCGCCGGACCGCAGCCTGGAGGATTGCCTGGAACTGATGCGCGGGCGCGGTTTCCGTCACCTGCCGGTGTGCCAGGGAAAGCAGTTGCGCGGCGTGATCTCGTTGCGCGACTTGCTGGCGCACGCCGTCGTGGAGAAAGACGGCGAGGTGCAGATGATGAGGGCGTACATTTCGCAGAGCACGTAAGACAGTTTCAGTTGGGCCGCAGCGCTGGCTGCGGCCTTGCTTTTTGGTTTGGACCCACCGACCGGTCGCGCGCCGCAGAATATAGTGGGAACTTCCGATTCCGCGCAGCGGAGGCCGTTGTAAAATCCCCGCGTCACTACATCCACCCATGCGCAGCTCGCCGGTCGTAAGAGAACTCAGAAAGATCGTTGGCGCCGAGGCGGTTCTCGACCAGCCCGAAGACCTCATGCTCTACGAGTATGACGCGGGGCTGTCCACGGGCACGCCGGAAGTGATCGTGTTCCCCGAGACCGCCGAGCAGGTTTCGCAGATCGCGCGGCTGGCGTCGCGCATGAAGGTACCGTTGGTCCCGCGCGGGGCGGGAACCGGGTTGAGCGGCGGTTCCATCCCGCGCGCCGGCGGGATCGTGCTGGTGTTCTCGCGCATGACCAGGATCCTGGATATTGACGCCCCAAACCGGCGCGCCGTGGTGCAGCCCGGAGTGGTGAACGCGGACCTGTCGGCGGCGGTGGCGCAGCACGGGCTGTACTTCGCGCCCGATCCTGCCAGCCAGAAGGCGTCCACCATCGGCGGCAACGTGGCGGAGAATTCCGGCGGCGCGCATACCCTGGCGCACGGCGTCACCGTGAACCACATTACCGGCCTGCAGGTCGTGTTGCCGGACGGGCGCGTGGTTCAGATGGGCGGCAAAGCGGTGGATTCCTGCGGCTACGACCTCACCGGACTGTTTGTCGGCACCGAAGGCACGGTCGGGCTGGTGACGGCAATCACGGTGAAGCTGACCAGGGTGGCGGAGGCGGTGGAAACGCTGCTGGCAATCTTCAACACCATTGACGATGCCGCCAACACGGTGGCCTCCATCACCTCAGGAGGGATCACGCCGGTTGCGCTGGAGATGCTGGACGGCAAGACACTGCGCTGCGTGGAGGAAGCGACGCATGCGGGATATCCGATGGATTCCGGCGCGGTGCTGCTGATCGAACTGGAAGGATTGCGCGAAGCGGTGACCGAGCAGGCCGAAGCGGTGCGCGCGGTTTGCCAGCAGCACCAGGCACGCGAGGTGCGGCGCGCTGCCAACGAGCCGGAGCGGCAACTGCTGTGGAAGGGGCGCAAGACGGCATTCGCGGCGCTTGGCAGGCTGGCGCCGGCGTACTACACCCAGGACGGCGTCGTCCCGCGCAGCCATATTGCCAAGGTGCTGCGCTATATCGGGACGGTGGCGGAGAAGTGCAAGCTGGAGATCGGGAACATCTTTCACGCCGGCGACGGCAACCTGCACCCCTGCATCCTGTTCGACATGCGAGACCCGGACCAGGTGGAGCGCACCCACCAGGCGGGACGCATGATTCTTCAATATTGCGTGGATTGCGGCGGAACCATCACCGGCGAACACGGCGTCGGCATGGAGAAAAATGAGTTGATGCCGCTGCTTTTCAGTGACGACGATCTCGAAGTCATGAAGCGGGTGCACGACGCGTTTAATCCCGATTCGATTTTCAATCCGCAAAAGGTGTTTCCCACGCCGCGCAGTTGCCGCGAGACCAACATTGCGGACGCGCAGCGAGGTTCCCGGTGAGCGCGACCGTCACAGGAGCGGGACTGGCGCGGGAACTGGCGGCCATCGCCGGCGAGCAGTACGCCACGGAAGATCCGGCGCGCACGGCGGCGTTTGCCATTGACGACGTTGTGCCGCGCGCGGTGGTTGAGCCGGGGTCAGCGGCGGAAGTTGCGGCGGTGATGAAGTATGCGCACGCCCATGAGTTGGTCGTCGTGCCCGCCGGAGGATTCACCCACCAGTTCACCGGCGCAATCCCGGAAAAGATTGACATTGTCCTGCGCACCAGTCGCCTGAAGGCGGTGGAGCACTACGACCCCGGCGACCTGATGATCGGTGTGGGCGCGGGCACGACGCTGGCGGAAGTGGAGCGGCAGGTCGGCCCGCACCAGCAGATGTTGCCGCTGGATGCGCCGCAGCCGGAGAAGTGCACCATCGGAGGAGCGCTGGCATCGGCGGCGCAGGGGCCGCAGAAGCAGTATTACGGCGGGCTGCGCGACTACTGCACCGGGGTGCGCTTTGTCACCGCCGATGGCAAGGTCGCAAAGGCGGGCGCCAAGGTGGTGAAGAACGTTGCCGGCTACGACCTGATGAAGCTGCTGATCGGCAGCTTCGGGACGGTTGCGGTGATCACCGGCGCCAGCTTGAAACTGTTCTCGCGGCCGCGCCAGACGCGCACCTTCATCGCTAAGTTCGCGGAGGCGCCGGAGGCGGTCTCGTTCCGCGATCGGGTGCTGGGCTCGCCGCTGGCGCCGCTGTGCCTTGAGCTGGTCTCGCCGCACGCACACGCCGTCCTGTCGGACACGCCGGTTGGAAATACCGAGGCGTGGCGTGTGCTGTTGCGCGCCGGCGGCAGCGACACGGTGCTGGCGCGCTATCGCGCCGAGTTGGGTTCGGCGGTGACCGACGAGGCCGACGGCGAGGATGAGCGCGAAGTGTGGCGCCACATCGCGGAGTTCCCGCACCTGTTGTTCGAGCGCAGCCAGAACGCCATGCTGGTGCGTGTGGACGTGGCGTTGCAGGATGTGGGCGCGGTGCTGGTGGCGGCACAGCACGCGGCCATGGAAAACAACTTTGTCTGCGCGGCCATGGGCAGGATGGGAGTGGGATCGCTGCTGGTGGGGTTCGCGCCCGTCGCAGTGGACCCGCCGGCGGCGATGCAGTACGTCAACGCGGTGTCGTTCCTGCGCGGCGCTGTTCCGCGCGACGGCTCGGCCATCGTGCTGCGCTGCCCGGTGGAGGCCAAGCGGCACTTCAGCGTGTGGGGCAGCACGCCGAATGACTTGGCGACGATGAAGGCCATCAAGCAAGCGTTCGACGAAAAAAACATTCTGAACCGGGGGAGATTCCTGTTCTGAGCGCAACCACACTCAATGCGGTGACTGGCGGCACGGCGGCGGCGGGGAAAGCTTCGCCTTCGAATTTCACCACGCCCGACCGGCCAACCTGGGAGCTGTATTCCAAGTGCATCCATTGCGGGCTGTGCCTGCAGCAGTGCCCGACATACCGGGTGCTGGGGCGGGAAGCCGATTCCCCCCGCGGGCGTATCTACCAGGTGTTGCAGGTGGACGCGGGACGGCTGGAGATTGGCGACTCATTTGTCACCCACATGGACCGTTGCCTGGGGTGCCGCGCCTGCGAGACGGCGTGCCCGTCGGGGGTGCAGTACGGCAGGATCCTGGAGCGGGCCCGGGCGGAGATCGAGTCAACCTACAAACGCCCCTGGCTGGAACACCGGCTCAGGAAGTGGTTTTTCACCAGCGTACTGCACGACCGCAAGGGCCTGGAGCGCTGGGCGTGGATGTTGTGGACCTACCAGCGATCGGGCCT
>DASWAR010000313.1:0-10164 GCA_036391015.1 Terriglobales bacterium
CGGCACAGTCGGCGTGGTGCAGGAGTTGCGCCTGGTGCATCCGGGGCAGGACGTGGACATGGAAGGCGCCGGCGAGGTGATCCGCATCGCCAATCAGCCGTCTTCCGGTGAACGGACCTTTACCCTGGATCCCTCCACCGGCCTTATCACCGACGAAAAGATGACGGTGCTGCCGCGGCCGTACCAGCTCGATCAGTACGGCGCGAATCCCAAGCAGATAGTCCTGACCTTCGACGACGGGCCCGATCCTGACTGGACGCCCAAGATCCTCGACGTGCTGAAGCAGAGGAACGTCAAGGCGGCGTTTTTCCTCATCGGATTGCAGGCGGAGAAGTATCCCAATCTGGCGCAGCGCGTCTACGCGGAAGGCCACGAGATCGGCAACCATACTTTTACCCATCCCGACATCAGCAACATCCGCCGATCGTACATGCGCGTGGAACTGAACCTGGCCGAGCGGCTCTTCGCCAGCCGCCTGGGCGTCAAGCCATTGCTGTTCCGGCCGCCTTATTCGATTGACCAGGAACCCGACACCGCCGACCAGGTGCGTCCGCTGGAGATCGCGCAGCAGATGGGATACATCACCGTGGGGGACAAGATTGACCCGCACGACTGGCAGGACCGTCCGGCAGAGGAGATCGCTAAAGATGTCATGGCGCACCTGCCGCCGTGCGATCCCGACGACATGCGCTGCGGCAACATCGTCCTGCTGCACGACGGCGGCGGCAACCGCGCCGAGACCGTGCGCGCGCTGCCCATGATCATTGACGGCCTGCGCCAGCGCGGTTATCAGATCGTCCCTGTCTCCCAACTGCTGGGCAAGCCGTACAACGAAGTGATGGTTCCGCTGGCGCAGAACGAGCGCTGGTCGGCGCGCATTGACAACTTCGGGTTCTGGTTATTCGGCCTGATGGGCTCCGCCATCGTGATCATCTTCTTTCTCGGTGACGTGCTCATGTCGGCGCGGCTCTTCCTGGTCGGCGCCCTGGCCATCTTCGACCGCTTCCATCACCGCATCCGCCAGCGCGACCGCGCGCAGATTGAGGCGGCGCAGGCGTACAAGCCGGCCGTTGCCGTGGTCATCCCTGCGTTTAATGAGGAGAAGGTCATCGAGCGCACCGTCCGCGCCGCGATCGATTCGGATTACCCCAAGCTGCGCGTCATCGTAGTCGACGACGGATCGGCCGACCGCACTCTGGAAGTTACCCAGAAAGCCTTTCAAGCCGAAATCCGGAACGGGAGCGTCACCGTGCTTACCAAGCCGAACTCCGGCAAGGCCGAGGCGCTCAATTACGGGCTGGAATTTGTGCACGAAGAAATTTTCGTCGGCATTGACGCCGACACGGTGATCGCGCGTGACGCCATTTCCCGCCTGGTTCCGCACTTCCTCGATGCCCGCGTCGGCGCCATCGCCGGCAACGCCAAGGTCGGCAACCGCGTCAACTGGTGGACGCGCTGGCAGGCGCTGGAGTACGTCACCAGCCAGAATTTCGAGCGCCGGGCGCTCAACGTATTGAGTGCGGTCAGCGTTGTGCCGGGAGCGATCGGGGCGTGGCGAACCGCGGCCGTGCGCGATGCCGGCGGTTTCCACGTTGACACCGTCGCCGAAGACGCCGACCTCACCATGGCGCTGCTGCAGCAGGGCTACCACGTGGAGTACGAAGACCGCGCCCTCGCCTATACCGAGGCGCCCATGAACGCCCGCGGCTTAATGCGCCAACGCTTCCGCTGGTCCTTCGGAATCATGCAGTCGGTGTACAAGCACCGCGCCGCCTTCGGGCGCAAGGGCGTGCTGGGCTGGGTGGCACTGCCCAACATCGTCATTTTCCAGATCCTGCTGCCGCTGGTGTCCCCATTCATCGACGTGATGTTCGCCTACGGTACCTTCATGTACCTGCTCGACCGCTACTTCCATCCCGAAACCGCCGACTTCCGCAGCTTCGAGAAGCTCGTCACCTACTTCGCGATGTTCCTGATCATTGACTTCATCGCTTCGGCGCTCGCCTTCGCGCTGGAACGGCGCACCGCTGACAACCGCGAGGACTTCACCCTCCTGCTCCATGTCTGGCTGCAACGCTTTGCCTACCGCCAACTGTTTTCGATTGTCCTGATCAGGACCCTGAAGCGCGCCATGACCGGTCACGCCTTCAATTGGGACAAGCTGGAGCGGACGGCAGCCATGCCCTACGCGCGCGTGGGACCGTAGTCGGTAGCCCGCAGTCCGGCAGGAACGGCTCCGAACTACCGACTATTTCGGCGACCCATTTTCCCCAGCGCACGGGTATCATGGTCAGTGCAATCCTGAAGGCACGGCAATAAGGAGCTGGCATGGGCATGCTCATCGGTATCGGCGTACTGGTCGTAATCGTCGTTATTCTGATTACCCTCTACAACAGCCTGGTGCAACTGAAAATCCGCGCCGACTCGGCATGGTCCGACATTGACGTGCAGCTCAAGCGCCGTCACGACCTCATCCCCAACCTGGTGGAAACCGTGAAGGGCTACGCCGCGCACGAGAAGGGCACCTTCGAGAACGTCGCCAAGTGGCGTTCGGCGGCGATGTCGGCCACCGCGCCGGCGGAACGTGCCCAGGCGGAAGGCCAGCTCACCATGGCGCTGAAGTCGCTGTTCGCCGTCGCCGAAGCCTACCCGCAACTCCGCGCCAACGAGAACTTCATGGCGCTGCAGAAGTCGCTGTCCGACATTGAAAGTGACGTGCAGAACTCGCGCCGCTACTACAACGCCGTGGTGCGCGACTACAACACGCGCATCCAGACGTTTCCGGCCAACATGTTTGCCGGCGCTTTCGGCTTCCAGCCGCGCCAGTTCTTCGAGCTGGAAACGCCCGCGGACCGCGAAGTCCCCAGCGTCAAGTTCTGATGGAGACAAACACAATCCCGGTAGGCCCCGGCGCCTCGCCGGGGCTGCGATTAGCACGATTCGCGATCTCCAGGAGCGCGGGCGCCCTCGCCCGCGCAGCATTGCTCCTGTTCCTTGTCTTTCTCGCCGCTACTTCCGCCCTGGCCCGCAACTGGCGCATCGCCGACTTCCATTCCACGGTTGCGATTGACGACCATGGCGGCGTCAGCGTCACCGAGCGCATCACGCTCGCCTTTGTCGGGCAGTACAACGGCATCTGGCGCAGCATTCCGGTCGAGTACCCCGGCCCGGGCGGCACCAATTACTCGCTCTTCTTGAAAGTCGAAAGTGTCACCGACGAGAACGAGCGCCCGCTGAAGTACGAGATCAGCCGCGACGGTCCCTACAAGAAGGTCAAGGTCTACATTCCCGGCGCGGTGGACACAACCAAGACCGTCCTCATCAGCTACACCACGCCCAACGCCGTGCGCTACTTCGACGATCACGACGAGTTTTACTGGAACGTGACCGGCAATGACTGGCCGGTTCCCATCGATCACTCTTCCGCCATCGTCTCGCTCCCCGACGCTTCCGCCGGAGGCCTGCGCGCGCAAGCCTTCACCGGCGCCTACGGCTCCACCAGCCGGGAGGCCACCGCCGACGTCCGCGGCTCGCACGTCGAATTCGAAACCACCAACCCGTTGCCCATGCGCGGCGGGCTGACGGTGGATGTATTCATCCCCAAGGGCATCCTGCATCGGCCCGGCCCGCTCACTCGCCTGGGCTGGTTCCTGCGCAGCAATCCCGTGGTCTTCGTGCCGCTGTGGACGTTGCTGGTGATGTTCACGCTCTGGTACTACAAAGGCCGCGACCCCGATCCCGGCCGCTCCGTCGCTCCCCAGTACGAGCCGCCGAAGGACATTACGCCGGCGGAAGCGGGCACTCTGCTCGACGACAGCATTCAACCGCGCGACGTCACCTCCACCATCGTTGACCTTGCTGTTCGCGGCTTCATCAAGATCGAGCAGATCGAGACACCCGGCTTGCTGTTTCACGGCAAGGACTACGTCCTCCACCTGCTGAAGCCCAACTCGCAATGGGGAGACCTGGCGCCGTTCGAGCGCGTCATGCTGGAAAATATTTTCTGGGGCGGGGAGAACACGAACCTGTCCAGCCTCAAAAACCGCTTCTACACCGCGATTCCGGTTATCCAGCAGGACATCTACTCCGCCCTCAAGCGCAAGGGAATGTACTGGCTCGATCCGCAATCGGCGGCTGGCTACTCTGTCCTCGGCACGATCGCCAGCGCCGCCCCGTTTGTCATCGGCCAGATTACCGGCGCCATGAACTTGTTCGAATCGGCGTGGCTGGCGGCGCTCTCCATCGCCGTGGCCCTTGTCATTGTGTGGTTGTTTGCCCGCCAGATGACCTGCAAGACAGTGCTCGGCGCGCGCACCCGCATCGAGATCCTCGGCTTCCAGGAATTCATGGACCGCGTGGATCGAGACCGCATCCAGCGCATGCCGCCCGATACCTTCGAAAAGTATCTGCCTTACGCGATGGCGCTCGGCGTCGAGCACCACTGGGCCCAGGCCTTCGCCGGCATCGTGCAACAGCCGCCGAGCTGGTACTCCGGCCCGAGCGGCGGCGGCATGTTCAATCCCGTGTTCTTCTCCAACAACATGCACAGCATGGCGCAGACGGCGCATGAAGCCTTCGTGGCCGCGCCGCGCGCCAGTTCCACCGGATCCGGCTGGAGCGGCGGGGGCGGCGGTGGTGGCGGATTCTCCGGTGGCGGCGGTGGCGGCGGTGGCGGCGGCGCTTTTTAGGGCCGCCACGCGCGACCAAGTGTTCGTGATGCCGGCGCCCTCGGCCGCGGATTCGGAAGCCTCAGCGGGAACCCCCACGACAAGGAGGGCTCCGCCTTGATTCTTTTGGTTGCGCGCGCCCTGTGATATAACCGCCCCAGCAATTCAGAGCCCCGGTTTTTCGGAACGACCCAGGAGGGTTTCTTGTCCGACGCGCGCACCGGCCGACGCTTTCCCCTGACCCTGCCTGTGAAGATCAAGGGCGGCAATTCGCGCCGTTCGCAGTCCGCTACCACCAACAACCTGAGCGCCGCCGGCGTGTTCATCACCACCAACGTGCCGTTCCGGAAAGGCTCGAAGCTCAATTTTCAGATTACCCTGCCCGCGTCGGTCATCGGCTCCAAGACCGATGTGGAAGTCAAGTGCGCGGGGCGCGTGATACGCGTGGACACCCCGGCTCGCGGAAAACGCCGGGGCGTGGCCTGCGTCATCGATCGTTACCAATTCGTGCCGCAGCGCAAGCCGCGGGAGGCCAAGTAAATGCTCAAGATGGTCCTGGCCGATAAGCAGGCAATCTTCCGCGCCGGAATCGCCAAGGTGCTGGGCGTGGAAGATGAAATTCGTATCGTGGCGCAAGTGCAGACCTCGGACCAGATTCCCATGTCGCTGGAAAAGTTCCGGCCCAATGTGCTCGCCTTCGCCGCCAACCTTGCTCCCAATCTGAAGGAGTTGATCAGCGCCGCCGCTCACACCAAGACCCGCCTCATCATCCTCGCCGAAACCGGCGAGAACGGCCATGCCTACGTCAACGCCGGCGTGCACGGCGTCGTGTACCGCAACGTCACCGGCCCGGCTTTATTGGAATGCGTCCGCAAAGTCGCCGCCGGCGAAACCTGGATCCAGCCGCAGACCCTGGCGCCGGAAGAGGCGGAGAACGACATGGTCGGCGCCCGCGTCCGCGACCGTCTCACGCCCAAAGAGTTGCGCATCGTCGCGCTCATCGTGCAGGGCTACAAGAACAAGGACATCGCCGCCGAACTCGGTACCACCGAGCAGGTGATCAAGAACTACCTGCGCAATATCTACGACAAGATTGGCGTTTCCGACCGGTTGGAGTTGGCACTGTTCACCATCCACCACCGCATCCTCGCCGAAGCCGCCGCCGCCACCGGAAGATAGCCTCAAGGTCTGTCATCCTGGTGTGGCCCATCTTTGTGAAACAGAAAGAAATCTTCAGGTGAGGTATTCAAAAGCCTGGATGGCATAGTTGGGCGCGCGGGATGTGCGCCAGCGAGATCAGCGCGAGGCAGCGCGATTGTTGGTCTTCAGCAGCTCGTTCACGATCGTGACCAACTCCTTGGGGTTCACCGGTTTTTCCAGGTAGAGGTCGGCCAGCGGCTCGGTCGCCTGGAAGGCTTCCGTCACGTAACCTGAAAGCACCACGACAGCCGTGCCGGAGTGCGACTTGGCGGCCTGCACCACCGCGCGGCCGTCGGCGTCGCCCAGCCGCCAGTCGGTGACGACGGCATCGTAGCTGTTGCTTTCCAGTTTCTCGATGGCGTCATGCGCCGAAGTGGAGGCGGTCACGATGTGGCCGGCGGCTTCCAGGATTGCGCATTTCAGGGAAACGACGTTGGGCTCGTCGTCAACGCAGAGGATTCGCGCCATAGGAAGGACCCCGCGGCCGCTACCCGCGCGCCGGCCGCTGCAACGTAGCGCGTATTGTTAGGCACCGCTGTCAGGGTTGTCAAATGCGTCCGCAGCTTAAGCCGGGCCATTGGCCCCGAAGTTACGGCAACCCGAGCCACACACAAAAGACAAACACAAGCTCCCGGAGACACAGAGACCACAGAGATTGAAGCATCCTTCTGTGTCTCTGCGTCTCTGTGTTCGTCATTCCCAGCCTGCCGTCTGGCGACTGGAGCCTATCCCAGCTTTTCTCCGATCGACTTCGCCTGCGTGAACAGGAAAAGGTAATCGGGGCCGCCGGCCTTGGAATCGGTGCCGGACATGTTGAAGCCGCCGAAGGGGTGCGCCCCCACGATGGCTCCGGTGCACTTGCGGTTGATGTACAGGTTGCCGACGTGGAACTCGCGCTTGGCCTTCTCCAGCTTCTGTGGGGAGCCGGAATAGACCGCGCCGGTGAGGCCGAACTCGGTGTCGTTGGCGATCTCCAGCGCATGATCGAAGCTGTGCGACTTGATCACCGCCAGCACCGGCCCGAAGATCTCCTCCTGTTCCAGCTTCGACTTGGGCTTGATATCGGCGATCACGGTGGGCTGGATGAAATAGCCTTCACCGTGCTTGGTGTCGCGGCGTCCGCCGGTGATGATGCGCCCGTCGCGCCGGCCGTGCTCGATGTAATCGAGAATGCTCTTCATCGAGCCCTCGTTGATCACCGCGGCCATGCCGGGATTCTGGGTGGGATCGCCGATGGTGATCTTTTCGACGCGCTCTTTCAGTTTGTCGAGGAACGAATCGTAGATCTTCTCGTCCAGGATCAGGCGCGAGCAGGCGGAGCACTTCTGGCCCTGGAAGCCGAAGGCGGCAGCGACGACGCCTTCGACGGCGGCGTCGATGTCGGCGGCATCGGCGTCCACGATGATGGCGTCCTTGCCGCCCATCTCCAGCACCGTGCGCTTGATCCAGATCTGTCCGGGAGCGGTCTGCGCGGCAACATGGTTGATGCGCAGGCCCACTTCGCGCGAGCCGGTGAAGGCGATGTAGCGCGTCTTGGGGTGGGAGACCAGCGCGTCGCCGAAGCTGGCGCCGGCGCCGGGGCAGAAGTTGACCACGCCCTCGGGCATGCTGGCCTCAATCAGCGCTTCCACGAACTTCTGCGCGATGGCGGGCGAGTCGCTCGACGGCTTCAGGATGACGGTGTTGCCGCAGACGATGGAGGCGGCCGTCATGCCGCCCATGATGGCGCCGGGAAAATTCCACGGCGGAATCACGACGCCCACGCCCAGCGGGATGTACCAGAGATAGTCGCGCTCACCGGGGAGTTGCACCGGAGGCTCCGCCTTGGCCAGGCGCAGCGCCTCGCGGGGGTAGAACTCGAGGAAGTCAATCAGTTCGGCGATGTCGGCGTCGGCCTCGGCATAGTTCTTGCTGACCTCGAAGATCATCCAGGCGGAAAACTCGTGCTTGCGCCGGCGGATGATGTCGGCGGCGCGGAACAGCAGGCTGGCGCGCTCCTCCACCGGAGTGCGGCTCCACGACTCGAACGCCTTGAGCGCGGCCTTCATCGCCGGCTCAACTTCTTCCTTGCCTGCTTTCTGGAACAGGCCGACCAGCTCACCCGGTTTCGCAGGGTTGATGGAGCGGATCTTGTCTTTGGTGGTGACCGTCTTGCCGCCGATGATCAGCGGGTACTCACGGCCGAGCTGCGCCCGCACCTTCTCGATGGCGGTGCGCATGGCCTGCACGTTTTCCGGCTTGCTGAAATCGGTGAGGGGCTCATTGCGGAACGGGCCAACGGCGGTTGCTACGGGCGCATGAACGGTAGCCATAAGTACAACCTCTTAGTAGTCCCAATGCAAGCAGGGACCGAATCCAAAACCTATCATTTTAACAGCTAGGACGGGAGAACTTGTAATGGCGTTAGCGGCTGCCGAATTCCGCCGTGTACTGCTTCCAGTAGCCTTCGACTTCGCGCATCAGGCGCTCGAATTCGGGGTCGCCGCGGAGACTGTTGAAGTTCTTGTCACGCTGGAACCAGGGGTAATTGTGATCGCCGAGGGCGACCGCACGTTTCAGCCAGGCAAGCGCGTTCGGCTTATCGCCGAGAAGTGAATAAATGCCGGCTGTCCACTCGGCCGCGTCTCCGTCAATAACGTCGGCTGGGCGGTTGCGCAACAAGGCAGGGTCGATCTGGTCGCGTTCTCCGCGCGCAGCATGCAGGTAGGCGGAGAACATCAACGGGGCATCGTCACCGTGCCCGCCGCGCAACTGTACGGCACGGTTGATGACCGGTTCCGCTTCCTCCAGCTTGCCTTCGTAATAGAGAAAGGCGCCGAGAAAGGCCATCAGTTTGAACTGGTCGGGAGTGCGCTTCAGGGCCTGGCGCACCTCTTCGGCGGCCTCGTGCGCTTTGCCCTGGTAGAGCAGCATGCGGCCGTGCATCCAGTAAATGCGCGGCGTTGAGGGATTCATATCGCGGCAGCGCCGATAGGCTTCCTCAGCGAGGTCAATCAACCCGGCGTAGTGGTAGGAATAACCGAGGTGATCGAGGGCGTCGACTGAATTGGGCGCCAGCGCCACAGCTTGGCGCAGGGTTGTGATGGCCTCGGTGCTCTTGCCGCGCTCATTGAGGACGGCGCCGAGCGCCAGGTTGGCTTCGAACGACGATGGCTGCAGGCTGACCGCCTTGCGCGCGGCCAGTTCGGAGGCAATGATGTTGCGTTCACCGTTTTCGGTGAAATTTGCGGCCTCCATCAGGTAGAGCCGGGCGAGCAGCGCGTAAGCGCCGGCGAAGGACGGATCCTTGGCGACGGCCCGCTGGATGAGTCGCCGGCCCTCCTGGAGCGACTCGGCCCGCGAGTTCAGGAAGTACTCATTCAAGTACGCGCGCGCTTCCACCAGCAGGTTGTAGGCTTCCGGCGAACTGGTCGTGGGTGCCTTCATGCGCTCTAGCTCGGCGCCGGAGAGTTGCACGCTCAGGCCCTCCACCACCTTTTGTGCAACGTCGTCCTGAAACTTCAGCATATCGGCGCCGCGCAGATCGTAGCGGCTGCCCCAGCGGGTGGCGCCGTGATCGATGAGTTGCACGGAAACGCGCATCACGCCGCCGATCGTCTGGTAATTGCCAGCCAGTACGGAATCCACCTGCAATTCGCGCGCGGCCTGGGCGGGGTCATCCGCTCCTGCGGCGTACTTCAGAACCGAATTGGTAGGACGCACGGCCAAATTCTGCAACGATGCCAGGCGGCTGATGATGGCATCGGCCATGCCCACGCCCCAGGTGTCGCCGCCTTTCTGGCCGGAAAGATTGTGAAACGGGAGCACGGCGATGGTGCGAGTCGTGGCCGCAGTGGCGGCCGGCACGGGGGGCGCGGTTGCCGCCGGCGCCGGCTTGGAGCGGTACAAGAAAAATCCCGCCGCGGCGATGGCGAGCACCAGCACGGCAACGGCGGCGGCAATCAGCGGCGCCTGGGAAGCTTTTCTTGGCGGCTGGGCGGCAGTGAGCGTCGAACTGGAACTGGTGTCGCGCTTCAGACGCTTTAGATCGGCCCGAATGTCGGCAGCATTTTGATAGCGGAGGTCGAGATCTTTTTCCAGGGCCTTGCTGATGATGCGTTCCAGGTCGAGCGGCAACTCCGGATTCAGACGCACCGGAGACGACGGCGTCTTATGCAGGATGGCATCGAAGATCGCGGCCGAGGTGTCGCCGGAAAACGGCGGCCGTCCGGCGCACATTTCGTACAAAACGGCGCCGAAAGAGAACAGATCGGTGCGGCCGTCGAGCGGCTTGCCCAGCGCCTGCTCGGGCGACATG
>DASWAR010000314.1:0-5390 GCA_036391015.1 Terriglobales bacterium
GCCATCACGATTGCGGTAATCCCTTGCATGCGCCCCACAGGTCTCACGCGGATATACATATCCTCGTCCCGCGTTGCGGTCAAGGGCAAATTGTGAGTTTCGGTCCAGTACACCGGGTCATGGCACTTTTGAGCCAAAACAAAGTTTAGGCCTTGACCTGATGCCTGAGGCCTGATCACGCGGCTTTGTGCCGTTCGTCACTCACTGCCTGGGCCCTTGGCGGAAAACCCGGTAGGTCCGTGTCGCCGGTTATCAGCCGGGCGGCGCGCTCGTAGGTCAGGTATGACCACGACCATTCCAGCATCACCAGCACGCGGTTGCGGAAGCCGATCAGGAACATGATGTGCACGAACAGCCACAGCATCCAGGCGATGAATCCGGTGACATGGAACTTGCCGAAATCGGCGACGGCGGCGGCCCGTCCGATGGTCGCCAGGGTGCCGCGGTCCTTGTAGTGGAACGCCTCGCGCGCCATCCCGCGCATCGCGCGTCCGATGTTGCCGGCCACGGCGCGGCCTTGCTGCATTGCCACCGGCGCCAGTCCGGGCACCGGCTTGCCATCTTTGCCGACCAGGCTCGCCAGATCGCCGATGACAAACACCTCAGGATGTCCGGGCACACTCAGGTCGGGCTCGACCAGCACGCGACCGGCCTTGTCGGTCGGGCCCAGCATGCTGCCCAGCGGCGATGCCGAAACGCCGGCGGCCCACAGCGTCACCGCCGCGGGCAGGACGGTTTCGCCCAGCATCACGCGTCCAGGCTCGACTCCCGTGACCCTGGTCGAGGTCCGCACTTCCACGCCGAGCTGCTGCAGTTGCTCCAGCGCGCTGCGCGACAGATCTTCCGGATAGGCAGGCAGCACGCGCGGCAGGCCTTCCACCAGCACCACGCGCGCCTTGCGCGGATCGATGGCGCGGAAGTCCTTGGCCAGCGTGCGCCGCGCCACTTCCGCCAGCGTTCCGGCCAGTTCCACACCCGTGGGACCAGCGCCGATGACTACGAAATTCAGCGGCTCATGCGTGCCGGTGGCGACCGCCTGCCGCTCGGCCAGTTCGAAGGCGAGCAGCACCCGGCGGCGAATCTCGAGCGCGTCCTCGATGGTCTTCAATCCGGGCGCGGCGGCGGCCCACTCGTCGTGGCCGAAATAGGAGTGCGTCGCGCCTGCGGCGACGATCAGGTAGTCGTACTCGATCTCGGCGTCGCTGAGCTTGACGCGTCGCTTTTCCAGGTCGAAGCCGCCGACGTCGGCCATGAGCACCGAGACATTCTTGTAATGCCGCAGCACGCCGCGAATGGGCGCGGCGATTTCTCCGGGCGACAATCCGGCGGTCGCAACCTGGTAGAGCAGCGGCTGAAAGGTGTGGTGGTTCTTGCGGTCCAGCACGGTCACCGAAACCGGCAAGCGCGCCACCGCCGCCGCCGCGGTCAATCCGCCGAATCCTCCTCCCACGACCACGACTCTGGGATTCGCCATAGTTATTGGATGGAGGCCCAAGCCTTCAGGCTTCAGGCTAGTGCGCGGCGGGCGAGCGCTGGTAGATCGTGTAGTTATCAAGTTCTTCGGTTTTGGTGAAGTCTTGGAGCGCCAACCAAAGCAATCGCTGCCTGTCCTCTACCGGGTTGGCTGCGAGTTGCAGGTCGCGCTTGACTACGAGCCAGCGCACATTGCGGGCGCGAGCCATCTCCACGACTTCTTCCGGACTGTAGGGATTCACGGTATGGTCAAACATCAGCACCGGGAAACGGGGCACCCGGCCGGTGGCGTAATAGAAAAGGTCCTCGCCGGGGATGATCAAGAGCGCGTCTTGCGCGGGGATGTTGGCGTTTGCGTAGGCTACCAGTTCGTCAAACTGCGGAAGCCAGGGGCCGCGGACGGACAATTCGCGGAGTGCCGGCAACTGCGAGTGCTCCACCCCGCCATCGGCCACGTTTGCGTAGTCCAGGCGCTCATGGCTCCAGATATAGTTCCCGCCGGAAATGAATAGCGACACCGCGACCGCCAGGGGCAACATCAATTCGACGACGTGATACTGCATCGGCGACGTGGCGCGTGCCGTGATGACTCCGGCGATGAGCACAATTGCGAGCGGCCAGATTGCGTAGGTCGAACCCCATAACTGTTGCGATAAAAAGGCGCCGTGCACGGTGGCGATCACGATGAACGGCACGACCAGTGCCATGCCTTGACGTCGCCGGACCTCGCGCAGTGACAACACGAACGAAACAATCAGCACGAAGGGCCAGAGCGACAGCAGGCACTCAGCTTGATCGGAGGAATCCGTCTGGATGAGCAAGTATGCCGCGGTCCAGGCAAATGGAAGGACCAGCAGAACTCCCGCTAACACGCCCAACCAGCGGCTGGCGCGGACACGCGAAAGCAGGAGCGCTCCGGCCGCAAACGAAGGCAGCCACCAAAGCAGGAGCCGGTTGTCGTAGACCGACAACATGTCCCTGAACGACGGCATACGGCGCGCCGCCGCGAATTGGACGGTCCAGTGCCGATAGTTTTCCAATCCAGCGGTGAAATGAAGCAGAATCGCCGACAGACCGAGTCCCACAGCGGTTCCAGCCAGGATGAAGGCGTACCCGCGGACTGATTCTGTCCGCCGAGTTGCGATTGCCATGAGAACCACGATGGCCACCACGGTGCTGCCCAGGAATGCCAGGCCGGTGTTTTGCTTGACGAGCGCCGGCACTACCAGGACGATGCCGGCGACAAAGCTCAAACCGGCAGAGAAACCTTTCTTCTCGACGTGCAGGAGCAAGAGTAAGCAAACGAGGACGGCGAAGGTGCAGTCGCAGTCGTAGAACGGGTGGGGAAAGATGCAGTAGATGCCAAGGACAACGAGCGGCGCGCTCAAGAGAAATGCGAGCAGCCGCGGACTTCGTGCCGGCGGAGCCAGGTACAGAAGGATTCGCCAAGTCAGGAGCGTGGCGATGCCGCCAGCGACAGCAGCGTAGATGACGTGATGAAAGTAGATCCTTCCGGTGAACTTGATCAGCGCCGCTTGCGCCAGGAAAGTCAGGGGCGGATAGGGCAGCGGAAAATCACGGTAGGGCATCTGGCCGAGGGAAATGCGCCAGCCATTTTCCAGGATGTAGCTGAGGTCCCACAACACAGCCAGGCGCGAGTTCTGCCACAGCACTACGCCGGCAGTCGCGAGGAAGAGCAGCGAGGCCGCGAGGACGTCCGGCCAGCGGCGACGGTCGGTTTGGCGATCAACGTTGATCGGGACATGGTAGCGGATCGGGCGTACCACCCGTCCCCATCCTCCCAAATGCGTCTAAGGTCGGCCAATGAGTAAGGAGCTCACTTCAGTGAGAAGCCCGCGACCCGGCATAGGATGGCTTGAGCGCCCGGGTGCGCGGTGGTATGTTGGAGGGCTCCTCCGGCGACGCCATGTCAGACAAGCCGCTCCCATCCCCTGCCGCCGTGCCCACGCTGGACGCGTCCACGCCGGTTTCCATGCAGCGCATCATGCTGGCCACTGACTTTGATCCCGTGTCGGAGGCGGCGCTGCACTACTCGCTGTCGATTGCGCGGCGCTACGGATCGAAGGTGTACCTGCTGCACGTGGTCGCGCCGGAGACGTTCCAGTTCCTGGCCGGCGACGCCCGGCAGCGCGCGCTCGAGGACGCTTGGCGCAACGCGCAGCGGCACATGACCGACCTGCTGATCGCCGGGCACCTGGAAGGCGTGGACCACCAGGTCCTGGTGGAGCAGGGCGATGTGTGGGACGTGCTCTCGCACAAGATCAACGACCTGTTCATTAATTTGCTGGTGATCGGGACGCATGCGCGCGGGCGTGTGGGCAAGCTGCTGCTCGGGTCGGTGGCGGAAACGATTTTTCGCCAGGCGCCATGCCCGGTGCTGATGGTGGGGCCGCGTGCGGTGCAAGTGAGCGAGCGCACCCCGCAGCAGCCCATCCTGTTCTGCACCGGATTCAGCGCGCACTCGCTGAAAGCCGGGGGATACGCGCTGTCGCTGGCCCAGCACCAGGGCGCGCAATTGCTGATGATGCACGTCAGCAAGGAGACGCCGCAAACCCAGTCGGAGCGCCAGCGGATTGTGGATGATGCCCGTCAGCGGCTGGCTTCGCTGATTCCCGCCGGCATGCAACTGGCGGCGAAGCCGGAGACGATCGTCGATTTCGGGACCGCTGCCGAATGCATCCTCACTGTGGCGCAACAGCGCAAGCCGGGGCTGATTGTGCTCGGAGTGCGCCAGCCGGTGGGCTTCGTGCGCCGGCTGAAGTGGGCGACAGCCTACGAGGTCGTGGCCAACGCACCCTGTCCGGTGCTTACTGTCAGGATGAGTGAGCCAGAATAGGCGGCAGTCGCCAGTCGCCAGGCTGCCGGCGCGGAGTTCCAGTTGGCGTTTCGACCTAGGCGTTCGTGGCGAAGTTAATAAGCCCATTTAAGAGGCGGCCCACCTCGGATGCAAGCTCCGTCAACCTTGGATTGTCGGCAACGGGAATGTATCCAAGGTGATGAGCTATGCGAATCTGCGTCTCGAGCTCGTGAAGTGAACCGCGCGAGTGGTGCAAGAAGACTGCAAAGTCCTTGTCAGTTGACCTTCCTTTACCTTCCGCAATATTGCTCGGAATCGAGACTGCGGCGCGACGCATCTGGGAGACCAGGCCGTACATTTCGTCTTTCGGAAAAGCTCGCGTTATGTCGTAAATGACGTAGACGAGATCCATGGCCCTCTGCCAAACCTTTAAGTCCTCGTAGCTTCTGCTCATAGGATTCTCCAACAAAGCGAAGTGGTATTTTAGGTGTTGTCCCGCTTCGACTGGGCTTTCAAAAAGAAAAGTTCTAACACCCATACCAATTTGGAATTTCGAATATGCTTGGTGACCCGGTACGTAAAGATGCAAATGGGGCCGGATTCCTGGCGCCTGCAGCCTGGCGACTGGCGACTTCAGCGGTGTCGATAACCGCGGTGCTGGTCGCGATCAACGTTCTCATTTTCATTGCCATGGTGGTGAAGGGCGCGTCGGTGACGCAGCCCACCTCTGACCAGCTTCTGCGCTGGGGGGCGAATTTCGGGCCACTCACTCTAACCGGGCAGTGGTGGCGGCTGCTGACGGCGATGTTCGTGCACATCGGCATCGTCCACCTGGCGCTGAACATGTGGTGCCTGTGGGAATTGGGAACGCTGGCGGAATACCTGTATGGCCCCAAGACGTTTCTCGCGCTCTACCTGCTTTCCGGACTGGCCGCGAGCATCGTGAGTATCGGGCACAATCCGCTGGTGGTGACGGCGGGCGCTTCGGGCGCGATCTTCGGACTGGCGGGCGCACTGATCGCGACCCTTTACCTGGGAAAACTGCCGGCGCCACGACGCGCGCTACGCATCAGCCTGGTCAGCCTGCTGGTGTTTGCCG
>DASWAR010000315.1:0-3776 GCA_036391015.1 Terriglobales bacterium
GATGAAAACCCAAGACGTCGTCGAACTCGCGGCGCGCAACCTGCGCGAATCGGTGCTGCGCAATTCCCTCACCACCGTCGGAATCGCTGTCGGCGTAGCGTCGCTGGTAGCCATGCTTTCGCTCGGCATCGGCTTGCAGCAACTCGCCAATCGCCGCCTCACCCGCTCCGGGCTGTTCAACACCATCTATGTCATGCCGCGCGACATGGACCGCGGACCCTCGCGCCGTAATCAGCCTAATACGCCGGCGCGCCCGCTCGACGATGCCGCGGTTGCCGACATCGGCCGCGTGGCGCACGTCGCCGAAGTGAATCCCGAGATGCGCTTCATGGCCGAAGCCCGTTACGGCGACAAGTCCCGGTTCATTATGGTGGCCGCGTTGCCGCCGTCGGCGCGCGATCGTGAGGCGTTCGACGGAATGACCGGGAAGTTTTTCTCCGGGCCTGACGCAGAGGAAGTCATTCTCGAATCGGATTTCGCCAAGGAACTTGCGCCCGATCCCAAAGCGCTGGTCGGCAAGGAAATCGTCCTGCAATACGCGGAGCGCGGCGGATCTTCGCAGCAGAAGGGAAGCGCCGAGCCTCCCAGCAATAGCGGCGACGAATCGAACACCGTCGGCGAACTGATCGCGTCGGGATTTTCCGTGAATCGCCGCGAGAAGGCGTTGCGCGTGGTCGGCATCGTCGAGCACGAGCCCGGCGCCGGTTTTGGCGCGATGGCGCGTGGACGCGTGTTCGTGCCCACCGCGCTCGCCAACAAGTTGAATGTCATGCTCGGCAGCGACCTGCGCGAGATGGTGCGCACCTCCTACCGCGGGCGCGCTTACATGGCGCTGGCCGTGCGCGTGGACAAACCTTCGCAGGTGGAGCCCGCCGAAGACGCCATCAAGAACATGGGCTTCTCCACCTTCTCGCTGCTGGACGCCACCCGCAGCCTGCGCCGCTTCTTCACCATCCTGGACATGTTCCTCGGCATCTTCGGGAGCCTGGCGCTGGCGGTCGCGCTGCTCGGCATCGTCAACACGCTAGTCATGGCAATCCTGGAACGGCGCCGCGAAATCGGCATCATGAAGGCGATCGGCGCGGGCGATGGCGATATCAAGGCGCTGTTCTTCGCCGAAGCCGGCGTGATGGGCTTTCTCGGCGGACTGGTCGGCGTCAGTCTGGGCTGGGCCATCGGCCGCGCCATCAATGCCGGCACCAACATTTATCTCAAGCGCATGGACATGACGCCGGAAACCTTCTGGTCGGTGCCGTGGTGGCTGGTGGCGGCGGCGCTGGCGTTTGCCGTGGTCGTGAGCCTCGGGTCGGGAATTTATCCCGCATCGCGCGCCGCCAAGCTCGATCCGGTGCAGGCGCTGCGATATGAATGAGGTCCGAGCCCCGTAGGGACGCTAGTTCATAGCCCCGCACAGCCTGCCCTGAGCGTACGCAAAGGTCTCTTCACGCATGATTTTGTGGAAAAGTTCCGGAACCCAGAGCACCTGACTCTTAATCCGAACCGTACGAACGCACCAAGGCGCTGCGAGAAGCACCGTGCGACAGTATCAACGGATTGCGTGCTGGCCTGAAGCACCATCGCGCACGAAAGCGCACGGAATCTCAAAACGAACTGACATCAGGACTGACACCAGATTTCCGCTTTTTTATCGCCGCGCATGTTAGCGCCTCGAGCCCCGTGTTGGGACAAAAACTGGAGGCTGGTAACTCGGTACTCGCGACCAGGTCCACCAAGTGCACCGTGACTCAAGGCAAGAAAAGGGGAGGGCCGTTGCCCTCCCCACTGCCTGTGGTCTTGGATGCGAACTACTTAGAAAATCAGCTTGAGGCCCATCCTCATGGTACGGCTACCGCCATCCAACAGACCGTAATTGAGGAAGTTGGTGCCCGTCGCCGCCGTCACGTTGCGGTTGGTGGCGGAGACTGGGGTATTGAAATTTTGGTTGTTGGTGATGTTGAAGATCTCCGCCCGGTACTCGAAGTTGACGCGCTCGCTCAGCCGGAAGGTCTTCAGGATATTGGCGTCCACCGTGAAGTAGCCGGTGGGTGTGAGATTGGCGTTGCGCCCCTCAATGAGGGGACTTGTCGGAGAGTAGCTGGTGACCTGCACAAAGTGAACGTCATTGGCGGTGACGCAGCCATTGGTGGCGGGATTCTGCAACCCGGTGGCACAGACGCCGGTGGCAACCACTTTGGCACGGGTATTGAGAGGTGCCGCCTGGTTACCAATGTTGGGGCGGTCGCCCAAACTCGAACCGTCGAAATCACGATCAAATCCGTTGAGGATGGTAAACGGAGTGCCGCTCTGCAGGGTGATGATCGGTGCGACTGACCAGCCCCCCAGGATTTGCCCCAGGACGCCTTGCTTCGGACCGCGCAGGTTCCATTGCACGATGGTCGACCATACGTGGCGGCGGTCGTTGTCCGACGGACCGTAGTCTAGCTGGCTTAATGGGATGCCGAACGCGGGCGAGCGCGACGGGTTTTGTCCCGACGAGTTAGTCGCAAACGTCTCGCTCAGCACGTCCAGGCTCTTCGACCATGTGTAGGACGAGGAGAACGCCAAATTGCCGAGCGCCGTTTCTCCGAACTTGCGGCGAACCTGCAGTTGCATGGCGTTGTAGTTGGAGGTCAGGCCGGAATCGCGGATCTGAATGAGGCCGCGATTCGGGAACAGGCGGAGAGTCTGTCCGTTGGCCTGGACACCGGTGCCGGTGAACGTCGCGTTCGGCAGCGCCGGATTCAAGGGGTTAGTGAAGAACAACTGACGGCCCAGAGTGCCTACATACGATAGATCGAACACCATGCGGCCCGGCATCTCACGCTGAATGCCGAGCGAGAAGCGGTGGTAGTACGGGTTTTGGATGTTCTGATTGAACACCGAGCTCATGGTCGAGTACGGAGTCACCGGCGTCGGAACCAGCTTGGGCAGCACCGCACTCTGATTGGCGTTGCCGCGCGGCGTGGCAGCCGTCGAGGAACCCGCGACCGGGACATTCGACAACGCATTCGGCCCAGCGCCCGCTATGTTCGATAACAGGTTGTTGAACCAGGTGTCGTAGCTCACCTGGTAGCCGCCGCGCACAACCATTTTGCCGTTACCCGTGAGCCAGCCCCCGCTCTGCGGGTTCCAGGAGAAGCCCACGCTGGGGCCGAAGTTGTTGTTGTCCGGATGGACCTTCTGGGTGGTCAGCGCATCGGCATCGGCATAACCGGTGAAGGCGGGATACTTGAACAGGTTGGCCGGTTGGCCAAAGTTCTCGTAGCGCAGGCCGAAGTTCACCGTCAGCTCGGGGAACATCTTGTAGCTGTCCTGGAAAAATAGCGACCAGGTGAACAGGTTCGGTTCGTACCGGCCGCTACCGAAGAGGATCTGCACCGGATTGACGTTCGAGCCCGAATAGTTATCGATGAAGTTCGCCAGGCCGGTGATCGCGCCGCCGGTAAAGGCGTTGTTGGCGCTGGACGAATAGTTCACGATGCCCCGGCTGTTGAACGGAGCCACCTGCACCGAGAGCTGGCGCAGGATCTCAGCCCCGAAACGGATAGAGTGTTTGCCCTTGGTCCAACCCAGCGTGTCCTGGTACTGGAAACTGTTGGCTTTGCGGCCCTGCGGGAACGTGGAGCTGACCGCCAGGTTGCTCAAGCTGGTGATCCCGATGTCCGGCGCAGTGGCGCCCAGGGAACTCTGGTCGGTGAAGAACCAGCCGTAGTTGTAGCGCGTGTAGCTGAAGCGAAACTCGTTGACCAGCTTGTCCCTGAACAGATACACGTGGT
>DASWAR010000316.1:0-9646 GCA_036391015.1 Terriglobales bacterium
CACGGCATCAATCGCCGCCGCGCGCGGCCGCCGCCTGGCCTTCTTCTCCGCGTCGACCATGGACTGCAGCGTCTTTGCCAGCTCCGGCTGCGACCACACGCGGCCCTGTTCCCACCGCCTTTCCCTTCGGCTTGTACACGCGCTCTGACGTCTTCCACTTCGAGTACGTCGGCTCATGCTGATTGAGCGTTCCCGCCAGCCGCTGGTCGGCGGGAAATCCCTGCGCCAGCTCGATGGCCGGCTCGATCACCTCCGCGAAGCTCATCGTGCCGCATTCCTGCAGCGCCACCAGCAACCCGTCGATCATCCCCGGCACGATCGCGCTCAGCGGACCATAGGCAGGAATAATTCCGTTGCGTCCCTGGATCATCACCGGAAACGGCCCACGCCGCGGGTCGTTGGCCGGCAGGTTCAGATAGAACGACGCCGTCGCCAGTTCCGGCGCCACGCCCGTTCCATTGATCGCCACCACCGGCTTGCCCTTCAGCTTGATCAGGATTGGAACCTCGCCGCCCAGCCCGCAACTTGCCTGCTCCACCACGCTGGCCGCAAACACCGTCGCCACGCCCGCATCCACCGCGTTGCCGCCCTTCTGCAGCATGCGCATGCCCGCCTCGACCACCAGCGGATGTCCGGCGGCCACCACGCCTCGCCGCCCCATCACCTGCGGCTTCAGCGTGGCCGGCACAAAGCTGTGTGGCGTGTACGAGCCTTTCTCAGTCATTGCGCACTCCCATCAAAAACAAGAAATTTACCACGGAGGCCACAGAGGGCACGGAGGGAATGAACGGGCACGGAGGGAATGAACAGACGTCTATATGCGTGGAAAGACTTAACCCACTGTCATCCTGAGCGAGGGCGCACGCCCGAGTCGAAGGACCCCTACACTGCTCGTTGTACCCGCATCGCGCGAAGGCACTTCCATTAAGAATCTCCGTGCCTCTGTGTCCTCTGTGGCTAATTCTTCTTCAGGCTAGAACGCGATCTTGGTGAGCACCGCCAGCAGCACGAACCCGGAAATCAATCCCAGCGACGGCGATTTCGAATCCGACTGCGCGTGGCTCTCGGGAATGAGCTGGTCCGACGCCACAAAGATCATCGCGCCCGCCGCCAGCGCCATGCCGAACGGCAGCATGCCATCGAGCTTGCTGGCGAACCATACGCCCAGCGCGGCCGCCAGCGGTTCGGTCAATCCCGATAGCGACGCCCACGCAATCGCCCGTGCTCGCGAAAACCCGGCGGCGCGCAGCGGCATCGCGACCGCCAGTCCTTCGGGGATATTTTGCAATGCGATCGCAATCGCCACGATTGTGCCCAAGCCTTTCGTTCCGCTGCCGAACGCCACCCCGATGGCCAAGCCTTCCGGCACGTGATGCAGCGTGAGCGCCGCCGCCATCAGAATTCCCAGCCGCTTGCTGCGCCCGGTGAGTTGCGGCGCGAAGTGCGGCTCCAGGTGCGGCACGGCGAGTTCCAGCAGGTACACCAACAGCGCGCCGCACAGCAGACCCAGTGCCGCCGGCACGATCCCTTTACGCGCCAGCGCCGGCCACAGCAGTGTGATCGAGCCGGCCGCCAGCATCACGCCCGCCGAGAATCCCAGCAGCGTGTCGTACACGCGGCGCGAAATGCGCGGCAGCACCGCAATCATCACGCCGCCCAGGCCGGTCGCCAGGCCCGCAAGCAAACTCGCAATCAACGCTGCTTTCATGAATTCCTATTCCTCAGAATCACTTTTCGACAAAAACGCCCAGCCACTCAGGCCGGGCGCATTTGCTAATCGCTAATTGCTAATCGCTAATCGCTAGTACGCAAACCCGTCCGGCTGGCTCACCGCTCCGATCCTCACCTGGTGATCGATGTACACCCGCCCGGCGTGCAGCGCTTCTTCGTTCATCTTCAACAGCTCCGGCTTTTTCACCATCTTCTCGATCACCGCCATCGCCGTTTCCGGAGACAGGCACTCGGTTTCCTCCAGCAGCGCGCCCAGCATGACCACGTTGGCCACCTTGGCGGACCCGAGCCGGTCGGCAATCTCCGATGCCGGCACGCAGACCGCCCGCGCGTGCGTAATCGCAAAATTTTCCGGGAGACTGTCGCGGTTGTAAAGGATCAGTCCCCCGGGCGCCACTGTGGGCGCAAACTTGCGCAGCGACTGCTCGTTCATCGCCACCAGCACTTCGGGATGCGTTACCAGCGGCGATCCGATCCGCTCCTGCGACAGGCACACGTGGCAATGCGCGCTGCCCGAGCGCATCTCCGGCCCGTACGACGGCAGCCAGCTCACTTCCATGTGCTCGCGCATGCCCATCTCCGCCAGCAGGACGCCCAGCAGCAGCACGCCCTGGCCGCCGAACCCGGCCACCTTGATGGTGCACTCCTTGCCATGGTGCTTCCCGTCTTCAACGGCGGAGTCATCGCCCAGCTCCAGCGCCTCGGCGACGCTCTTCTGCGGAACGTCAATCTTCGGGATCTCAACTTTGCGGTCGCGAAACACGCCTAACGGAAACACCGGAATCATTTTTTCCGCCACGAACTTGCGCGCCTCCACCGGGTCCTGTTTCCAGATGGTCGGGCACGGCGACAAAATCTCCACCAGCGAAAAGCCCGCGTTATCGCGCTGCAACTCCAGCGCCTTGCGGATCGCCTTGCGCGCCCGCATGATGTTTTTGTTGTCCGAGAGCGCTACCCGCTCGATATACACCGGCGCTTCCAGCGTCGCCAGCAACTCCGAAACGTGCAGGGGGAATCCTTCGTTCGACGGGCGCCGTCCCCACGGGCTGGTGGTAGAGGTCTGCCCCACCATCGTCGTGGGCGCCATCTGCCCGCCGGTCATGCCATAAATCGCGTTGTTGATGAAGAAAACCGTGATCTTTTCGCCGCGATTGGCGGCGTGAATGATCTCCGCCGTTCCGATCGCCGCCAGGTCGCCATCGCCCTGGTAGCTGATCACGATCTTGTCCGGGCAGGCGCGCTTGAGGCCGGTTGCCGCCGCCGGCGCCCGCCCGTGCGCTGCCTGCACGTTGCCGGTATTGAAGTAGTAGTAGGCGAAGACCGAGCAGCCCACCGGGCTGACGAAGATGGTCCGCTCCTGCAGCCCCAGTTGCTCAATCGCCTCGGCGATCAGCTTGTGCGCCACTCCGTGCCCGCAGCCCGGGCAGTAGTGCGTTTGGTGTTGCAGTTCGCCCTTGCGTTCATAGCGGTCGTAGAAGACCGGCGACTTTTCGTGAAGAATCTCGTATTCCGCCACCTATGCCTCCGTGCTCCCAAGCTACCGTTCCTACACTTCCGCTCCCACGCACTCCAACATCCGCGCGTGTACTTCTTCCACCGACGGCACATTCCCGCCGATCCGCGAATACAATTCGACCGGCACTTTGCCGTTGACCGCCAGCTTCACGTCCTCCACCATCTGCCCGGTGCTCAGCTCCACCGTCAGCACCGTCTTGCAACGCGCCGCCGTTTCCGCCAGCGCGTGCGACGGGAACGGCCACAGCGTGATCGGACGGAACAACCCCGCCCTGACCCCGCGGGCACGCGCCTCGTCCACCGCCGAGCGCAGCACTCTGGACACGATTCCGTAGCCCACCACCAGGATTTCGGCATCGTCGGTGCGGTAGGTTTCATGCCGCGGCTCGAGCTGTTGCGCCAGCTTGTACTTTTGTTCCAGCTTGCGCTCGTGTTTTTCCAGGTCGTCGGGCTCGAGATAGATGGACGAGATCAGGTTGTGCTGCGTTTCCGGCGTGCCCTTCACTGCCCACGGCTTCTCCGGCTCCGTGCTCTCGATTTCTTCCAGCTCGATCGGCTCCATCATCTGCCCGACAAAGCCGTCGGTCAGCACGATCACCGGGTTGCGATAGCGGTCGGCGAGATCGAAGGCCAGCATCGTCAAGTCGGCCATCTCCTGTACCGACGCCGGCGCCAGTACCAGGTTGTGATAATTCCCGTGCCCGCCGCCCTTGACCATGGCGAAGTAATCGCTCTGCTCCGGCGCAATGTTTCCCAGCCCCGGCCCGCCGCGCACCACGTCCACGATCACGCACGGCAGCTCGGAGCCGCACAGGTAGGAGATCCCCTCCTGCATCAGGCTCAGCCCCGGTCCCGAGGACGCCGTCATCACCCGCACGCCCGCGGAAGCCGCCCCGTACACCATGTTGATGGATGCGATCTCGCTCTCCGCCTGCACAAACGTCCCGCCGACCTCCGGGATGTAGAGCGCGGCGTACTCGGCAATCTCGCTCGCCGGCGTGATGGGATATCCGTAGTACGCGCGGCAGCCCGCCAGCACCGCGCCCTTGACCACCGCCACGTTGCCTTTACACAGATGCCGCATGGGAAGCCTCCACCGCGCGCGCAGGCGCCGGCATCCGGTACACCGTGATCGCTCCCGGTTCCGGGCAGCAGTAGAAGCAGATGCCGCACCCGGTGCAGCCCTCTCCGGCGTAGGCCGCCGGGTGCGCTCCGTAGGCGTTCATCCCCGTCCCCAGCGACAGGCACTTCGGCGGGCACGAATCCACGCACAAGCCGCAGCCCTTGCATTCTTCGCTGTCGATCTTCACCTTACCGCGCGACACAGCCGCCATCGCTCACCTCGCCGTTAATTTGCTAAATGCGTCCTGACTTCCGACTCCCGACTCCTAGACCACCGCCGCCAGCGCCACGTGGTTCCGCTGCAGCCACTTGGTGCGCTCGCAGTATTCGAACAGCGAATCGCGGAACTTCGGGTGCGCAATCGAGATCAGCGCCTCCGCCCGCTGCCGGATTGTCTTGCCGTGCAGGTAGGCGATGCCATACTCGGTCACCACGTAGCGCGTCAGGCCCCGCGACGTGACCACGCCCGCGCCCGGGTCCAGCATGGGCACGATGCGCGACACGGTGTCGCCCTTCGCCGTCGCCGGCAGCGCGATGATCGGCTTCCCGCCCTTGGACCGCGATGCCCCGCGAATGAAGTCCACCTGCCCGCCGATCCCGCTGTAAAACTGCGTGCCGATGGAGTCGGCGCATACCTGACCCGTTATATCCACCTGCAGCGCCGAGTTGATGGCGATCATGCGGTCGTTGCGCGCGATCTGCAACGGGTCATTGGTGAAGGCATTCGGCCGGAATTCGAAAATCGGATTTTCGTTGACATAATCGAACAGCCGTTTGCCGCCCAGCACGAACGACAGCACGATTTTCCGCGGCAACAGCGTTTTGCGCCGTCCGGTCAGCACGCCCGCGTCGATCAGCGAGATCACCCCGTCGCTCACCAGTTCGGTGTGCACTCCCAGGTCCTGGCGGTCGGTCAGGTACGGCAGCACCGCGTCGGGGATGCCGCCGATGCCGGTTTGCAGGGTCGAACCATCCTCGATCAGCGTGGCCACGTGCTTGGCGATCGCCCGGTGCGTGGGCGTGATCTCGATTTTCGGCGCCTCGCACAGCGGACGCGACGTTTCCACGAAGGCATCGATCTGGTCGATGTGCAGAAAGCAGTCGCCGTAGGTGCGCGGCATCTGGTCGTTCACCTGCGCCACGGAAAATTTCGCGCAGCGCACCGCCGTCATGGTGGTATCCACGCCCACGCCCAGCGAGCAGTACCCATGCGCGTCCGGCGGCGAGACCTGGATCAGCGCCACGTCCACCCGCAATTGGCCGCTCTCAATCAGCCCCTCGATTTCGCTCAGAAATACCGGGGTGTAGTCGGCGCGGCCGTCGTTGACCGCCTCGCGCACGTTCCCGCCGATGAACATGGCGTTGTGGCGGAAGTGTCCCGCCATCTCCGGCGCCACATAAGGCGCGCTTCCCATCGTCATCAGGTGGATGATCTCGACGTCGCGCACGTACGGCGCCCGCTCCATCAGCGCCTCCACCAGCACTTCCGGCTCGGCGCATCCCGGGTGGATGTACACCCGCATCCCCGATTCGACGCAACGCAGCGCGTCCCCGGCGTTCATCAGCTTGCGATTGAAATTAATGGACCATGACATGCGCTACCTCGGCTTCCTCTTTGGCTGCCTTGGACTGTTCGTAACCCCGGGCCGCATAGTACATCGCGCGGTCGAAGAATTGCTCCAGCAACTCCATCATTTCCAGCTCGCCAAACACTTCCTTCGGCTTCTCGAGGTTCGCTTCGTGCTTCAGGAAGTCCCACAGGTGCTCCCGGGTGAGGATGATCGCGTACATCAGCTCGCTCAGCAGCACGCCCTGCCGCTCGCGTTGCATGCCGATCTCAACGTAACGGCGCGCCACGTCTTTTTCTTGCTTGTTCAGCAGCCATTCCCCCAGGTGATCGTATACTTCGTACACCCGTTGCCGGAACTCTTCGCGCGGCACCCGCTTGAACGTCGTGCACTTCTCGCAATTCTGCAGTTTGATCAGCATGGTTTCGGCCAGCCGGTCGGAATGGTTTTCAATCAGTCGCACCAGTCTCTTTGCCAGCGGCATCACTTCTCTCCTTTGTCATCAATCCCTGGAGCCGGCCGTTGCGCCGCGTCCGTGTTCCAGCTTGCGCTCGCCATCAACGGGCCAGCGCGTGCTCAATCTGTTTCACCGACTCGCTGCTCGCTTGCGCCTTTTCGTACCCCAGCGCGGCGTAGTACATGGCGCGGTCGAAGAACTGTTCCAGCAGCTCCATCATTTCCAGCTCGCCGAACACTTCCACCGGCTTCTCGATATCGGCTTCGTGTTTCAGGTATTCCCACAGGTGCTCGCGGGTCAGCATGATGGCCTCCATCAACTGGCTCAGCGGCACACCCTGCCTTTGGCGACGCATCCCGATCTCGGTGTAGCGCCGCGCGATGTCCTCTTCTTTTTTCCCCAGCAGCCACTCGCCCAGGTGGTCGTAGACTTCGTAGACCCGCTGCTCGAATTCCTGCGACGGCACCTTGGTGAAATCCGGGCACTTGTTGGAAGTCTGCAGCTTGACCAGCAGCCCCTTGGCCAGCCGGTCGGCATGGGTTTCAATCAGCCTGACTAAGCGATACGCCAGCAACATAACCGCCTCCTTGCTTCAATGAGGGCCTGGTGAGCGGACCTGCTGCCTTCCGGTTCACCAAGACGGTTTTCATTTTGGGTGCCAGCGTTCCTGTTTCTGGGGCCCACATCCCTTAACACCAAAGTGTGGGCTGACACCGCGTTTTTAGCCGTGATTGTGATCACAATTACCCGTGACATTGCTCACTTCCGTGCCACTCCGGCAGCCACGATTGCCAACCCGACTAAGTGCCGCCAGACGCGAATTGCGAGCCTCTTGGCTCGCAACTCGGGACTCGGGACTGGGAACTTGCAGCTCATGGCGAACGCCCGTTCCATCCCTAGCTCAGGAAGAATTCCCGCGTCAGCTCGGTCCAGTTCTGTTCCGGCATCTGCGCCGTCAAGTTGTCCATGGCCACGCCGCCGTCCTGCGCCAGCGCGCCCAGCATCGCCGGTACCCGCTTCTGCAGCCGGCTGGCCGCTTCTTCCGTCCACCACCGCGCCAGCGCCCCGCTCATCAGGTTGCGGAAGTTGGTCTTCGCATCCGGCGATTGCACCGTCACCAGCCAGCCTTCGCCGTACGGATCCTTGCGCGCCAGTTCCGGGTTCAGCACCAGCGCATCGTTGATGTCGGCCACGCTGCCCTCGATCGGCGACAGCATGTCCACCTTGGCGCCGTCGCGATACACGCTAGCCAGCTTCTGACCCTGCCGGATCCACTGCCCGCGCTGCGGTAGCGACAGCCGCTCCACCTTCCCCATCAGCTTGCTGGCGAAGTCGTCTACCCCTACCCGCACCAGGCTTGGGCTCTCGCTCAGCGCCCAGGTGTGTCCCGGGTGATAGCGCAGGTTTTCCGGCACCTTGAACCCGCCTACCAGGCTGGGCTGCAACCGTGCCACGATCTCGCGCGCTACTGCCGGCTGCACTGCAATCTGCAGCGCCGGCTTCTTGCTGAAGAAGTGATCAATGAGTAGGAAGATGATGAAGGTCGAGAGAACCAGGATGACTGTCATATGCTTGCCTCCGGCGGGCCTTTCTTTCTCCGCTGCGGGCCGCTCGCCACCTTTCACTAAGGCAATCGCTATGCCATGACTCACCACGCCTGTCGAAATCTCCGCATCGTGTGTATATGTATCGTGAAACGAGTGAGTTGTGCGCCGCGGACGCGAGCGCAACGAATAACTGCTGATGATTTCTACAACGCCGCTTTGATGAGCTTTTCAGCGGTCATTTCGGCGGGTATCTCTCTCCCGCATCCGGCACTAACAGCGAATCAATGACTTACGCCGGTTCCGCCGCCTGCTGATTTCTTCTACACCACCTGTTGCAATCCTCCGCACCGCAGAGCGCGAGCGTGTGATCCATTGCGAATCACAAAAAATAAATGTCATTCAGAGGGAGGACGCGGTCGGCTTGACTCGAATTCTTGGCGATTGTCATTCCGAGTCGAGGAACCTGCATCTTTCCAATAACTGATAACCGTCCACTCGACAACGCTTGCAGCCTGAAGCCTGCGGCCTGCAGCCTATTGCTCCGACTGCCCCTTCACCACTAGCGCGACCGGCACGTTCTTGTCGCCGTCGGTCTTGATCGCGCCGGCGAACACCTGGAACCCGTCGGGGTTCTGGTAGGTGCGAGGGACAGCTCCAGATTCCGGCGCCAGCAGGACAAACGCCGCCGGATGATTTGTCCCCGCGGCCTGGGCGCTCAGCTTCACCAGTTGCGCAAAGTCGTATTGCGCGCTGGGGTCGGTATCGGCGCTCGCCGCGACCAGCAGCACGAAGTCGCGCGCCGGCGCCACGCCCATGTGATTGCCGTCCTCGGGCAGCAGCTCGTAGCGCATGGTGTAGAGGCCGGGCTTGATCGCCTGCCCGCGGAAGTCTTTGCCGCCGTTGGGGAACGAGACCACGCCCAGCAGTGCGGACTCCGACATCTCGGGATAGGCGGCGCCTTTGGCGGCCGCGACTCTGCCTACCGGCAGCGACTTCCGCAGCCAGATCTCGCACAGCACGCTGCCGTCGGGGCGCACCAGCCTGGAGCCGCTGGCATCGAGCGCCGCGCGGATCGCCGCCGGAACCGAGGCATCGGTTGGGATCTTCTCCAGCTTGGCCTGCGCCGCCGACAAACTGGACCAGAAGACCAGGAAGAGAACAGAGAACCTATGAATCCGCATGAATTCAATTTAAACCACGAAGGACACGAAGGAGCACGAAGAACGAAACCGAAATGCAGAGGAAAAATTTCAAATTACAAATTCCCAGTTTCAAATTCTCTGTTCCTCTGTGCCCTCTGTGGCAAAACCTATTCGCCCGACGACGCGGCGAGTGCCAGCCAGGCAGCCAGCGTGGCGTACTTTTCGTCCTGCGTCCAGGGCGGGCCCAGTTCGCGTCCCATCTTCTGCAGATAACTCTGCAGTTCCTTGTCTGACTTTCCGAGCGCCGCCGACGCTTGCGCCAGCAGCTCGCGTTCCTTCACTCCGGTAACCGGCACATTCATTTCCCGGCTGGCCTCGGCAATGACGTTGCGAAACAGTTCGCCTTCCGCGGTGTGGATGAGGGCGTGCGAGGCGAGCGTCGCGGCCAGATCGGGCAGAGGCCTTCCTGAGGCCAGAACAATGCCGCAACCGGTGACTTCATGCCCGCTGCTCCGGGCATGATCGACGGCCGCCCGCAGCTCCTGCCGCGCCAGTGCCCGCGAG